>JADGNO010000210.1 GCA_017883405.1 Occallatibacter sp. | reverse complement strand
GCTTCACTGCCGAGCATTGCATCCACTTCGGCACGCGACGGCATAGCGGCCTGCGCTCCACGGCGCGTAACGCAAATAGCTGCGGCCGCGTTGGCAAAGCGCGCTGCCTGCCACGGATCGCGCCCTTCAAGCAATGCCACTGCGAAAGCGCCATTAAAACAATCCCCGGCCGCAACAGTGTCGGTGGCCTGCACTTGAAACGGCGGAACCCAGCCCGCTTTGCCCGGAACAGCCACGTAAGCGCCCTCAACTCCGCGTTTGAGCACCACGCCCCGCAGTTCGCGCTCCAGAAATTCGCTGGCGGTGTCTTCAACATTAGCTCCATCGCCCAGATAAAATGCAGCTTCAGTTTCGTTAGGCGTGAACCATGCAATCTGCTTCCATGCCGCATCGGGAAGAGCAGCAGCCGGAGCCGGGTCCAGCATCACCGGTACACCAGCCTCAGCGCAAACGGCCAGCGTGTAATACAGCGTGTCCATCGGGATTTCGAGCTGGCAAAGTACCATTCCCGCCGAGCGAATGAGAGCCGCATGCGCATCAATGGTGGCGCGATCCATTTTTCCGTTCGCGCCAGGAACAACCACAATTGAATTCTCGCTGCTGTCGGCAAGAAAAATCGCCGCGATGCCCGAAGACTCGGCGACCTGTTCCATTCCATCCGTCTGCACACCGGCGTCTGCAAGACTCTTCAGCAAAGTTGGGCCGTAGTGGTCATCGCCCACCTTGGCAACCATCGCCACCGGATAGCCGAGCCGCGCTGCCGCAACAGATTGATTGGCGCCCTTGCCGCCCGGCGTCGTATGAAAGCCCGTGCCGATAAGCGTTTGTCCCACGCGAGGAATCTGCGGGGTGCGAGTCACCAGATCCATGGTCACAGATCCCACAACAACAATAGGCTTGCGTGACGCGTGCATAATGATTGTCCCTAGTAAAGAGGAGCCAGTGCTACTGCGCCAAGCCCCATCAGAAAGAAAATGAACATTAAAAACAGTAGCATCTTTGCTGTGCGCGGAGCACCTGCGAACTCGCGCCACACAAACACGCCCCAGCAGGCAGAGACCATCGTCGCACCCTGTCCAATGGTGTAGCTCACCGCCGGTCCAACCAGGTGCGCGCCCGATGCAACAAAGTTTGCAATGCCGCCCACGCACCAGATGGCTCCACCGAGCGCTCCGGCAATATGCCAGCTCAACGGCGCCTTCCAGTAACCCGCGCCTTCAACAGGAGGCTTGCCGTCGAGCGGTTTTGCCATCAGCAACAGATTGGCCGGAACGGTGGAAATAAGCAGTCCAATCGCAAAGAAAAGCGACACCGCGTAAGGGCCGGGTGAAGGATTGCCCGGAGTGCCGGCAAGGGCGTGCGCCACAAACGGATAGAAGCACCCCATCAGCACGCCTGCCACCAGGCTGATCACAATACCGCGAACCGTCGTCGCCTTTGCCGACGATTCACGGCTGCGATAAGCCGCCGCATCCAGAACAATTGCCACTGCCACCAGCGCCACGCCGCCAAACAGCAGCAGGGGGTTGGCCGCAGGAGCAACCAGGTAGTTAGACACCGCCCCAATCACAAGCGCAAGGCCAATGCCCACCGGGAATGCAACCGCCAGTCCGGCTACGTCGATTGCGGCAACCAGCAGCAGATTGGCCACGTTGAAAACGACGCCGCCGATGAACGCAAATACAAAGGTGCTGGTGCTCGCGCTATGGACCGCGTTCTGAAACGTCGGGCCAACACTGCCGAAGCTGCCCGCCGTATGTCCGATGATGATGGAGGCGACCGTAAGCCCGATCGCGTAGTCCCAGTAGAAAAGCTGAAAGCGGTAGCGCGGGCACATCTTCAGCGTGTTTGCCCACGAACCCCAGCACAGCATGCTCAGGATCATCAGCGCGAGTGCTGCTTGATAAGTTTCAGGAAGAAACATGCCCGGCGCCTCCGTTTACTTGCCGTCGGAAAATTAGCGCGGCAAAGTAGGAACCATATCGTACGGTGCAGTGTCCTGTACAGGAGTGTGCACAAGTACTACCGATTACTGCGACGTTAATCTCCCCAACTGCTAGGCCGCCCGTTTGCACATTCTATAGTGGAGCCGAAGGAATCTCTGTCCCCAGATCCAGAGCGTGTGGTCTGCACGGACTATTCCAGATTCGGCCGCATAAACACGAATCTCCTCTTTCATGCTGCTGACATACCTCGCCCAAATTGCTCCAGTCCCATCATGAACAACGAAGTAGAATCCGGGATCACCGAATTGATCGCCAATCGATTGCAAGGTGAGCGAGCCATCGTCGCCTGCTAATGCATTCATCAATACAATGGCGTTCCCGTTAGGCAGCGGAAATACAACCTTCACGCACGGGGCCTTCTGAAGTGGGACATTGCAGACGGAATAACAGCCCGCGTAAAGCACGTTTCTTGTGGCATACAATTCACGGACCCAGGCCGTCGGCGCCATTTGATCGGAGCAAGGATCGCGCATCTGAATGACTTCGCTCGTCATTCCTTTACTGCTGTCAAGCGGCGATAATGGGACGTTCAACTGTTGGAGTCGCTGGCTGAACAGCAGACTCAATGCCCCACCAAATGGCCTGAACATCGGGCGCCATTCCGACCATGCGTCCAGTTGGAATTCGGAGGTTCGTTCGTAAAATTCGCGAACTGGTGCCGCGACTGCAGTGAGTGACGCATTATTTTCACAGAGTACTGAAAAATCCGGAATCAAACCACGGATGCCGTTCCGTACGATGTCGTAATTACGCGATCTTGCATAATTCTCGAAAAAGTCTCGACCAATTACACGCGTACTTCCAATAGGGCCATCAAGCCATTGGTTGGAGCCAAGGTCAATATGCGATCCCGTAACGCGAACCCATTGCTGGGTCAACCAGTCGGTTAGATTGCCTCTTCGTTCGCCCAGCCAGATCACGATCAGCATTATTACATGCTGCTTAGATATCGAGTCAGGAATAGCACTCCTACTGCTTCGCCGCCTTCACAGCTTCAGTCAACGCCGGAACAATTTCCATCAGATCGCCCACAATTCCGTAATCTGCCACCTCAAAAATGGGTGCGTCCGGATCTTTATTGATAGCAACAATGCACTGCGAGCCTTTCATCCCGACAAGATGTTGAATGGCCCCTGAAATTCCGGCGGCAATGTAGAGCTTGGGCGCAACCGTCTGTCCGGAGCTGCCCACCTGGCGCTCCATTGGCAGCCAGCCCGCATCACAGATCGGCCGCGATGCCGCAACTTCAGCGCCAAGCGTCGTCGCGAGTTCCTGAATAATTGAAATGTTCTCTTGCGATTTGATGCCGCGTCCAACACTCACAATCATCTGCGCTGAGCCAAGGTCCACCGTCTGCGCAGCTGCGCGATAAGGCTCACCAGGGCGCGTGCGAATCTGTGCGGCATCCATCGTCGGTGTAAATAAATCCACGCCGGCTGTAACTGAACTCGCGCTCTCGGCAGCAAACGCTCCGGCCTGCACCGAGACAAAGCAAATGCCGCTGCCAAGTTTGCGATAGGCGCCGCTAAGCCGGCCCTGCATCAATTGGCGCGCGAATAGAGGAACTTCCGAAATTGCGGTGACGTCGCTGATCAGCACTTGGCCAAAACGTGCGGCAAGCGCGGGCGCGTAGTCGCGAACCTGGTACGTGTGCGGAAAGACCACATACGCTGGCTCTTCGCGTTGAATCAGCTGTTGCAGCGCGGCGATGTATCCGTCTGGCGTGTATGGCAACAGCAAAGCATGTTCTACTCGCAACACCTTTCCCGGCGCTCTTGCCGCCACTTCCGCTGCAAACACTTCAGTCTGCGCACCCACTACGACTGCTGTAATGTTCGCGGAGTCGCCCAGGCGCTGCGCGGCTGCCAGCGCTTCCCAGCTAATGCGCGCAATGCGCCCGCCCCGCTGTTCCATCACCACCAGAATGCCGCTCATATTACATGCACCTCGGTCTTGAGTCTTTCAACCAGGGTCGCGGCCGCTTCTCTGGGCGTACCGGTGATCATCTGCGTCGACTTTTGTTTTTGCGGCAGCAAGATTTGTTCCAGCGAAACAACCGGAGCGGATGCCACGCCGAGATCTGTCGCAGCCAACCGTCGCAGTTCCTTGGTCTTTGCGCGTTTAATCCCCATCAGCGTTGCATAGCGCAGCTTGTTGCCTCCGGATTGAATGGTCAGAACCGCGGGCAAGGGAAGCTGAATGTTCTGAAACCAGCCCTCCTCCAACTCCCGTTTCACTTCAATGCCAGATTCATTTTTATCAACGTGCAGAATAAGCGTGGCGCACGGTAGCCCAAGCAATTCGGCAACAATCACGCCGGTCTGGCCCATGCCAAGGTCTTCTGACTGCAAGCCTGTAAGCACCAGGTCAGGATTCTCCAACCGGATGGCGGCTGCCAGCAACTGCGCCATTCCAAGGGCATCGCGATGCGCAAGATCATCGCACTCAATGTGAATGGCGCGGTCCGCGCCCTTGGCCAGGGCTTCGCGAATGGTAGTTGCAACACGCTCAGGACCCGCGCTCAACACAACCACCTCGCCGCCGTGTTTATCCTTCAGTAGTTGAGCTTCCTCAAGTGCGTGCGCGTCTGGCTCGTTCATTGCGAACTGCAGATCCGCTTCTTCAATCCATTTGCCGGCAGCGTTAATGCGTACCGGGACTTCGCGGTCAGGAACCTGTTTAATAGCGACAATGATTTTCATAACAGATGACTCGCGTACATCTTAATTGGTGTAGCGGTGTTGGGGCTGGAGTTAGCAGTTGGTCCGGACTTTTCGTGGCATAGAAACCAGACGCCTTTTCTGTCTTTCTGATATAGACCATTCCCGTTTTGGAGGTTGCGCTTCTCCCGTCAACCATCTCCGGTGCATTTTCAAATTAGCTGGAGTGAGTGGAAAATTAATTTCGGGAGCAGACCAGTCGTAAAGAACTTCCATCATCGGTTCGTCATCGCCGTCAAGTTGAAAACGTTCGGAAGCGATAATAGCGAAGGCCACCGTATTCAAGCCGCTCGTCGAAATGCGATTCTCAATTGCAGCATCGCAAAGTTTCAATACGTGGTTTCGAGTTAGATTGAAATCGTCTTGCATATCATCAATCATTATTTCGGTCTCGATGCTACTCTTCCTGATGACCGCACTCGACAATTCCACGGCGAGTACTTCGATTGGCACCTCTCCAACCAAGTAACGCCGAACTGTATCTTCGCTGAGGGGCATGGTAGAACCTCGAATTCAATCTAGTCTGACTCAGGCAAGTTTCGCGCAGCGATCTGCACAATGTCCACAAGCTGCGGGGCGCCTTCGCCGTTGGCAGAAAGCGCATCGCGCAGCATCGAATTACAGAACGGACAAGCCGCTGCAATTGTTGTTGCACCGGTGGCTGCAAGCTCCGCGGCGCGCACCTGACTCACGCGCTGCCCCGTCTCCTCGCCCAGGAAGGCAAGACCACCGCCTGCGCCGCAGCAAAAACTGCGCTCATGATTGCGCTCCGCTTCAACAACATCGCCGCCAAGCGCTGCTACCGCGCGCGGCTCATCGTATACATTGCGATAACG
>JADGNO010000209.1 GCA_017883405.1 Occallatibacter sp. | reverse complement strand
TTTTGGATTATCGCTGCATTTGAATTCTACGAAGCAACTGCAGATCCTTCGTCGCTACGCACCTCAAGATGACAGTGGGGTGTGAGGGAAGCCGGATCGCGGATCCACTATTACGTATCCATTTTTAACGCTGGGGTGGCAAGCTATGACAGTGCAGAGTGCCTTCTGCTCCTTCCACTGTCCGCTGTTTACTTGGGCAGGAGGCTGTGGGCGATGGCGTCGAGCATTCCATTGGGGAAGTTGCAGGACTCGGGTGCGGAATAGCGGCGCGCTATTTCCAGCGCTTCGTTGATGACGATAGGGAATGGCGTTCCTTTGAAGCCGAGCATTTCGCCCACGGCCATGCGAAGCACATTGCGATCGACCGCAGGCATGCGCTCGATGCGCCAGTGCTTTGAATTGGCGGTGAGGAGCTCGTCTATCTTTTCCTGGTTTTCAATGGCCACGCGGAAAAGGTCTTCGGCAAAGCCGCGAACATCGGGCTCGTCCTCATCGTTGGCTTTCCAGAAAGTTGCGCGCACCTGCTCCGGGGTCTGCTTGCCAATGTCTGCCTGGAACAGCATCTGCATGGCGAGCTCGCGCGATTTGCGGCGTCCAGTAGCCGTCAAGCGGGACCGCCTTGCTTGAGCTTGCGATGCAAACTCACCATCTCAATGGCGGCGGCTGCGGCTTCAAAACCTTTGTTCCCGGCCTTGATGCCGGCGCGGTTGAGAGCTTGCTCAAGGGTCTCGCAAGTTAGAACGCCGAAAGCGTGGGGAATACCTGTCTCCTGTTGCGATTGGCCGATGCCGCGCGCGACTTCGTTGTAGATGGCTTCGTAGTGCGCGGTTTCTCCGCGCAGCAGGCAGCCGAGCGTGATGACAGCATCGACCAGTCCAGTGTTGGCGAGCGCGCGGGCTGCAGACGGAATTTCCCATGCGCCCGGAACGCGAAGAACCTGAATGTCGGCCCGGATTGCACCGCTGCGCAGCAGAACGTCGAGGGCTCCTTCGAGCAGCCTCTCGGTGATGACGGCGTTCCAGCGCGCGATCACGATGGCAAATCGCATTCCGGCTGCGGAAAGATCGCCTTCGAGGGCGATGGCCTTGCCTTTCAGCGGATCAGTCCATGCCCAGAAGCTGAAGGAAAATCCCGGCTCCGGCTCGACGGTAAAGATCTGCGACTTCCAATGCGTTTCAGTAATGGCCGAAAGCCGGACGAGCGCCTCTTCCCCGCCCTGCGCGCGGAGCCACGTGGCGGCGGCCTGATGTACGGCGTCGAGCGCCGTCACTTCAACCAGTAGGTCGGCGGTGGATGGAAAGGCGCCATCGACAAATTCGAGATTGCCAAGCGGGGCTAGAAACGACGCACCGCGGCTGCCTTCTTCGTTCCACCCCTTGCCGGGGGCGAACCCGAGAGCAGCAAAAAAGCCGGCCAGTCTTTCATAGGCCTCTGGGCTGCCGGCGGGACGAAGAAAGGAAATGCCCTTGATCATGGTTTGATTTTATCGTGCGACCCGCAGGTGCTCCCGAATCGGGCGATAGATGTTTGTGCCTGCTTGCACGATCTGCGATTAAGGCTGGTGTCGCGGATAAATGAAACAGCGAAGGCCGGCGAGCGCCGGCCTTCATGGCTGATCAGGCGGATGCCGCGATTATGTGGTGCTGCGAGGCGCCACGGTAATGACTGTGGCAGGTGCGACAGTTCCCGAACCTGTGAACGTGCAACCTGCATCCTGTCCGCCGGCGGAAACGGGCGTACATGCCGGCAGGTTTGGGCTGATCTGCTGCGTGTCTGTAGGCGCCGTTGTGGAGGGATTCGCCGGGATACTGAGGTAGTGGATCTTGTTGTCCCCAGCGGTCGACACAAAGAAGATGGAATCATCTGGCGTGAACGCTCCGGCGAGCGGCGCATTAATTGAAGCGCCTCCGCTGAGCGTAACGTAGCCGACTGTTCCAGCCGCTCCGGTTGGGCTTGGCACGTAATACGGCAACTGCGCTCCGGCGCTTGAGCCGTTGTACAACACGAAGGCCAGGTTTGACACCGGCGACGCAATGATCGCATTGATGTTGCTTGCATTCACCGTGAGGGCCGATTGCGTGTAAGGTGTAGCCGGATGTAGAAAGGGCAGCGGATTCAACTGCGAAGTTGTGGCTCCGGGGCACGCGCCCACAGGAACCGTGACGTTGATATCAGAAAGCGTGATGCCTCCGCCCAGCATGGCAGCGCTGAGGATGTGCTTGCCATCAGTAGTTGCTGCAAGCACGTCAGATTGCACCGGCTGGCTATCGCCGCCCTGTGTGGCAACAGAGCCCGGGAACGGGCCGGGATAGAACGCAGAGATGTTGCTGCCGCTGCTGGAAGCTGTTCCCAACGGGCACCAGGTGTGGGCAACGGTGGGAGTTCCGCGAAGGTACGCACCGACGCTTGGAATGGTGAGTGCCGGGGTCTGAAATGTTGGAGAAACGCCGATGTTTGGCAGATAGGCGGAAGACGGAATGGCAGCGGGCGGCAGAGGGCTTGGCGGAAGCGGATACGTAGACCAGCCAGTGCTGGTGCTGAACACATACAGGATGTCTTTGTGGTCTCCGCCGAGGGCGGCATTGTCCGTAATGTAGAGCGTCTTCGAATCTGGCGTGTAGACAGCCGCGTTGCCAAGCCCGCCGAATGTTGTGTATGCGCCTGAAGCGGTGTTGTACACGTAGAAGAGCTCGCGTACCTGGTCGTTGACAATCACATGTGCGTTGTTGGGAGAGACCGTCAACACAACGCCCGGAACACTGGGCTCTTCTTTAACGAGGGTGTTGGTAGCGGTGCTATAAATCATCAACTCGTGCTGAGATCCAAAATAGAGACTAGAGCCGCCCTGGTCCATGACCATCGAATTGGGCACATAAGGGAGCCTGACGGTTGAGCCGATGGTTCCTGTAAGGAGTTCGATCGGCACGAAATATTGCGACTTGCCGGGCGCGGCGAACCAAACGTAGTCGCTGATGGTTCCGGGGGTTGTCAGGTTCACGGCGTTGGACGTGATGGAGAGTCCGGTGCCATTCAGACCGAACACGTTAATCGGTGTCGGATTGCAGGACGCGGGCTGGCACACGGCATAGACCGACGCCACACCGGGGAAACGCGGCAAGACCGCACCGCTGGAGCCCACCGTGATGTCGATCGGGTTTGTCGATTGGTAATCGAGATTGAGTCCGGTGATGGTCTGGTTATTGGTATCGACAATCGTGGTGATCAGGTTCTGTTGGACGCCGCGGGTGATGGTGCCGGTGGTTGAGCCGTCAGAAAGCGTCAGATTAATTGATTTGGGTGGGCACGTGGAGAAGTAGCCAGCTGAAGATCCTGAACCCGCAACCGATGCGTTGATTGAGGTGGTTCCCGGTGCTGTGGCGGTGATCTGATTGTTGGCAGAGTTGATGGTTGCGACGGTAGCGGTGCCAACCGTGTAATTCAGGAAACCGACGGCCGATGAACAACTGGGGACCGAAGTGACGCCGGGCGCCATGGGGCAGGCAAATTTGCTGGTATCTGTCAGGCTAGCCGGCTTGCACATGAGGTACTGTTGCCCGTTAACGCTGTAGCAGGCCTGGGAATCAAGCGGGGCGGTCTGTGTCTGCGACAGGCATTGCTGTGGCCCGACAAGCGATATGGAACTAACTTGGGCATGCACGAAAACCTGAACCGGATTCGAAGTGACCGAATTAGCCGATGCCGTTATGTAAGCAGAGCTATACGGCAGGCTGTTGGTTGCGGGCAACGGGTTGGGAAAATTGCAGTATGTATAGTCGGCAATGCCGCCGCCGGTGTTGCGGTTCCAGGTGCCGGCGCAGATGATGCCGGTCGGGGAAATATCGACCAACTTATTGTTGGTTGTGCCGTAGGCATAGCTGTTTCCGCTGACCTCAGCCGACGCACCTGTGCAGGTAAGCGCGGAGGGCGCCTGGATCTGCTGGGTCTGGCCGTAGGCCAATGAAATACCGGTGGTCTGCGGCTGGAGCGTAATGGAGGCGACTTCAGTGTTCTTGATGCCGTAGGCCAATCCATAGCAGTAGTTGCCCGCAGGGTTGCGCGTGCATCCAGAGATCGATATCCCGGCCGGCACGGCCAGGCAAAGCATAAAAACTAGCGTCAAAAACCGCCGCATGAATCCTCCCCGCTCCGCTTCATCGAACCCCGGAACGGTCAATCCGAATACGTGAGAAGAATTGAGTTTTTAGTAACCCGACGGCAAGCCGCAGCGGGCATAAATCCGCACAAACAACCGACATCCGGCATCATGCATTTGCATGCTTCCGGCCGGCGAAAAACCCTCAGAGACTCCAAGGTCAAAGTGTATCAGGATCAGCCCCCCTGTGGCTTGGGCGGAATCGATGGTTCGCTGGTTGATAGACTGCCCAAAAAGCAGTTGGAAAGCACGTTCGGCGCCCCTCAATCTCAAGGAACGATCAAAGGCTGAATTACGGGGCCGCGGGCATGTAGCGAACGAACCAGTCGGCGGCGCGGATAATCACGTCTCGGCGGTGTGAGGGGTCGGTAAACCCGTGTCCCTCATTTGGGTAAACAACAAGCTGGGTAGGGACGTGTAGATCTCTGAGCGCATGCCAGAATTCGAACGACTGTGGCGCAGGACACTCGCCGTCGCGGTCGCCGACCAACACTAAAGTGGGCGTCTTTACCTGCTTGGCGAAGTTGATGGCCGAACTTTTGGCGTAGACCGCGGGCTCGTCGTACACCGAGCCGCCAAAATAGGGCAACATCCAGGTATCAATCGAGTTCTCGCCGTAATAGCTGAGCCAGTTCGAGATGCCGGCGCCGGCAACCGCTGCCCTGAAGCGGTGCGTTTGCGTAACGGCGAACATGCTCATAAAGCCGCCATAGCTCCAGCCCGTAATTCCCACGCGGCTCGGTTCCACTGGATATGACTTGAGAACCGTGTCGACGCCGGCCAGGATGTCGCGCAAGTCGCCATAGCCGAAATCCTTTCGGTTTGCCTGGGTAAAGCATTCACCCTGCCCGAAGCTGCCACGCGGGTTGGGCAGGAATACAAAGTACCCGAGGCCGGAAAGCGTCGTGGCGCTGATTCCCCCGCCGCCGCGATCCCAATGGCCCAAAGTAGCAGCAGCCGGGCCGCCGTGAACTTCAACCACCAGCGGATATTTTTTGGACGGGTCGAATGGTTTAGGGAAAATGAGCCAGCCCTGAACGTGAAAAGCATCGCTGGTCCACTCCACTGAAACAGTTTTGCCCCAACCCTGCTGAACGCCCTCGTTCAAATGAGTGAGCTGCTGGAGCGAAGACGCATCGCGAGGGCCAGATACCGATTTGGCATGCGCCGCATAAATCTCCGGCGGCGTGTTGTACGAGCTGGCCGCAAATACAAAGAGCGACCTGTCGGTAGTGGCAGAGAGTTCAAGCTCTGTTTTTCCATCACCGATGGTTCCCGGGTAATCGAACTCGGTGCTGGATGCGCCAGCCGCATTCAACTGAGTACCGGAATTGCCGCGCAGTTCGAGGCGGAAGAGCCGCGAACCACCGCCGACTACCTCAGTCACAAACAGGCTCCGGTTGCCGTCCCAAGTGAGCCAGACGGGCGTGGACGGCCGATTCGGTGTGAGGTTGTGCGGCTCTCCGCCTGTTGCGGAGACGGCCCATACGTCACCACCAGTGACGCCCTGATCGCTCATCAGTCCGCCAATGAATGCGATCGTCTTTCCATCGGGCGACCAGCGCGGAACGGCGATCTGCATGCCGTGGAGCGCGCCGGGAATCTTCATCGGATCCAGTATGGCCCGGGGCTGACCATCAATTTTCTGCGTGTAGAGTTTGGCTACCCACCAGTTGTTTTCGCCGGGGGGCTCGGCGGCCGTGAACGCAATCGATTTGGAGTCGGCTGACCACGAGAACTCGTACGTGTGCAGTTTGGGGGACGTGATGAACGTGGTATCTCCCGGCTCGGCATCGGTAGCGCGTACTGCTGGAACCAGGGCCACGCGCTGAATCTCGACGCCGTCTTCACCAATGACGCCGGAAGGAGACTTCATTGCAGCCAGCGCGCCCGCGGGCCGAGTGGCTCCTTCGACGTAAAGAAACGCGATTGACTTGCCGTCAGGAGAGAACTCTAGCGAATCGACCTCACCTTTGAGCTCGCTCAATACGTGGGCCGCGCCGCTATCAACAGACGCGAGGTAGATATTCATCTGGCCGGAATTACTTTCGCAGTCGGAAAGAAAGGCCAGCGCCGCGGAATCGGGACTCCACGCCAGTTCATTCTCGTGGCAATGCTGATCGGCGGAGTTTGCCGCCGTAATCCGAACGGATTTGCTTAGCTCGTCCAGCGGAGCCAATCGAATTTCCGAACCGCCGCGAGCGCCCTGAATCCAGGCCAGCCGCTTTCCATCGGGCGAAACAGCAACCTGGCCGATATAGCGGCCGCGGTCCATACCGCGCAGAACCTGGTCAACACGTTCGGAAGTCGTCTGTGCATTTTGGGCTGCAAGCGCCGCGGCGACGCAAACCAACATCGCTGCGATCGAGCTGCGAGGGAGCGGCCTGAACATGGAGAAATGCTACAGCATTCGTGGTGTTGCAGGCGCGAATGCACCCGTTCAGTAAGGGGCAAATTAAATCACTAATTTGCAGGAGCGGGCGCCGCCTGTGGCTTGGCAGGGGGCTTGAGCACGAATCCGGTGCGGATGAGCGCGAAACCCTGCTGCGGAAGCTCGGCCTGGAGCAACTGATTCTCGGGGCCTGCGAACAGATCGGTGGTGGCCCCGGCAATGGTCGCGACCAGATGATGCACGGTGATCGGCTGACCGTTGAGAGTCCCCTGTTCGTCGGAGTACGTGGCTAGTTGAACCTGGGAAATGCTGGCCGCCTGATTGCCCGACTGCTTGGGTGAGATAGCCCACAGGTCGTGGTTATTGCGGCTTACTCCGAGCGCGATCAGGGTCTCAAGCGCGCCCGGATCGAAGTCAGGCGTGAAAACGGCGCCGGGATGCGCGTCAAGACGCACGGCCGAACTACGCCCGTTGGCGGAGACATTGAGGAGGAATTGCGAGGCATCTGGCGCACCAACAATGTTCACGGCAGAGCCGTTGACCACGGCGCTGAGTTGAACATGCTTGAGCTCGTTGGCTGCGGAGAGCTGCTCCGTCTTTGAAAATGCGTATTCCAGGCCCTTCATCGAGACACGCACGGTAGAGCTCGAGTCAAATCCGTCGGGCGTGGTGGCAAAATTGAATGAAGCTCTCCCAACCTGTTTGCCGAGTTGCGAAACCGTAAACGTGGCGCTTTGGCCGCGCAGAGATTGCGGGAGAACCAAAGCAAATAGAACCGCAAAAAAGAAAATTCCGACTGTACGCACGGGCTTCAATACCACCCCTGCCAGCTTAGACACGTGCCCAGGAAAAGAGTTGTGCAAAAGCAGGAGACGGATCAGTTGTCAGGGGTCAAGGA
Source organism: Occallatibacter sp. (assembly GCA_017883405.1). GTDB lineage: Bacteria > Acidobacteriota > Terriglobia > Terriglobales > Acidobacteriaceae > Telmatobacter. The sequence continues at coordinate 8,107 of JADGNO010000209.1, read as the reverse complement.
AAAAATGAACAGGGAAGGAAAAGGGTCTCAGGGTCGCGATGAGCGTCGCCTGTTCCCTGATCCCCGTCCCTTGATCCCTGTTTTTACTTCTTCGCTTTTTCGAAGCGGCGATTGACCTCAGCCCAGTTGACGACGTTCCACCATGCTGCAAGGTAGTCCGGACGGCGATTCTGATACTTGAGGTAGTAAGCGTGCTCCCATACGTCGTTGCCGAGGATGGGGTAGAGGCCCTGCGAAAGAGGCGAATCCTGATTGGGAGTGGTGATGACTTTCAGCTTGCCACCCTGCGAAACCAGCCAGCCCCATCCGGAGCCGAACTGCTTGGCGGTGGTTTCGTTGAAGAGCTTTTTGAAAGCTTCGAAATCGCCGAAATCGGCTGAGATCTGGCTGGCGATGGCGCCGGTTGGTGCTCCGCCTACACCTGATGTGTTGGCCGGTCCCATGATGTTCCAGAACATGGTGTGGTTGGAGTGTCCTCCGCCGTTATTGCGCACAACGCCGCGAATGTCTTCAGGAATGGCGTTGAGGTCGCTGATGAGATCATCGACGGCTTTGGCGGCCAGTTCGGGATGATTGGCCAGAGCGGCGTTCACGTTGTTGATGTAGGCCTGGTGGTGCTTGTCATGGTGGAGCTTCATCGTTTCTACGTCGATGAAGGGTTCAAGTGCAGAGTAGTCGTAAGGAAGCGGTGCTAACTCGTATGCCATTTGGGGAAATATCCTCCGTTCGCAATTGTATTTGGTGACGGGTGTTGGGGTGGATTGTTGCTCAAAGCCAGTGCCAGGCAGCGCGCAATGGGAAGGTTAACCCGGCGTTCCCGCACACCCTTCCGGTGCGGGAATTGGGCCATCTTCTTGTATGGATGCGGGATGCGGGTGGTTGGGTGCGTTAAAAACTCAGTATTCCTAAATGAGCGCGGAAACGGAACGAAACCTTTGCACTGGTCCAATAATCGATAATGTGGGCATCAGCGTGGGCCGGTTGCGCAAGAAGCCCCTCCCGACGCTATCGGTGTCTTATCCCTTTCGAGTTCTCAAGAGCCAAATGAGCTTCCCAAAATCCCCTGAATCGAGTTGCGTAAAACGATGAGCGATCAGTCGCAGTACCTGTGGTTGAAGCAACAGGGCGAGGCGTTCGGCGCCCCCGGACTCGAGCCCCGTTGGACGTCGAGCACAAAGGACGCAGTTGGAACAGCCTATTCAGGCTCGAGCCGCGTATGGTTCACCTGCTCGCACGGAATTCTGAACGAGGTTTACCACCCCACAATCGACCGGCCGCAGATGCGGGACATGGGATTCCTGATTACCGATGGAGAAACCTTCCTGCACGAAGAAAAACGCGATCTTAAATCCAGGTTCGAATACATTCACGAGGATTCGCTGGGCGTTCGCTACATAAACAGCGACCCGCAGGGCCGCTACCGACTGGTGAAGGAGATCATTACCGATCCGCACCGAGCTGTGGTGCTGATGCATGTGCGGCTTGAGGGGCACGCGGAGCTGTTGCCGCGCCTCAAGGTGTACGCGCTGATAGCTCCGCATCTTGACGGAGGCGGGGCGGGCAACTCGGCCCGCGCGCTCGACGTGGCAGGACACAAGATGCTGCTGGCGTGGAAGGGCTCGTGGGCGCTGGCGATGAGCGCCACTTGCGGGTTTTCGCGGGTCAGTTGCGGCTTTGTAGGCCAGAGCGACGGCTGGCGCGACCTGACGGAAAACTTCCACATGGATTGGGAGTTTGATTCAGCCACCAACGGCAATGTCGCGCTGATGGGAGAGCTTAACCTGGACAATTGCGTGCAGAGTGGTGCACGCGAATTTGTATTAGCCATCGGGTTTGGCGAAGGCCTGCACGCGGCAATGCAGGCCACAGTGAGCGCGCTCGTAACTCCGTTTGAACGGCACCGCGATCGCTTCATCGAGCAATGGCAGCGCGTGCCCAGCCCGGATTGGCTGGCGGCTCGCGCCGGCGATGGCGGCAAGTTGATGCGCACCAGCCACAATGTTCTGTTGGCGCATGAAGATAAAACTTTTTCTGGAGCCTTTGTGGCATCTGCCTCCATCCCCTGGGGTCAGGCGAAGGGCGACGACGACCTGGGGGGCTATCACCTGGTTTGGACGCGCGACATGGTGCAGACCGCAACCGCACTGCTGGCCTGCAAACGCGTTGAGGCAGCGCGCCGTGCTCTTGTCTACCTGGCCTGCACGCAGCAACCCGATGGCGGATTTGCTCAAAATTTCTGGATTGATGGCACTCCCTACTGGCGCGGAGTTCAGCTGGACGAAGTTGCGTTTCCGCTGATTCTGTCCTGGCGGCTGTGGAAGGAAAATGAGCTGGACCGCATGGACATCTTCACGTTCGTGGAGCGCGCCGCGGGCTTCCTTGTGCGCCAAAGTCCCATCACCAACCAGGAGCGGTGGGAGGAGAATGCAGGTTATTCGCCATCGACCCTTGCGGCAGTCATCGCAGGCTTGATTTGCGCGGCTGAGATTGTCCGCGCGCATGACGCCGATGAGATGGCAACATTCCTCGAAGAGCTTGCCGACTGGATTGAAAAGCACATTGAAGACTGGACGGTCACCAACAACGGCGTGCTGCATCCCGAGATCAAGCGCCACTACATGCGCATACGACCGCCGGAGTGCGGCGAAGCCTACGCGCACGAGGAATGCGGCAAGGAAATCGTCAAGCTTTCAAACCAACCTCCCGGCGCGCGGAACACATTTGAGGCTCGCGAGATTATGGACGGCGGATTTCTGGAACTGGTTCGCTACGGCGTGAAACGCGCCGACGATCCACTGATCGTCGATTCGCTGAAGGTGCTTGACGCGGTACTGAAACGCGATTTGCCGCAGGGTCCGGCCTGGCTCCGCTACAACCACGACGGGTATGGGCAAACGGCCGATTGCCGGCCATTTGAAGGCTGGGGTCAGGGTCGTCCCTGGCCGCTGTTGACGGGCGAGCGCGCACATTACGAACTGGCTGCCGGCAATGGATTCGAGGCTCTGGTCAGGACATACGAACAGTTCGCCACCTGCGGAGAAATGTTGCCGGAACAAGTGTGGGACGAGCCTGAGCGTGGCGATTGCGGCATGAAAATGGGAGACCCGGCCGGGTCGGCGGTGCCGCTGGTTTGGGCCCATGCAGAATATCTGAAGCTTTTGCGCTCAGCAGGAGACGGCAAGGTCTTTGACCGCATCGATCCTGCGTATGAGCGATATTGCGAACCCGAAGGCCAGCGCAGGCGGCGCCACGACCTGGAGATTTACAGCCAGCGCCGGCCGATCCAGCGCATGGACCGAGGCAATACCCTGCGCATCCTGAACGAAATGTATTTCGTCATTACGTGGACCGACGACAGCTGGAAGACCGTGCAAACCACTGCCAGTCGTGGCCTTGGAAGCGCTGGATTCAGCGCAGACGTTAAGCCCCGGGCGAACGCCGACGCGGTGGAGTGGACGTACTACTATCCAGAGCGGGACGCCTGGCTTGGATACAATGTGAGAGCCAAGATTGATGCAGATGGAACCGTTTCCTGTGCGCAAACAGTATTTTTTGAAAGGATTGGTTTTCCAAGCTGATTATGACCACCAGCCTTATTGATATCTCGCTCGACACTTTGTCCATTGACACACTACGGCTGCTCGCCGTCGACACCGTAGAAAAAGCCAAGAGCGGCCACCCCGGCGCCCCGATGGGCTGCGCGCCAATTGCCTATGCGCTGTTCCACAAGATTATGAAGCACAACCCAGGGCACTCGAAGTGGGCTGATCGCGACCGCTTTGTGCTTTCCAATGGGCACGCTTCAGCGCTGCTCTACTCTGTGCTGCACCTTACCGGCTACGACGTTACGCTGAACGATCTGCAGAGCTTCAGGCAGTGGGGATCGCGCACGCCCGGACACCCGGAACTGGGAATGACGGACGGCGTGGAAGTGACGACCGGGCCGCTCGGACAGGGCATCGCGATGGCCGTGGGCATGGCCATCGCGGAAAAGCATCTTGCCGGGATCTATAACCGGCCGGCCCACAACATTGTGGATCATTACACCTATTCGCTCTGCGGCGATGGCGACATGATGGAAGGCCTTTCGCATGAAGTGGCCTCGCTTGCCGGCACGCTGAACCTGGGCAAGCTGATCGTTCTTTACGACGATAATTTGATCTCGCTTGATGGCCCCACCGATCTGAGCTTTACCGAGGATGTGTACAAGCGCTTTGAAGCCTATCACTGGCATGTACAGCGCGTGGCAGACGGCAACGATCTTGCCGGCATTGAAGCTGCGATTGAAGCGGCGAAAGCCGAGACCGGCAGGCCCTCGCTTATCGCGGTGCGCACGGTAATTGGCTACGGCTCACCCAAGGCAGGGACCAGCAAGGCGCACGGCGAGCCGCTGGGTGCTGCGGACGTTGTGGCATCGAAAAAGTTTTTCGGATTCCCTGAGGACAAGAGCTTTTACGTCCCTGAAGAGGCGCTGGCCAATTGGCGCCAGGCAAAGGAACGCGGTGCCGCTGCCGAAGCCGAGTGGAACAAGCAATTTGCCAGCTACAAGGCGGCTTTCCCTGAGCTCGCGGCAGAATTTGAACGCACGCAAAAGGGCGATCTGAAAGCCGGTTGGGAAAAGTTGATTCCGAGTTTCGGCGTGGACAAGAAGATGGCCACGCGCAATGCCGGGCAGACGGTGATGAACGCGATTGCCGAAGTGGTGCCAGAGTTGTTTGGCGGCGCGGCAGACCTTACCGCGTCAACGAAGACGATCTTCAAGCCGGGTGCGAATTTCCACGCGGACCCAGCCGGGCGCAACGTGTTCTTTGGTGTACGCGAAAACGGAATGTGCGCCGCGGTGAACGGAATTGCTGCACATGGCGGATTGATTCCGTTCGGTTCGACGTTCTTTGTATTTTCTGATTACGCCAAGCCGGCACTTCGCATTGCGTCAATCATGGAATGCCACTCGCTGTTCGTTTTCACGCATGATTCAATCGGTGTGGGCGAGGATGGTCCGACTCACGAGCCCATTGAGCAATTGATGATGCTGCGCGCGATTCCTCACTTCACTGATTTCCGCCCAGCGGATGCAAACGAGACAGCTGCTGCATGGCGCCTGGCGCTGGAGCGTAAGAAGCCCTGCTTCTTCGCGCTGACGCGGCAGGATATCGGGGTCATCGATCCGGCCAAGCACGACTTATACGCGTCCGTAAGCAAGGGCGCGTACGTGCTACAGGATGCAGCCGACCCGCAACTGGTGATCATTGCCACCGGCTCTGAAGTTTGGACTTCACTCGACGCGGCAAAGCTGCTGGCTGATGAAGGCGTTCGCGTTCGCGTTGTCAGCATGCCGAGCTGGAAGATCTTCGAGGAGCAGACGGCTGAGTACAAGGCCAATGTGCTGCTGAAGGGCGTACCGCGCATGTCTGTCGAAGCCGGAGCCACGCAGGGCTGGTGGAAATATGTGGGCCTTGATGGCGACGTCATTGGACTGGATCGCTTTGGCGAATCCGCTCCGGTGGCTACGGTGATGAAGGAACTTGGTTTCAGCGCGGAGAATGTTGCCGCGCGCGCCAAGGCGTTACTTAAGAAATAGAGTCCGTGGTCTCCCGGGTCTCAGACTTTGAGACCTGGGGCGCCCACGATCAATAAGAAAGGGTTGTTGTGAAGTTAGCAATTAGTTCTGACCACGCGGGATTTTCACTCAAAGAAGAGCTTCGCGCTGTTCTTGCTCAGGCTGGCCATGAAATGGTTGACCTCGGCGCATTCAACACGGAGTCTTCTGACTATCCGGATTTCGCCGAAAAGATTGGCGACGCGATCAAGAAAGACGTTGCACCACGCGGAATTCTCATCTGCGGCTCCGGTGTAGGCGCATGTATCGCTGCCAATAAGATTCCCGGCATTCGCGCCGGCATCTGTCATGACACATATTCGGCTCACCAGGGAGTGGAACACGACGACATGAATGTGCTGGTGCTGGGCGCACGCATTATTGGTGGCGCGCTGGCACTTGAGCTTGCCAACGCATTTATCGGCGCCAAATTTATCAGCTCGGAACCTCGCTATACGCGGCGCTTCAACAAGGTAATGGCCATTGAAGCAAAGTATCAGTGCGGTGACGGCTCCAACAGCCCTGCCTGACAACTCAACCCGCCGATTCGCACGAGGTCTGCGAATCGCTTTCACCAACGCGATCGCCGCAACGCCAGTCCGAAGCTCGCACCCCAGAGTTTTTCAAGAATCGCGCTTCATCACTTGTTCATTCAGGCAACTCATACTGAAAGGCGCCGATGTTCCCCTTCGACGTGATTCTGTTTGACGTGGGCGGAGTCCTGCTGACGAATGGCTGGGACGCACGCGAACGCGCCCTTGCCGCGGAACATTTCCATCTCGAACTGACTGAATTTGAAGCGAGGCATCGCAGCGCCTACGGTGAATGGGAGAGCGGCTTGATTTCGCGCGATTCCTACCTGGACGCAGTGGTGTTTTACCAACCCCGCAGCTTCACGCGCGACGATTTCTTCAAATTCGTGCTGGCGCAGTCGCAATGGCTTCCCGGCGGTGCGATTGGAATCCTCAAGCAGCTTGCGGCATCCAACAAATGCATGGTGGGTGCCTTGAATAATGAAGCGCGCGAAACAAATGAGTACCGTTTTGCGGCTTTCGGATTGCGCGAGTGTTTCAAGGTGACGCTGAGTTCCTGCTACCTGGGACTGCGCAAACCCGATCCGGCGATCTATCAACGTACGCTTGATATTCTCGGTCGTCCGGCGGAGCGGATTCTCTTTATCGACGATCGCGCGGAGAACGTGGCAGGCGCGGTACAGGCCGGTATGAAGGCAATCCAATTTACGAACGAAGAACAACTGCGCGGCGAGTTTGCACGTCTGGGTCTTAACTAACGGAACGTAACTGGAAACGTGTCTGGAGGAGTTATGCAGCTTGGTTTGATCGGCCTGGGCAAGATGGGCGGAAACATGGCGGAGCGTCTGCGACTCGGCGGCCATCAGGTAGTTGGGTTCGACTTCAACGCAGATGCAGTGAAGAAACTTACCGAGAGCGGTAATGTGGGCGCATCCACGCTCGAAGAATTGGTGAACAAGCTCGAGGGCCGCAGGGCTATCTGGATCATGGTGCCGCAAGGCGCGCCCGTTGATGAAACCATTGCGAAACTGGAGCCGCTGCTGAACAAAGGCGACATCCTGATCGATGGCGGTAACTCGTATTACAAAGACTCTGCGCGGCGTCACAAGGAAGTTACTGCAAAGGGATTCGATTTTCTTGACGTGGGCACCTCGGGCGGTGTGTGGGGATTGAAGGCCGGCTACAGCATGATGATCGGCGGCGAAAAAGAAACCGTTGAATATCTGCGGCCCATCTTTGAAACGCTCGCACCCGGTAAGGACAAGGGCTGGGGATATGTTGGCCCCGGCGGCTCAGGCCATTTTGTGAAAATGGTTCACAATGGAATTGAATATGGATTGATGCAAGCCTATGCGGAAGGCTTCACGGTGCTGGAGAAGAAAGAAGAATTCAATCTGGACCTTCCGCAAATTGCAGAAATCTGGCGATACGGCAGCGTCGTGCGCAGTTGGCTGCTGGACCTGACAGCAGATGCGCTCGCAGGCAACCCCACGCTCGATGGGCTGCAGGCTTATGTTGTGGATTCCGGCGAGGGACGTTGGACAGTATTTGAAGCGATCGACCTGAATGTTTCCGCGCCGGTGATAACTGAATCGGTGATTCGACGCATTCGCTCGCGCGAGGAGAATAACTTCACCGACAGAATGCTTGCCATTATGCGCAATGAGTTTGGCGGGCACGATGTGAAGAAGTCTTAGTAGCCGACTGGCTTATAACATGGCGCTTGATAACTCGTAGCGAATGTAAGTCAGGAAAGAAAGGTGCTGGAGGATAGGTACAAATGGCGACGATGCAGATGAGAGTAAGTCCGGACGATCTTTCTCATGTTCCGCAAGGAAAAGAAAGGATTCCGGAACCGGCGATCATGGTGATCTTCGGAGCGTCGGGCGATCTGACCAAGCGCAAACTGCTTCCAGCGCTCTTTCACCTGCACCAGGCCGATCTGCTGCCAAAGCAGTTTGCAATTGTCGGAGTT
>JADGNO010000208.1 GCA_017883405.1 Occallatibacter sp. | reverse complement strand
TCACCTGCTACACCTTCTCCAAGACCTATGCCATGACCGGATGGCGCGCCGGTTATGCCGTGGCCAAGGAACCGTTCATGACGGCTCTTCGCAAAATCGTCCTCTACTCCACTAATGGCGTAACAACGTTTGTGCAATATGCCATGATCCAGGCACTCACCACGCCAGAGTCGGAGATTGCAGCACGCCGCGAGGAGTATCGGAAACGCCGCGACCTTTTGGTGGCGGGGCTCAACGACGTCGGACTCACCTGCGAGCCCCCGCCGGCGGGTGCCTTCTATGCCTTTCCTAATGTGGAAAAGATTCACAAGATCAGCCGAACGGCAGCCCAGATCCTCCTTGAAAAGGCGCACATCGCCACTATCCCCGGGTCAGTTTTTGGCGCGCAGGGAGAGGGACATCTGCGTTTCGGTTATGCGATCACGATAAAGGAGCTTGAGGATTGCGTCGATGCCTTGCGGAAGTTTATGGCGTAACGAAATGCCGCCAGTCCGCTCAGCATTTTCGCTTCTGAATCGAAAACGCTCTATGGTTTCTGCGCTTCGCCGACGGCGCGGCTGGTCTCAACCCTCGAGGCTCTCAGCAGCCGTGCAATCTGTTTCAGGTGCAACTGCACCGCGTACGCGCGCAGAATTTCCGACTGCGAGAACGCGATGCCTTTGGGGCGCACTTCAGACATACGCTCTTCCAGCTTGACGATGTCGTCCTCAAGATGAAGTTCCGGCGGCGCCACGTGAAACCGCCAGTTGTGAATGCAACCGGCCACGTAGTGAAAGCCGGTGCGAATGTCAGTTACGAGGTTCCCCAGCGCTGGCTCCAGGTGCTGCGCGTAACCGTCATCGCGGCTCTCCTTTACGGCTAGTTCGAGGGCGACAAGCGAGTCAAACAGCGAGCGGCCAAACTGCGCCAGCATACCCAGGCCCTCTCGCCATCCCGGGCCGCCCGAGGGCTCATTGCGCGCCGCTTCAAGCAACTGATTATTGCCGCGCAACATGGCCAGCGCATCTTCGCGCAGCATTGCCAGGTTCTCAGCGGGGGCCCCTCGGAAGCCGGCCAGTATCGCCTCAAAAAACGCGTCGAGCACCAGGAATTCCTGTGCCAGCCCGTCACGCAGACGAAGACGCGCACGATCGGGGAACACCAGCGTTGTCACCGCGACAGCCACTACAATTCCCAGGACCACCTGCAATACGCGGTCGAGCGCGATGTCCTTGCGTGAGCTTGACTGCACAAGCATCACGATCGTGATGGTAACGCCGGCCAGGCGTGAGCTGCTGCGGAAGCCCAGCAGTCCGCAAAGCGCCACTGCCGCAAATACTGCCGCGATGTAGTTCCACGGAAGCACGCCAAACAGCGAAAACAGGAAGCCGAAGGCGGCTCCAATCACCGTGCCCAGAATCCGGTCGCGCGAAGCCGTAATCGTGGCGCCGAAGTTCGACTGCAAAACGATGATGGCACTGATCGCACCCCAGTAGCCATCGTGCAGTCCAAACCGCAGCGCCAGCCACCAGCACAGCGCGGCTGCAAGCGCGGTCTTTGCCGCATGGATCAACAGTCGCTGGCGCTCCCACGACAGCAGGCCCTGCTGCTCCCGGCCGCTCCCTCGCAGCTTGATCGCAAGCTGTTGCTGAGACCATGTCTTATCCAACTTCAGGCGCATCGGCGCAATCCATCGCGAAGAACTTCCATGTCTTTAGAATGCCTTAGACGACCCACCAATGGTCGTGACCGGTCTCACCTATTTTCTTGACGAATAGAAATCAATCCACGAGAGCCCCAACAAATCTGAACCGCCACCTCGGCTCAAGCATCAGAACTGCAGGAAAACCGTGTCCCGCAGCCAGCTCTTGATGTATCTCGAGTGTTGGCCGTAATTTCCCCAAACCCACGCGAACGGAGCGCTAACATCCAATGCCTTCATTCACTTCGATCCTAACGTGCCTGTCCTGTTGGGATGCGCGCTCGTGCAGGGCGCCATCGCGCAACAAAACCCTTCTCCTTCCACTCTCCACTCATGACAGGCCCGATGTAAACTCCAGGCTCTTTCGCAATCACAAGTGAGCCAGGCATTTAGCATGAACGTAAAGGCGCGCGAATGCTACGAGTGGGTTTCCCTGCGAATCTGAATGCGGATCTCCTGAGCATCATGCCGGCGGAGATCGAACTAATCTCTCTGCCGGATGGTTTGGATCATGACGTCGAAATCGACGTGTGGATTCCGGATCCATATCCCACGCGCGCTCAGAGAGTTTGTCCCCGGTTGCGCGGCGTGCGGCTCGTTTTGTCGCTGATGGCAGGCACTGAGTGGATTCCCGCCGCTGTCGGTCCCCATGTGACCATCTGCAACGCCCATGGCTCGCACAACATCTGCACTGCCGAGTGGACGCTCTCCGCGATTCTTTCGATGCTGAAGTATCTCCCGCTTTATCTGGACATTCAGCACGCTGGCGATTGGCGTCGCCGACGCGAGGCGACCGAGCAATACGTGCGTCTCACCGGTGACACACAGAGGTTGTATCCGCCCGTCATGCTTGAAGAGCTAACCGGCAAGACCGTATTGATCGTCGGCTATGGCTCCATTGCCAAGGACATCGAGCGAATGCTCGAACCCTTTCATGTGCACCTGCTGCGCGTAGCCCGCTCTCCGCGTACCGATCCCCTGGTGCATGCGGTCGCCGAATTGGATAGCCTGTTGCCCGAGGCCGATGTGATTGTACTGATCTTGCCGCTCACGCCGGAGTCGCGAGGTTTGATCGGCGCGAAGCAGTTAGGCCTGATGCGCCAGGGAGCGTTGCTCGTGAATGTGGCGCGAGGTCCAATTGTCGATACCAATGCGCTCGTCGATGCGCTGAACTCAGGAACAATTCGCGCTGCGCTCGATGTCACTGACCCAGAGCCGTTGCCTACTGGACATCCGCTGTGGAACTGCCCAAACCTTCTGATCACACCGCACGTAGGGGGATCGAGTCCGCAGTTCGCGCCGCGTGCGCTAAAAACCGCGGCCGATGAACTACGGCGATTTATGAACGGCGAGCCGCTCCAAAACGTGGTGCAGGCAGCGATTTAGGCGGCAACCGCCGCGCGTCGCCAATCGCGCAAACCCAACACCGCTAACCCCGTGAGGCCCGCGTAGAGAATGGCCGTGAGCCAAAGGTCTTTGTACACATACTCGCCGATATAGATCAGATCAACGACGATCCAAAGCCACCAGTTCGCGATATGTTTGCGCGCCTGCCACCAGCTACCCACCAGGCTATAGCTGGCGAGAGTGGCGTCGAGATAAGGCAACGCCGCGTGCATCCGTTTAGCAATCTCTCCAAGCGCCAAGCTACCGACGGCGCCTGCCGCGAGCGCCAGTAGCAAACTCCGCATCGCGAGAGGAGCTACGCGCACTTCTCCCTCTTCACGCACGCCGCGCCACCAATGCCACCAGCCGTATAGAGTGAACGCGACAAAAAATACTTGCAGCAGCGCATCAGAGAGCAACTGCGCGCGGTAAAAGATGACCAGGTAGAGCACATCGGCAGCGAGTGTGATCGGCCAGCAGATCAGCAGGCGGCGCGTGGTGAGCCAGATGCCCAGCACCGTCGTGACAGTGCCTGCAAGCTCAAGCCCGTGATGCGCCAGAAAATCAGCAATCGCGTGCCAACTCATCGGCGCACCACGTCTTTGCGTGTCACTGCCCATTCGCGCAGCGCGTTCAGCAGCTTGCTGCCCGCTCCGCGAAACCAGCGTGCGTGCTCGATAAGGTAGCCCTCGCAGGCCATGCGTGCCTTCTCTTCGGAATGCAGCACGCTCAGAAAATAGTC
>JADGNO010000207.1 GCA_017883405.1 Occallatibacter sp. | reverse complement strand
CAGGGCGACGAACTTGCGCCGTGAGATAGATTGCATAAGCTCCTGATTTCACCGGGCCCGTGGGGATCAGGGGCTCGTCGGCAACCATCATAGCGCAACGCATCAAAGTGCTAGTTTATTCAGAATCACGAGATTTGTTTGTATCCATACGACAGCGATTCGCTAGCGTTGCACCAACGATCGCGGCGGCATTTACTTGCTGATCCCTGTTCCCTGATCCCTCATCCCTGTATTCAGAGCCGACGCCACCGCGCACACAGCAAGGATCACGCCGATAACCACGAGCGAGATCGTGATAGGAATATCAAACCAGCGCACGCCCAGCATTTTGATTGCGATAAAGGCCAGCAGCGCGCCCAGACCGTAATGCAGGTACTTGATGCGGTCAAGCAGCCCGGCCAGCGCGAAATAGAGTGAGCGCAAGCCCAGCACTGCAGCAATGTTCGACGTGTAGGCCACAAACGGATTATGCGTCACGGCCAGAACCGCTGGTATCGAATCGGTAGCGAAGATTACATCGGTGAATTCGACGGCAAGGATCACCGGCAGCAGAGAACCCTTCGCCGGCTGCATCTTGCGGATCCATTCCGGAATGGCAGACTTGGCGGAACTTCCCGCAAAGAGCCGGAAAGCAGCATAAAGCAGGAAAGCACCGAAAACGTAGGTGATCCACTCGAACCGCTGTAAGAGTGAGACGCCTAATGCAATAAACACGCCGCGCAGCACCACCGCCCCCGCTACTCCCCACAACAGCGCACGGTGTTGCCGCCGCACGCCGATACGGAACCCTTGAAACAACACCATGAAAATAAAAAGGTTATCGATGCTGAGCGAAGTTTCGACCGTGTAGCCCGCTGCAAATTCCAGTGCTGCTTGCCGCCCGTGCGCGTAGGCTACCCAGCAGCCAAAAGTTGCTGCGGCCAGCACCATTACGCCGGTGCCGATCCAGGCAAAGGCGTGCATGTGCTTGCTCTCGTTGCGACGCCCAGGCATGAACCAGTCCGCCACCAGCAGCGCCACAACCGCCACATGAAATCCAACCCACCAACCCAGGGAAGCGCCCGCAATCATAGGTGAATGCTATCGCACACGGGTCTGGGTGCTATCTCTAAGACTCCAGCCATGCTCCGGGGCAAAAGGCTCTGTGACCGGCGGCGACCCCGGCGCATCTACAAGGTGGAGGCGCAATACGTGAGCGAACCGACGATCCCCGTTTCCCCGAAGGCTGCTGAGCATCGGCCAATGGCTCCCGCGCCTGCCCGCCCCCGCGTCGTCATCATCGGCGGCGGCTTTGGAGGCCTCCATGCTGCGTTAAGTCTTCGCCATCTTCCAGTGGACGTAACCGTAATCGACCGCCGCAACCACCACACTTTTCAGCCTTTGCTCTACCAGGTCGCGCTGGCCGTTCTGTCGCCGGCTGACATCGCTCAGCCCATCCGCACTATTTTGCGCCGCCAACGGAACACCGAAGTTCTGATGGATGAGGTGGTGAATATTGATGTCTCCACCCGCCTAGTGTCGCTCGGCAGCGGGTCGCAAATCACTTACGACTACCTGGTCATCGCCACCGGCGCTACGCACTCCTACTTTGCGCACCCCGAGTGGAAGACTCTCGCGCCGGGCCTGAAGACCATTGAGGACGCGACCGAGATACGCCGCCGCGTGCTGCTCGCCTTTGAGCTGGCAGAGCGCCAGATGCTGGAGCATGGCTGGCATCCGCCACTGAATTTCGTCGTAGTTGGCGGCGGTCCCACGGGCGTGGAACTTGCCGGTGCCATCTCTGACATTGCGCAGCTCTACATGCGGCATGACTTCCGACACATCGACCCCACCAAGTCGCGCGTGCTGCTGCTTGAAGGCTCCCCGCGCGTGCTGGCCGCCTATCCGCCGGACCTTTCTGCGAAAGCTGAAGCCTCGCTGCGTGAGTTGGGCGTTGAAGTGCACACCGGCACGCAGGTCACGGGCATGGGGCCTGGCTACGTTGAAGCCTCTCTTGCAAAAGGAGCTGGCAACGACGGCGGCGGAAGCCCGGTGCGCATTGAGGCGGCGGTAACGCTGTGGGCAGCGGGCGTGCAGGCGTCCCCGCTGGGCAAGATGCTGGGCGCACCGCTCGATAAGCGCAGCTGCGTAATCGTTGACGACCGGCTTAACCCGCCGGGGCTGCCTGAGGTGTTCATCCTCGGCGACCTGGCTCATTTTGAGCAGGACGGTCACCAGGTTCCCGGCGTGGCCCAACCTGCCATGCAGATGGGCGACCATGTGGGCAAAATGATTGCTGCCGATTTGAAAGGCGCTCGTCGGCCTCCCTTCCATTACTTTGACAAGGGCGATATGGCGACCATCGGACGCATGTCTGCTGTGGCCAAGGTGGAGTGGCCCTTCAAGGCCCACATGAGCGGGTTCCCTGCATGGGTCACCTGGCTTACGGTGCACATCTTCTTCCTCATCGGCTTCCGCAATCGCATTGCCGTTTTCGCCGCGTGGATCTGGACATATTTCACGTTCACTCGAGGCGCTCGCCTGATCACCGGCGACCAGAATCTGCCCGGCTGGAAGGAGCAGACTGAGTCAGGCCCCGTCAGCGATGAGAACAAGGTGTCGATATCCAAGTGACTTGCCGAATCGCCAAAGGATTCCGAGCGAAAGCGGCCGTCACTTCATTAAGCCAATGCACCGGAATTAACTAAGTGATGATTTCCGTCTTGTAAACTGGTAATAGAATGCTTGATTTGGGATTTGTTCGTTCCAACCTGGAACTTGTTGAGGCCAAGCTACGTGCGCGCGGCGCCGATCCTGTTGCTTTGCTGGGAGATTTTCGCGCTCTTGACCAGAGCCGCCGCGAAGCCATTACCACTTCAGAACGCTTGAAAGCCCGCCGTAACGAGCTCAGCCAGCAGGTTGGTGCCCTGAAAAAGGCCGGCCAGGATGCCACCGCGGTAATGGATGAGACTCGCGCACTCAAGGAGCAGCTCGACGAGTTGGACAAGGCCGCCGCGGCTTTCGACGAGCAGATGCGCCTGGCACTCTCAAGTATTCCGAACCTGACGCGCGACGAGGTTCCAACAGGCCTTTCAGAAGCTGACAACAAAGCGGTGAAGACGTGGGGCGAAATTCGCAGTTTCGATTTCGAGCCCAAGCCGCACTGGGAGATCGGCGAAGCACTTGGCATTCTCGATCAGGAACGGGCGGCCAAGCTCTCAGGCGCGCGCTTTGCGGTCTACATGGGCGCGGGTGCGCGGCTTGAGCGAGCCCTCATCAGCTTTATGCTTGACCTGCATACAAGCAAGCACGGCTATACCGAAGTGCTTCCGCCGTTCATGGTCAATTCAAAATCGCTGTTCGGCACCGGACAGTTGCCCAAGTTCGCTGAAGACCTTTTCCGTTGCTCCGATGCGGATGCTGAAGCTGTTGCACGAGGCGAGTTCAAAGACAACGACCACTGGCTGATCCCGACCGCTGAAGTGCCGGTGACGAATCTTTATCGCGATGAGATTCTGGACGAAGCTCGGCTCCCGATCTCGTTAACGGCCTACACGCCATGTTTCCGCGCAGAGGCCGGCGCGGCAGGTAAAGACACGCGCGGCATCATCCGGCAGCACCAGTTCCAGAAAGTTGAGCTGGTCAAATTCGTGCGCCCGGAAGAATCAGATGCGCAGCATGAACTGCTGACCCGTCATGCCGAGGAGATCCTCGAAGCTCTGGATCTGCCTTACCGGCGGATGCTGCTTTGCACGGGCGACACTGGGTTTTCATCCGCAAAGACGTTCGACCTTGAAGTATGGCTGCCTGGCCAGAAACTGTACCGGGAGATTTCGTCCTGCTCCAATTTCGACGCGTTCCAGGCTCGACGGGCAAACATCCGCTACAGACCGGGAGGCGCAAAAGCCAAGCCGGAATTTGTTCACACCTTAAACGGCAGCGGCCTGGCCGTGGGCCGCACCTGGCTTGCGATTCTTGAGAACTATCAGCAGGCCGACGGCACAGTGCTTATTCCGAAAGCACTGCAACCTTATATGGGCGGAGCAGATCGGATTACGAAGGAGTTGTGATGGAATCATCCGGCAGTAGCACTGTTGCCGCCAAGCCGAGGCGCAACGTCGGCGAAGTTGTGAAGAGTTATTTTTATTGGACCTACCGGCGCGGCAGTTTCCATTACGACGTGAAGGTGACGCTGATTCTGTTGTTCATCTTCATTACTCCGCAGCTTTGGCATTACGGCGACAAGCCGGTTCCGGTAACCGCCCTCGCGCATCCCATCCAGGTAACAGGCGATGGTGAACGAGGAATGGTGATCGTGGTGTCGGCGGCGGATGTAAATTTACCCCCACATGCAACCGCAGCGGAAGTAAAACACTCTCTTCGTCAGGCTATATTGCCGGTAACCGGCGACGCGGTGTTCGTAGAGCGCTGGGAGACTTTGACCGACGAGCAGGGAAACCTGGAATGGAAGGTCTGGGCTCATCGCTAGTCATCGCACACTTCGTATCGCCGCGAAAAACGTTACATCGAATCAGGTTATGAGAATGATGCTTTCAAAAAAAATAATCCTTGCCGCTGCACTTGTGTCGGCCATGGCGTCCGCGCGCACTGTCTTTGCGGCAGATGATCTGCAGACCGTGCTGCGCAAACTCGACACGGCGTCTGCCAATTTTCGCACTACCTCCGCCGAATTCGAGTTCGATACCGTGACTACCGAGCCGATATACGACAAGGATGTACAAAAAGGCACCGTCTACTACAAGCGCGATCCGAAAAACTCCCAAATGGCGGCCCACATCAACGAGGTCAATGGCCGCCCGGTTCCTAAAGTCGTGGTCAGCTCCGGGGGAACTATCAAGCTCTACGAACAGAAGGTGAACCAGGTAACCGTCCTGACCAAGTTCAGCGAATACCAGAAGTGGTTTATGCTCGGCTTTGGCGCCAGCGGCAAAGAATTAGAAGATAAGTGGAACATCAAGTACCTGGGCACGGAAAAGATCGATGGCATCACCACCGACAAGTTGGAGATGACCGCAAAAGATCCGGTGGTACGGAAAAATATTCCAAAAGTCACGCTATGGATGGACAGTGATCGCGGCGTAAGCGTGCGTCAATTGATTGACCAGGGTCAGGGCCAGACGCGAACCTGCCAATACATGAACCTCAAGGTCAATCAGCCATTGCCGTCCGATGCTTTCACTTTCAAGACCGACAAGCAGACCCGCACGATTACCCAATAAAACCCAATCCCTGCAAATACAAACAGCATCGGGAAGCACTCGATCGTATAGCGCGTTTCGGGTGCCTCCACGGTAAGCAATAACGCGCTCCGCAACAGCATGTATGCCAGCAGCGACTTCCAAAAGCGCGGCCGAAGCAGAATTCCAACCCCCGCCAACACCAGGTAAAACAAATTGAGCCCCGCGTAGAAAATGCTGAAACGCGTTTCAGCGCGGTGGTGCGCGTACACCCACCAATCTCGATCGATGTTGAGATTCTCAACGCGCGGGCGCAGCCACATGTCGGCTAGACGCCCCAGCGGCAGCCAGACGTAATAACGCAATGGATTGGTGGAAATGCGCTGCTGTGCGAGGTGTTCAAAGCGAGCATCAATCGCGGGTGTCAGTTCGTAATTGTGGCTGTTGTATTCCGCTGCCAACTGAGCGGTCTCGGTAAACTGCGCCGGAGAATCGAATGCTCGGCTCGGCAGTTTGCTCACATCAAGCGAGTCATCAGGCACGTTCCAATACACATCGTACGTTGATGACCAATCGAGACACCATGTCTTAACCCAATGCTCCCAACCCATATTTGGATCTTCGCCCGGGTCGTTCGCGAACCGCGGAGCAAGCGGCTGGAACACATGAAACACGCTCCAGTTGCGCCAGGTCCACGCGACAAACGGAGCGAGCGCAAGCAGCGCACAGACAGTTGCAATGCGCATCAGCCTGGCAACCTGCATTCTCGCGGTCCCTCGACCCCGCCAAGCGCCAGCCAGCAAGGCTGGAGCAAATGCAACGGCGGCCAATGCGCCATCCGGGCGAAGAAGGGCTGCATAAGTGATGGCAAACGTAAACCAGAGTGCGCTGGACCACCGCGGTTCATCCGTAAAGCGAGCCATAGCCCACATGACGAGCGCCAGTGAGAAAAGCGTGAGAGGCTCAGCGAGCGGACCCACCGAAAATGAGGCCGTAAACGGGCAAAGCGCCGCCAGCCAAAGTGTTGTCCGCCGCGTACCTGCGGCAAGACCAGACGGAGCCACGCGGGCTGCAAAATCGGCCAGCAAAAAACAGCCGAGCAATTCCAGTGCAATCTGGATGAGCACTGGCGCAAAGTAATTGTCGATGCCAAAGAGCCTGAAGCAGACGGCAAGATAGAACGGGTAGCCGGGCAGGCGAATCATGCTGGGGACGGCGGTTCCCTCCACCAGCATCCGGCTGTAATGCCCGTGCAGCAGACTTTTAGCCAGCTCTCCGTAAATCAGCGAGTCCCCCGTGACCAGGAAGAGCTTTTTCAGTATCCAAAGCCGGAATGCAAGCCCCGCGAGCAAGGCCGGGCCCCAGGAACAGGCGAACTTCCACAGGCCTTCTCGAATAGAGGGCGTGGCGTCAGGCGGGCTTGATTGACTCTGTCGGGCAGCTTCCATACGATTCGATATGTATAGCCTAGCCCGTCGAATCGGGTTTTGCTTGTAAGGATCTGACCCCGGCCATGCCTGATCGACAAATATTTCTGGATCCACAGCGCAAGCGATGGAGACGTCTGCGGCGCATTTTCGATATTGCCGTCGTGATCGCCACGCTGGTTGTGGTCGCTTTTATTTTTAATGTTGTACGGTTTCAGAATCTGCCGCAACTGCTGCTGCCGGTCCCTAAGCACAATTACAAAGCGTTGCCCGACCGTTCCGTTTTAATGCGCGGCAGCAAAGGCCAGCGGCCTGCCCGGCGCAGGACAGCGCGGCGTCCCTCCGAAATTCCGTTCAACACCGGCGAAGGCTTGCGCGCTGCCTACTACGTGCAGGACGACGCGGCCAGCTACTCATCCCTCAAAGAGCACGTCCATCAGATCGATTTGCTTTTTGCTCAGTGGCTCCACATAAACTCTGCCACCGGAAACCTAATGGGAATGACGGCTGACAACCTGCACGAGTATCAGCTGATCACCAAAAATAACGTTCGCGATCCTGACATTCAGAATCGAGTCAAGAACGTGATTCAGGTCGCCAAGGAAGATACAGAAATCTTCCCTCACCTGAACAACTACAATCCGCACACACAGGTTTGGGATGCGGCTGTCGGCGATCTGTTGAAAGACAACAGCAAGAGACTTGTGATTCGCCGGCAGATCGTTGAGTTCTTCACAGCGTATCCGGTGTATCGCGGACTTTCACTGGACATTGAAAATCTGAAGGATGATGCCGACCCGGCGTACCTAAACTTCATTCTTGAACTGTACTCGGATCTGCACCCCATGAATCTCCGCCTCTACGTGAACGTAGCGGCACAGGCGCCCGAAAGCGATCTCAAGCAGATCGCCGCACATTCCGACGGCATCGTGCTGATGAATTATGACGAACACGAAGCCGAGAGCGATCCGGGACCGGTGGCAAGCCAGAACTGGTTTGTTGCAAATCTTCAGCGCGTCCTCAAGGTCGTCCCAAAAGAAAAACTGATCTGCGCAGTCGGCAACTATGGTTACGACTGGACGCTTTCGATACCCGATCCGAAGGACCGCCGGCATCCAAAGCCTGAAGTGATGGATACGCAGGACCTGTCGGTTTCAGAGGCGTGGCAGGAGGCGTCCGATGCCGATGCCGACCTGGATCTGAACTACGACGCACTCAATCCTCACTTTGAATACATTGACGAAGACAAGAATCAGCGTCATGTGGTGTGGTTTCTCGACGCGGTTTCGCTGCTTGACCAAATGCGCGCAGCGCGTTTGCTTGGCCTGCAGACCTTTGCACTTTGGCGGCTCGGCGAAGAAGACAGTTCACTCTGGAGCGTCTGGGACCGCCCGAGCAATCCTGATTCGCTCCAGGATCTGAGCTCAGTGCGGCCGGGGCACGATCTTGATACCGAAGGCGAGGGCGATATTCTTCGCGTGGTTGCTTTGCCCCAGCAAGGCAAGCGCTCCGTCACAGTCGATACCGACGAACCTGATCCGCGCAAAAAACTCATTATCGACGAGCATATGGACGTGTATCCGCGCACCTACACGATTGACCAATACGGATACAATCCCAAAGAACTCGCGATCTCGTTTGACGATGGACCCGATGCAAAGTGGACGCCGAAAATTCTCGACATTCTGAAACGAAAGAACGTGAAGGGCACCTTCATGGTGATCGGTTCAGATGCGGCTGAGAATGTGAGCGTGCTGCAGCGAATTTACCGGGAAGGCCACGAGATCGGAAATCATACGTGGACCCATCCCGACATCAGCGAAATTTCCGCACAGCATCTTGACCTTGAAGTAAAGCTGACCGGCAGGTTATTTGCCAGCAAACTCGGCGTGCAGCCACTCTACTTCAGGCCCCCTTACGACATTGACGAAGAGCCAGACACCGATGACCAGGCCGCGCCGGTGGTTAACATTCAGCGCGACGGATACACCATCATCGGCAACAAGATTGATACCGACGACTGGAACGAGAACCCTCGCAAGACGCCGCAGGAAATTGCGCAATCGGTGCTGGCGCAACTGGACACGATGAAGGTGAAACCGCAATTTCGCGGCTCCATTATCCTGATGCACGATGGCGGCGGCAATCGACAGGCGACGGTCGACGCACTTCCGGTGCTCATCGACGCGCTGCGTGCACATGGATACACCCTGGTTCCCGTCTCCGCGTTAATGGGCAAAACTACCGCCGAGGTGATGCCGCCGCTAGGTTTCTGGCAACGGCTGCGCGCGCTGCCGGATTCGATTGCATTCTCCGCTCTCGACATCGTCGGCAACTTCATCGTGGCCATCTTCTTCGTAGGCGACATTCTAATGAGTTCCCGGCTGATCCTGGTGGGGGTTTTCGCCGTTATCGATCGACTGCAGAAGCCGTACCGCGGGTCCACGCCGGGCTACAATCCGCGCGTTGCTGTGCTCATACCTGCATACAACGAAGAAACTGTGATCGTACGCACCATTCGTTCAGTACTCAACTCCGATTACAAAAACCTGCACGTAGTAGTGATTGACGACGGCTCTTCCGATCGCACCGCTGAAGTTGCGCGCGAGGCTTACGCCGCGGAGATTGCCGCTGGACGCGTACAGGTGCTGAGCAAGCCAAACGAGGGCAAGGCCGCCGCGCTGAATTTTGCGCTGGAACGCATCACTGAAGAAGTCTACGTCGGCATCGACGCGGATACCGTAATCGCCGCTGACGCAATCTCGCGCCTGATCCCGCACTTTGAAGATCCGCGCATCGGCGCCATGGCCGGCAATGCCAAGGTTGGCAACCGCGTTAACCTGTGGACGCGCTGGCAGGCGCTCGAATACATCACCAGCCAAAACTTTGAACGCCGCGCGCTCGACCTCTTCAACGTGGTCACGGTGGTGCCGGGAGCCATTGGCGCATGGAGAACGGAACGGGTGCGGCAGGCAGGAGGCTACCCGCTAAACACAGTAGCCGAAGATGCCGACCTGACGATGAACCTGCTCGAGCAGGGGCTCAGAGTGAAATACGAAGATCGCTCGTTGGCATTCACTGAGGCTCCAGTGACGGCGAGTGGCCTTATGCGCCAGCGTTTCCGCTGGTCATTCGGAATTCTGCAGGCGGTATGGAAACACAAGGCCGCGTTTATTCGCAACAAGGCGATGGGGCTTTTCGCACTACCGAACATCGTGATCTTCCAGATGCTGCTGCCGCTGGTTTCGCCGTTCATTGACTTGATGTTCCTGTTTGGCGTCGTCAATTTTCTCGTCGATCGCCACTATCATCCTGAAGCGGCTTCATCGGAGAGCCTGATGAAGCTGGTCGTGTACTTCGTCGGCTTCCTGGTGATCGATTTCGTTACGTCGTCGATTGCCTTCTCGCTTGAGCGCCGCCATCCCGCGAACAAGGGTGACGGCTGGCTGCTGTGGCACATCTGGCTGCAACGCTTCGCTTATCGACAGCTATTCTCTCTGGTGCTCTTCAAAACGGTGAAGCGCGCCATTGATGGCAAGCCGTTCAACTGGGACAAGCTCGAACGCACTGCAAAGATGAGCAAAGAGACCGATGTGCTGACCGAGGTTTCGCATTAATTGCGAGAGATAATTCCAAGTTCGCGCAGCACAAACGCATAGTCGAGCGCGATCTCTTTCAGATAGTCGTAGCGTCCGCTGGCGCCGCCGTGGCCTGCCTCCATATTGGTGATCAGCAGCAATGCATTGTCATCCGTTTTGAGAGTGCGCAGCTTGGCTACGTACTTCGCGGGCTCCCAGTACATCACCTGGCTGTCATTGAGCGAGGTCTTCACCAGCATGGCAGGATACGCCATCGCCTTCAGATTGTCGTACGGTGAGTAGCTGAGCATGTAGCGAAAATATTCTTCCTGGTTCGGGTCGCCCCACTCTTCATACTCGGGCACGGTCAGCGGCAGCGATGCATCGAGCATGGTGTTCATCACGTCGACGAAAGGCACGTGCGAAAGCACTGCGTGGAACAGCTCGGGACGCATGTTAGCGACTGCACCCATGAGCAACCCGCCAGCCGATCCGCCCTCAATGGCCACCCGCGCAGAATCGCCATAGCCTGCGGAGGTGAGGTGCTCGACCGCCGCAATAAAGTCTGTGAACGTGTTTCGCTTTACCAGCATTTTTCCGGCATCGTGCCACGGCTCACCCAGATCGCCGCCGCCGCGAATGTGTGCGTACGCCATCACCACGCCGCGATCGAGCAGGCTGAGCCGGTTTGACCCGAAGCTGAGCGGCAGCGAATAACCGTACGATCCGTAACCGTACACATACAGCGGATTGCCTCCCGGTTCGCGCTTGTCTTTGCGATATACGATGGAGACGGGAACCTTGACACCATCGGGCGCAGTTGCGTACACACGCTCGCTTGCGTAGCAGGTGCGATCGAATCCGCCGGGAATTTCAACTTCTTTGAGCAGATTTGACTCGCCGTTGACAAAATCGTATTCGTAAACAGAACTTGGCGAAACCAGCGACTGGTATCCGTAGCGAAACAGCGTTGTATCAAACATGCGGTTGATGTGCGGATGGGCGCTGTAGGCTGGCTCGGGAAATGCGATTTCGCCCAACTGCGCGCACTGCGGCCCATCGCCGAAGAAATTCCACAGCCGCAGCCGCGGTAAGCCATCCTCGCGTTCACAGGCGACAAAGAATCCGGCGAACAGATCGATCTCCTCAATCATTACGTCATCACGTTGCGGAATGCGTTCGACCCAGTTTTCGCGGCCCGGAGAGGCGACATGCGCGGTTACAAGCCGGAAGTTGCGTCCGCGATCGTTGGTGCGGATGTACCAGAGCCCGTTGCGGTGGTCGATTGAGTATTCGTGATCATCTTCGCGCGGCGCGATCACAGTGAACTCGCCTGTGGGTTCATCGGCAGGCAGAAACCACGATTCCGAAGTGATGTGGCTGGCAGATTCCATCACAATGAACTTGCCATCGCGCGTGCGTCCCGCGCCCAGGTTGAACCGTTCATCATCGTCCTGGTAAACAAGCACGCCCTCGTTGAGTTGCCGCCCATTCGCGCGCCATAACTGGAACTGCCGCTTCTGCAATTCATCTTCTACTGAATAGAACAGCGTGCTGTTATCCGCGGCCCATACAACTGAGCCAACGCGTTCAACCTCACCCGGTAGAGTTTCGCCTGTTTCAAGGTCCTTGATGTGCAGCGTGTACTGGCGGAAGCCGGTAGTGTCTGTGGTGTACGCAAGCCAGCGCCCGTCGTCGGAAATGTCTGTTGAGCCGACGGAGAAGAAGGCATGGCCCTTTGCCATTTCATTGCCATCCAGAATCACAAGTTCCGGCGCACCGCTGTCCGGCCCCCCTTTGCCGCCGCGCTTGCGGCAGTGGATTGCATACTGCAGGCCTTCTTCAGTGCGCGTGTAGTACCACCAATCCCCATCGCGGAAAGGAACTGAAACATCGGTCTGCTTGATATGCGAAAGCATCTCCTGATAAAGCTGCTCGCGCAGTTCTTTCAGTGGCGCCAGCACCGCCTCTGCGTAGGCGTTCTCAGCTTCAAGATAAGCAGTTGTTTCAGGGTTCTCTTTGTCGCGCAGCCAAGCGTAGTCGTCGACCAGGACGACGCCGTGCAGCGGGGTCTCAGAATGTTCCTTGCGGGCAACGGGAGGGGTGGGAAGGTGGTTTTGATTCATGTCTTCTCCAGTTTAGACGGCGGGGCAAGGAAGCACTTGCTGTAGAAATTGATGTAGATAATGCATTTACAGCACTCTAATCAACTGCGCAGGCCGATAGCGCGCAAGGGAACTTCCAGCGGCTCCTCCGCGTACAATAAGGAAGCAATGAAAGGCTCGCGCCGCTCTCAATCGAAGGTTTTCTGGCTGCTTCTGGCGGCTCTCTTCCCGTTTTTATTTTTCCCGGCCTGCGCGGAAAGCGTCGACAGCCTCCCCAAGCCCTCCGACTACGTCAATGACTACGCCCATGTTCTTTCGGCAGAGACAATTACGCAGCTGGACTCGATTTGCAGCCAACTCGACCACTCGGCAGCCAACTCGCAGATTGCCATCGTCACCATCCACAACCTGGACGGCGATGACGCGGCGGACTATGCCAACCGGCTTGAAGACAAGTGGAAGATGGGCAAGAAAGGATCGGACAAGGGCGCACTGGTATTGCTGGCCGTTGACGATCACAAGTACCGAATCGACGTAGGATACGGCCTGGAAGGTATTCTGAACGACGCCAAGGTGGGCGATATTGGGCGCGCTATGGTTCCCTATCTGCGCGCCAAGGATTATGACTCCGCTATAACGCTGGCGGTTGGGCAGTTGGCGCAGGTGATCGCGGCAGACGCCAATGTGACGCTCGAGAATCAACCGGCACCTGCCCAGGAACCGCAGCAAAATGCGCATCGCGGTGGCTTTCCGATTGGCCTGATCTTTTTCATCCTTATCTTCCTGTTCGCAGGAGGGTCGTCGATCTTCAGAATGCTGCTCGGTTACGGTCTGCTTTCAAGCATCCTTGGCAGCGGTTCCGATCGCCGGTGGGGCGGTGGCGGATTTGGCGGGGGTGGCTTCGGTGGTGGAGGCGGCGGAGGCGGTTTTGGTGGCTTCGGCGGCGGTGGATTTGGCGGCGGCGGAGCTGGTGGAAGCTGGTAGAAGTTTTCAGTCGTGCTGCAGTGGTCCTGTTTAAAGAACAGGCCAGAGGAGAATAGGACAGTATGAGCCGTGCACTTGGCATTACCCTGGCAGTCTTAGGTGTTTTGCTTGTCGTGGTCCTGATGGTGTTTGGCAGTTATGTAAGCGCCAAAAACCAGATGGTCGCTAAAGATCAGAATGTGAAAGCCGCATGGTCTGAAGTCGATGTACAGCTTCAACGGCGAGCCGATCTGATTCCCAACCTTGTTGAAACCGTAAAGGGATTCACCAAGGAAGAGAGCACAGTGTTTGGCGACATCGCCAATGCGCGCGCGGGCATGTTAAATGCGCGAGGCAATCCACAAGCAACAATCGCGGCGAACGGCCAGTTGGATTCAGCACTGGGCCGGCTGCTTTTACTGACGGAAAACTATCCGCAACTGCGCTCGAGCGATCAGTTCATGCGCCTGCAGGATGAGTTGGCAGGAACGGAAAACCGCATCAGCGTGGCGCGTAAGCGTTACAACGATTCGCTGCAGGACTACAACACCTTCGTGCTGCAATTCCCAAACAGCATTTGGGCAGGCATGGCCGGGTTCAAGACAAATACCGCATATTTCAACGCCAGTCCGGCGGCGCAGCAGGTGCCTTCAGTCAAGTTTTAATTCTCTGCGCAAACGCACAAAAGGCCATCCCGCCAAACGGGGTGGCCTTTCAGCATGCGCGAGTCATTCCGTAGCAGAAGTGCTCTGCCCGGAATTTACTTGAAAGAAGCGATGGCGCTGGCTTCGTCGTCGGTAATGTCGAAGACGGTGTACAGCTTGGTGAGCTGCAGCAGATCGTGGACCTTCTTGGTCAACTTGAGAAGCTTCAACGTCGCGCCCTGGTTCCTGGCAGTGGTATATGCGCTTACCAGTTCGCCCAGGCCCGAGCTATCAATGTAGTTGACATCGCCAAGATTGAGCAGAATTTTGGTCTGTCCCTTGCTGATCAGGTCGCGAATGGCATCGCGAAGTTGCACACTGCCTTCACCCAGGGTAATCCGCCCGCTAAGATCCAGAACAGTGACGCCGTCCACTTCACGGGAAGCAATCGTTAATGCCACGGAAGTTCCTCCTTCGTTTGATTAAAGTTATAGCACTTTCACGGTGCTGTCCTGTTGAAATCCAACGACCGGCTGCGGGCCCCAGGGCCAACAATCGCGACGTACGGAACGCTATCGAGCCCGCGCGTGACGACTGACCGCTCAGGTCTTCTTGTCCGGCCCCAGATGTTTTACAAGCGTCAATTCCGTGCCCGGATGTAATTGTCGAAAGTGTACCTCATCCATCAGTTGCCGGATAAGGAAGATGCCGCGCCCGGTGCCGCGCATCAGGTTCTCGGGCGCCAGCGGATCGGGAACTTCCTCCGGAATAAAGCCGCTTCCCTGATCAGCAATGGTAAATACCAGCGATTTGCCGGTGTTTTCGATGCCGACTCCAATTTTTCTGCCGGGGTCGTATTCGTTGCCATGAAGCACGGCGTTCACAGCCGCTTCGCGTACCGCCATGGTGACATGAAACCGTTCGTCTTCACTTAGGCCGGCTTCTTCGGCCATCTTTTCTGCGGCCGCCTCTATCTCACAGACGCTCTCCATGGTGGAGCTCAATTCGAAACTCCGCCGTCCTGGCAGGGGTGCGTTCACCGGCTTCTTTCTCCCATTCGCGATGGTCGGGCCTGGTTCTTGGAATGCGCTCCCATGCCTGCCTTGCTGGAAGTTTTACGTTTAATACGGATTTGTGTCAAGCAGGTTGCGTGCGCAACGCAAATGTAAGCTCTCGGCGCTACACTTCCAAAGAGAATGTAATGCAAACGCTGGCTACAGCCCGGATAAGTCTCACTGCGCTGCTCGGTACACCAGTTACCGATGCGCAAGGCCAACTGCGTGGCCGCATAAAAGACATCGCCGTGGCCACCGGGCCTGAAGCCGGTAAAGTGGCCGGCCTCGTCTTAAAAAATCGCAATGGCCTGTTTATTGTTCCGGCGCAGGAAGTCATGGAAACGCCCGCGGGCACGCTTGAGCTGCGCTCCGTGGGCAGTTTGACGCCGCTGAAAGACGAGGGCAATTACCTCTTTCTGCAACAGGACCTGGTCGACCGGCAGATCATCGATATTCATGGCCGCAAGGTTGTTCGCGTAAACGATGTAGACCTGGAGTGGCTGGGCAAGGGCTCTGCGCATCTTTTGCGAGTGGCCGAAGTAGAGGTAGGCCTGCGCGGCGCTTTCCGCCGCGTTTTCAAAGGCATCCTGCCGCGCGCCACGCTTGAATCGATTTCGCGCAAGTTCGTTGCGCATGGAATTCCCTGGCACTTTGTCGACGTGATTGAAGTAGACCCGGCGCGCCGCGTCAAGCTCCGTATTGAGCACGAACGGTTGGCCGACATGCACCCTTCAGAGCTGGCGGATATCCTTGAAGACCTTGCACCGGCCGAGCGCGAGGCCGTGTTCGGCTCGCTTGATGAAGAAGTGGCCGCCGAGGCGCTTGAAGAAGTGGAGCCCAAGCTGCAGAAGGCGCTGCTTGAAAAACTCGATGAAGAGAAAATTGCCGACATCGTCGAAGAGATGGACCCGGGAGCTGCGGCCGACCTGCTGGCCGAACTGTCCGAGGAACAATCCGACGCCATTCTCGAAGAGATGGAGCCGGAAGAGCGTCAAGAAGTGGAAGAGCTGCTCGAATTTGACGAGCACTCCGCCGCCGGTTGCATGACCACCGATTTTGTATACCTCGGAACTGAGGCGACGGTTGCTCAGGCCGTGCAGTCTCTGCGGACTTTCGATGGCGATCCCGAAACTGTAACCGAAGTTTATATTCTCGACGACAAGCGCGTGTTGCACGGATCGATTCCGCTAGCGCGATTGGTCATGGCCCAGCCGGAATCGCGTTTGAACGTGCTGGCAGAGCCGCGGGTGCTTTCGTGCCCGGCGGACATGAGGCAGGACGATGTTGCCGAGCTGTTCGACAAGTACAACCTGCACGCGCTTCCGGTCGTGGACGCTCAGGGCAGGATGGTCGGAGTGGTCCAGTCCGAACAGGTAATCAGCTTCCTGCGCGAAAAGATCTGATAAATCACCCGTTCAGGGGATATATTCCGTTACTTTCGGCTTCCATGGCATCGAATCTCTCCAGAATCCCTGTGGATTTTTCCGATTCTGTGAAACAATTCATTCATAATGGTCCAGTTCCCAAAGATTATTCAGGGCGGCATGGGAGTAGGCGTATCCAACTGGCGCTTGGCTCAGGCTGTGTCAAAACTTGGTCAATTAGGTGTCGTTTCAGGAACCGCCCTCGATGCCCTGTTTGTCCGCCGCCTTGCCGATGGCGATCCTGGCGGCCACATGCAGCGGGGATTGGACGCATTTCCGTTTCCCGACATGGCTCGGCGCATTTGGAGTGAGTACTTTACACCCGGCGGCAAAGCCCCAGACGCCTCCTACCCGAACCTGCCCATGCACCAGCGCACAAGTCCGCGCAAGCTGGTAGAGCTTTGCATGGTGAGTAATTTTGTTGAGGTATTTCTGGCCAAAGAAGGCCACAAAAATCCCGTCGGAATTAATTTTCTTGAGAAGGTGCAGATGCCGCACCTGGCCTCAATCTACGGCGCCATGCTGGCCGGTGTTGGATACGTTCTGATGGGAGCCGGAATTCCGCTGCACATTCCCGGCGTGCTCGATGCCTTTGCGGCGCACCACGCGGCCGAGTACAAACTGAATGTGACCGGCGCGCAGCCCGGCGATGATTCGCAGATGCGCTTTGATCCTGCCGACTTCGTTGAAGGTCCGCTGTCGATGTTACATCGCCCCAGGTTTCTGGCCATCATCTCATCCAACACATTGGCGAACACCATGCTGCGCCGTGCCAGCGGCCGCGTTGACGGATTCGTGATTGAAGGCCCTACCGCAGGTGGCCACAATGCGCCTCCACGCGGCAAGCTGCAGTTGAACGCTGCCGGTGAACCGGTATATGGCGATCGTGACCAGGTGAACATACCCGAACTGCGCGAACTTGGCGTTCCTTTCTGGCTTGCTGGCGGCTACGGGAACGCGGAAAAACTGCGTGAAGCGCTCGAGATGGGCGCCGCAGGCGTACAAATGGGCACCGCGTTTGCCTTCAGCGAAGAGTCCGGTATGCGCTCGGACCTGAAGAAGTCGCTGCTTACCCAGGCCGTGGCCGGAACTGGCGTTGTTTTCACCGATCCGCTGGCTTCTCCTACTGGCTTCCCATTCAAGGTTGCGCAGCTTGAAGGGACTTCTTCTTCGTTTCCCATTTATCAGGAGCGCAAGCGCGTTTGCGACTTGGGATATCTGCGCGAAGCGTACTCCACGGGTGACGGCAAGCTCGGCTACCGGTGCGCGGCCGAACCGGTGGACAACTACGTGTCCAAGGGTGGAAAGATTGAAGATACAGTTGGACGCAAGTGTCTTTGCAACGCGCTGATGGCGAATATCGGCCACGCGCAAACGCGCAAGGACAAGAGCGTAGAGCCGCCGCTCATCACAGTGGGCGACGATCTGAACTCGATTGTTCAATATCTTGTGCCGGGGCGCGACAGCTACAGCGCTGCGGATGTAATTGAAGCCATGCTCAGGCCGGGTGTGGAAGCCGAGAACGTAGACTCGTATGTTGAAGTCCACGCCTTCGCCGCCACTGCCTGATTCCGAACTACTCCGAACCTTCGTCAAGTTCATCCAGTAGCGCGCCCAACTGGTCAAGCCGTCGCGCCCACTCTGTACGGTGAGCCGCAATCCACTTTTCCAGGGTGTCGAACCCCGCCATTTCAATGCGGCAGGTGCGCACCCTTCCCAGCTTTTCTGTGCGGACCAAGTCGCACTCCTCAAGGATCTGCAAGTGCTGCGCCACCGCCGTTATGGTAATGCCGAGCGGCGCAGCCAGCGCTGACACGGAGAGCGGCCCATGCGTCAGGCGATCAAGCATGGCGCGACGCGTAGGATCGCCAAGGGCGTGAAACAAGCGGTCGCTCTCCGATTTCAAGACCGGTTCAGTCTTTGCAGAGACTGCTTGGGGCTTGGCCGGGGCAGGTTTGCTCATGGTTAGTTCGCCAGCACCGCGGCAAGTTTATCCATCAGGACACGCCATCCCTGTTCGCGAATTTGCGGGCCGTCTGAGTTCTCAAAGAATGCGCCTTGATGCGTGCAGATCAGGTCAGTACCTTCACTAGTGGCAAGCAACTCGATAGTCACTTGTGAAGCAGAGATTGGCCTGCCCTCGACCGACATCGTAGTGGCAGTGACGAGCCGCTCGTTGGGCACAATCACCTGGTAGCTGCCTTTGTTCTCAATCGACAACCCGGCCACAGGTCCGCCTGTCATCTTGTATCGTAGATATTCCGTTCCACCAACTTTGAAATCCACCGTGAATTCCTCGGTTTCATGAGATTTGCTGTCCGCGAACCAGCGCCGCAGTTTGGCGGGATCAGAGAAAGCTGCGAAGACGACCTCGGGTGGCTTGGGAAATTTGCGCTCAAGGGTAAAGGTGCTGTGTACGACTTTGGGCTGTTCCATGATCAATTCCTCCTCGGGGAATACTGAAGTAGCAGCTTCAGTATTATCCGGCTTCCGGAGATAGTCAAGTGGAAACTTCAGTATTTTACGAAATTATTCCGCTTCGGAAGTCGTTGGTGGTGGGACCTGGGCGAGTGTGTTGAGCTGCGGCCACGCATTTCTTCCGCGGCCGCTCGCAATCCAGCCAACCCTTCTACTTTTGGAGGGCGACCTGCAGGGCCCCCTCTGGTTGCCAGGCGGGAGTACCTTCTTCCCATTGGTTATCAGTGATCTGTTCGATGTGAGTCCCGTCATTGTGCATCACGAAAATCTCTCCGTACGGCTGCGGAGCGTCGGTATAAACGCCTTCGTCCTTGAACCCCATTCGGGAGCTGGCAAATGCGATCGACTCTCCGTCAGGCGACCAGCCCATGTGTGCCTCATTTCCATGTGTGTATGTGAGGCGCTTCAAACCTGTGCCATCGGGCTTGATCGTGTAAATCTCATACGCCTCATCCACCAGGCGCGCGAACATAATCAAATCGCCGCGCGGCGACCACAACGGGAAATTATCGTAGTCCTTCGTCAAGGTCGTAACGTCCTTCGTCTCAAGGTTCATGATGCGCAGACCGTAGCTATCCTTCTCGAACGCGCGATAGACAAAGCGACGGCCATCAGGCGAAAACGACGGGAACGCGTTATTGCCGGAACCTGAGGTCAGTTCTTCAAACCCTTTTCCGTCGGGATTGATGATCGCGATCTGTGCGCCGCCTTCGACACGATCCGCGGGCTTCAGGAACACTTCATGGAATCCCTGAAAGAACGCCCCGAACGCTCCAATGCTGAAGATTATTTTGTTGCCCTGCGGAGACCATTGCGCGGCAAGCACATTCCGGTCTTTGTCTTGATAGATAGTTTCGGCGCGCCCTGTGGCGACATTCGTCACCAACAGGCTGGCTCCGAACGGGTTTGGTGAGGGGCGGCTATTAGTGGCAAATCTATCGCCTGCGGGACTGAACGCGGGTATGTACGTTCCAGTCAGGCTCAGTTCATAGTTCGGATTGATGGTGAACGCTTTGCTAAGTGCAGGGAAATTGATAGAGAGGCGCTTATGAAAGACGACGTGCTTGCCATCGGGAGACCACGACGCAGTTCGAATATCTCCACGTGGACCGCGTTTGCCGCTCGTGTAGTAGATGCCTCCGCCCGGATCTGCCTTGTCCTTCCTGACATATCCCACATCGTTTCCTGGTAGTTGAGAAGGATTGATTTTGACGCCGGGCCCGGCGGGCAGATCGACTAACGCGCCGGTGTTGATATCTATCGAAACCAGTTTCGTATCGTGACCCGGATCAGGATTCGCCATACGAGTTGCGAGCGTATCTTCCGCGTCCATGCAATAGGTCACGAGATGGCGGCTATCCGCCATCCACCTCGGGCTCCCGCAGAAGCCGCTGCGATTGGTGACCTTCTTCATACCTGACTGATCGGGATGAATGATATAGAGGTCAGTGAGCTGAAGACGTTCCCAGCGCCCGTGAGCGAACGGTGCAGCGTGATTGCGGCTTGACGAGAAGGCGATCCACTGGCCGTCGGGAGACCACGAAGGCCGGAAATCGCCATCCTTTCCCGAAGTGAGACGCCTAACCTGGCGCGTCGCTATCTCCATGGTCAAGAGCGTGGAGGTGCCACCATCGCGAGTGCTAACGAAAACTATATTTTTGCCATCAGGAGAAATCGCTGCCTGATCGTCATAGGCCGGATCGTTGGTCAGTTGATTGAGACCAGTGCCGTCCGGCTTGACGAGAAACAAGTCCGCCGAACCCGCGCGGTCGGAAGTAAAGACGATGAACGATCCATCCGGAGACCAGGCAGGATCATAGTCCGAATCCTCCGAGGAGAGCAGTGGATGTTCGTCGCTGCCGTCGGAGGCGGCGATGAAGAGACCAACCTGGCCGGGATTGCCGAAAGTGCGGGAGACGGCGATCTTCCGCGGAGTCGGATTTTGGGCAGCGAGAGTTGCCGTCAGGGAGCATGTGATTAGTAGAGAGCTTACGGCTCCGAGAGAAACCAAACGTATCGTTCGCAAGGGACCTCCTGCGGTTAGGCAGCATTACGTGGAATTGAGAAGCTTGAACCGAGCGGGAATCGAGTGAACTGAGAGTACACGCACGAAGTATCGGCATTCAAGGAGATTTGCTAAGTTCCAATCCGCAGGTCCGACAATTGAGAGTCACGAAAATTGCCTGGCACCGGAGTTCGCGGGATCGCGGTCTCTCCTGTTATGGTCAGTGAGGAAAAAGTTTTCCCTCAATTCAAAATACAGATGAATCCTCCTTAGGAAACCGTCGACCTATGTGGAAGCGCTGGCGAATCCGGATATTTATGTTCCTGGCCGTTCTCGGCCCCGGATTTATTACTGCCAACGTCGATAACGACTCCGGCGGAATTCTCACCTACTCCCAGGCAGGCGCGCAGTACGGATACACCCTGTTGTGGACCATTATTCCTATTACTATTGCGCTGATCGTTGTGCAGGAAATGTGCGCCCGCATGGGCGTGGTGACTGGCAAAGGCCTCAGCGACCTGATCCGCGAAGAATTCGGCTTGCGCCTGACATTCATTTTGATGGTGCTGCTGGTGGTGGTGAATTACACCAACGTGGTGACGGAGTTCATCGGCATCGCCGGTTCGCTGCACCTGTTCCGAGTTACCAAGTTCATCTCAGTGCCGATCTGCGCGGCGCTGGTGTGGTACATGGTGGTGAAGGGGACGTACAAAAGCACGGAAAAAATATTCCTGGTAGCCTCGCTCGTCTATATCGCCTATATCTTTGCGGGTGTGCTTTCGGAGCCTAGCTGGCACGATGCCCTGCTGGCCACCGTGAAATTACCCCAGAGGTCCGTCTGGGGTAATGGTGCGTACCTTTATATGGCCATCGGTATTGTAGGAACCACGATTGCGCCCTGGATGCAGTTCTACCTGCAATCTTCAATTGTCGAGAAAGGGATTCGTTTAAAGGACTATACGGCTTCGCGACTCGACGTGATTATCGGCAGTTTTTTCACCGACCTTGTGGCGTGGTTCATTGTGGTGGCCTGCGCTGCCACACTCTACGTTCATGGAATGGGCAGCATCCAGATGGCAAGTGATGCTGCCGAAGCCATGCGCCCACTGGCCGGCGACTACGCATTTATCCTGT
This sequence comes from Occallatibacter sp., assembly GCA_017883405.1. Lineage (GTDB taxonomy): Bacteria > Acidobacteriota > Terriglobia > Terriglobales > Acidobacteriaceae > Telmatobacter. The sequence goes on along the minus strand of JADGNO010000207.1, from coordinate 14,412 downwards.
TCGCCTTTGGCCTGTTCAACGCCTCGATATTCGCGGCTTCCATTCTGCCGCTCTCTACGGCATACACGGTTTGCGAGGGCCTGGGTTTCGAATCCGGCGTGGATAAGAACTTCAAAGAAGCGCCGTTTTTCTACTGGCTTTACACCTTGCTGATTGTGGGTGGCGCTGCCACTGTGCTGCTGTTGCCGGATGCGCTGCTGATCAACTTCGCCATCCTGTCGCAGGTGCTCAACGGCGTGTTGCTCCCGGTCATCATCATCCTCATGCTGCTGCTCATCAATCGTAAGGACCTGATGGGCGACCACAAGAATACGCGGCTATGGAACGTAATCGCGTGGGGCACCAGTGTGATCGTGATCGGCATGACACTGGTGATGCTCTGGGGCTTGTTGCCGGGCCACTGAGATTTCCCCGGCGTAACGGAGCGATGGCACGTTTTTGCGTGCTGGCTGCAATCTTGGAATATTTGAGCGAATGCGCGCTTAAAGCAGCTTGCCTGCGGCTAAATCTTTGATCAGCCCGCGATCGGCGGCCAGAAATTCGTAGCCAGTCAGGTCTTCCAATCTTACCCACCTAACCTGCTCGTAGATCTGGTTGTCGATTTCGCCGGCGAACTCATGCACCGCGAAGAACTGCAGGTCGACTGCGCCGCCATGGCGATAATTGTGCCGGATGCGTGTGACCGGAGCGCCTACCGAAGCCCGAATGCCGAGTTCTTCAGCCAATTCGCGGGTAAGCGCCTGCTCCGCGCTCTCGCCCGGTTCAATTTTTCCGCCGGGAAACTCCCACTGCAATGCCATTGGCTGATCGGGACGTCGCTGCCCGATGAGGATTTGCCCGCCGCGCACGATAAGTGCCGCCGCCACAAAGCGGAGGGCAGGGCCATTTGGCCGCGGACCTGTATTGGGCCGGTTTCCTTCCACACTTCCAGTGTAAATGTAACAATCGCCACGGTACCAAGGGGTGGTCCTGCCCTGGGCGACGATAGAGGCGCCTTCCCAATATGAATCCGCAGGGAAATTATTCCCCGGTCACGGCGGTGTTGATTTCTTCGGCGCCTTCAGGCCTGAAGTATCCCCAGCCGTTTTTTGCCGCGGCTGCAAGCAGCGCAGGCGACGGATTTACCAAGTAGGGATTTTTTGCCATCTCGAGCATGGCCAGATCGTGAATGGAATTGCCGAACACGGCGTCGGGATTGGGCAAACCAGTGCGCCGGAGCGCAACCGCCTTCCCTTCGTCCGTGGGCACATCCAGAATTTCGCTGGTAATTACGCCGTCTTTTACGCGAACGTCGGCAGCGAGGATGCGATTTTCCGGAATGCCGAAATCGTGCACGCCCTCTGCGACGACCCAGCGATTGGTTGAGCTCACTGCCCAGATGTCTGTGCCGGCGGCTCGTAACGCTGCCACCAGATCAAGCATTTCAGCAAAAAAGCGCGGGCGCACAAACTCGTTCACATACCGCGCTGCGGCGGCGCGCAGCTCATTGTCGCGAAGACCTTCGTAGATCCGCACCATCTCGCCGCAGATGACTAGTTCGCTAACCTCGCCGGCACGGTAGGCGCGATGGCGGTTGTCAATCCAATCGCTGGTGGAGCGTGAAACCAGTCCTCGCTCGAGCGACCACGCCATAAAGCCGTAGCCCGCGTCACCGCCCCAGAGAGTCCCATCGCAATCGAACACTGCAACCTTGGGTTTTGCGTCCAGGACCAGCCGTTTGAACTCCTGGGCGGTCCACTTGTGAATAACTGTTTGGGCAGGTGTCAATCGATCCTCAATCCAATCCGAATCCATCCAATTCTATTTTCTATGAAATGGCTGATCTTTGCACGTGACAGCCGCGACACTGGACCACGGAAATTACTGAATTTTGATATAACCAGGCCCACTTTGGGCTTCCAGCTTCTAAGTTCCTGAAGGCCGCCAAGCTTTGAAACCTGAAAACAGGTACCTTCCCCTCTTGGCGATCCTCTTATTGACCGTCTTGAGTCCATGATGAACGAGGTTCTGCAGATCTTTACCGTCCCGTAACCGCAGCATCAACACGCGGATAATCGAACTGTGGAGAACATAAGCAATCTGTCGCTCCTGAACGACTACAAAGTTTATTTAACTGTAGAAAAGGGCCTGCGACCGCTCACCTGCGAAGCATATCTCAGCGACCTTCGGATCTTTGCCGAGTTTCTTGAGGGCAGGGATGGTGTGCTTTTGAAAGCCAAGGAAGACGACGTGGCGGGCTTCCTTGAGCACATGCGCAAACACGGCATCGAGTCGCGATCGTCAGCGCGCAAGTTGAGCTGCCTGCGCGGATTTTTTAAATGGCTGCTGCTCGATAAGCGCGTCCATCACGATCCAACAGTCAACATCGAGTCGCCGAAAGCCTGGAAAGTACTGCCCAAATCGCTAGCCGAGCCCGAAGTAGCCGAGATGCTGGAGCGCGCCGGAATGGCTGCATCGCATCCACAGGCGCTGGCAACGGCATTGCGCGATCGAGCCATCCTCGAGCTGCTTTATGCCGGCGGCCTACGCGTGTCAGAAGTCACTTCGCTATCAACGAGCGACCTCGCGCTCGATGCCGGGCGCGTGCATGTGCGCGGCAAAGGCGACAAGGAGCGCATTATTCCGCTGGGCCGCGCTGCGATTGAATCAATTGAAACGTACCTGCTCGAAGGCCGTCCACACCTGGCTCGCATCAGTTCACGCAGCAAGACCAGCACGGCGCGCCAGGACGTTGCGCGCCTTTTTCTCTCTCTGCGCGGCATGCCGCTCACGCGCCAGTGGGTGTGGCACTTGGTCAAGCTGTCGAACAAGTCTGCCAGCCCGCACCGGCTGCGGCACAGTTGCGCCACCCACATGGTGGAGCATGGCGCAGACCTGCGCAGCGTGCAGATGATTCTTGGCCACGCGGATATCTCCACTACGCAGGTGTACACGCATCTCGCGCTTGGCCGCCTGAAAGCTGTGCATCGTATGCACCATCCGCGCGCGGCCTCCCGGCCAGAAGTTGTGAAGCCTGCGCAAACCACCCGCGCCATAAGCACTGGCCGCAGGAAGTCTGCCGTGCGAACCGAAGGTAACCCGGCATGAGCACCGCGCCGACAAGTATTGTTGAATCTCCGCTGCATAGGCTTGCCTCCGACTTCCTGAAGGTTCTTGCCAACGAGCGAGGGTCGTCCACGCACACATTGCGCGCGTATCAGCGCGAGTTGTATTCGTTTACGCAGTGGTTGAGCGCACAACCGAAATTTGCGGCAGGCGCGGACGCCAACCCGACTGAGCTTGTGCAACGCATTGAACACACCGATATTCGCGCTTATCTCGGCGTACTTTATGCGCGTGGACTTTCGCGCGCGTCGGCAGCCCGCGCACTAGCGGCAATTCGCAGTTGGTTCAAATGGCTGGCGCGCAACGGTTACCTCGAACAGAATGCCGCATCGCTGGTGGCAACGCCGCGACTGCCAAAGCATCTGCCACGCGTTCCCTCTATCGAACAGATGAATATGGTTGTGGATTCAGTGGGAGAAGACGCGGCGAGCTGGCCTGCGCGCGATCGAGCGATTCTGGAACTGCTCTACGGATGCGGGATTCGTAATGCGGAGTTGGTGGGGCTGAACCTGGACGACATTCACTGGGCCAATGAAGCAATTCTGATTCGCGGCAAAGGCCAGAAGCAGCGCTACGTGCCGCTGGGCGACGCCGCAGCTCAATCAATTCGTGCCTATCTCGGCGAGCGCGAGGCAAAGTTTGCCGCAGCCGGCTTAACTGCCAAAGCCGCAAAAGCAGCCCTCTTCGTAAACCTTCAATTGCGCGGACTTGGCAAGCCTGGCGGCGACGCGCGCCTGACCACTCGCAGTGTTGGCCGGATTGTAAAACGGATTGCGATCGTGCGCGGACTTTCAGCGGATGTGCATCCGCACACGCTACGCCATGCGTTCGGCACGCATTTGCTTGAAGAAGGCGCCGATCTGCGCGCCATTCAGGAACTGCTGGGCCACGAACGCCTGTCAACAACACAGCGCTATACGCAATTAACTACAGGGCAGTTGATGCAGGTGTACGACCGCACTCATCCGCGAGCGCGTTAACTGGCCATCCATTAAATATATTTAGCTTGCAGTTTCGATAGCGGCATCAAGTTCGCGTTTGAAGTCCGCAATCAGCTGCGATTTCAATCGTCTGCTGAACAAGCCCTTCGTTGCGAGGTACGCTTCCATCTTGCTGATCGGATGCTTTGCCGGCTGCCGCTTGGCGGACGTTCTTTTACCAGAACCTCGCTCATTAAAGGGCCAGGGTCTGCACTCGATCAGGGTCGGACCACTTCCGCGACGGGCGTGCGCCAGCGCCTCGGTAGCCACGCGATAGACAGCGACGGCATCGTCGTCTTCAACCGCTACAGCGGGAAGATGGTAGTCTTTGGCCCGCGCCAATCGATCGTCGTCCTGAGACTTTGTCTCGCACACAAAAAGGACGGGCAGCTTTTTCTTTGCAGCGATCTTCAATGCGTTTTCAAGTTCGCTTGATGCGCCGGATGCGTCGCTTGAAAAGACAATCACAACCTTTTTGTTCCGTTGAGCCTTGTACAGAGCCGCGGCTTCAAGTGCGCGCTTGATTTGCTTCGCCATGCTGAACGATGGCGGAATCAAATTGAGAGCTGAGTAACGCGGTCGATGTGCGGTGCTGCGTGGCATGACGATTGAAAAGATTGCAGCCAGGGTCATGCCTTTGGCAAAGCACGGAGTGAACGCGCTGGGCGACGATGCGAGCGTATCGGCGGGTAGCAGGTCAATGGCCGACCCTGCAATAGCCGCAATGTGCACCGAGGGGCCAGCCGTTTTGCCTGACTTTTTGCCAAGGGCGTGAATGCGCTCCTCAAGCATGCGGCACTTCAGCATGGTCGAGTAAATCTCAAGAAGCTTCTCATTCGAAATCAGCGAAAAGCCAGTATGAGTAGACAGCGATCCGTCAGGAGATTTTTCAGTCGATGGTGCTTTTGTCATTGGGCTTGAAAACAAAAATGATCGTTGCTGCGATTGTAACTTGAACAAGCACGACAGGCCGGCGCGATTATCGACCCGGCGAGCTACGTGGAGTAGTCCGCGTTGATGTGGATGTACTGGTGGGTTAGATCTGTCGTCCAGAAAACGCAGCGGCCCTCGCCCTGGTGGAGCTGGATGGAAATTGAAAACTCCGGCTGCGAAATGTAGGCATGCGCAGACACTTCATCGAAATCTGCAGCCCGGCCGCCATCGCGGCAAATGACAAGCTCGCCGAACGAGATGTCGATACGATCCGGATCGATCTGCGCGCCCGAGTAGCCGATGGCCGCAGCCAACCGCCCCCAGTTGGGATCGCAACCAGCCCAGGCCGTCTTCACAAGGGGTGAGTGAGCGATGGCCTTAGCCACGCGCAACGCATCGGCATCGCTCGCCGCGCCTTCAATGTGCAGCTCGACCACGTGAGTTACGCCTTCACCGTCGGCCACGATCTGCCGCGCCAGCGAAGTGCAAACCTGCGTGAGCGCCGTAGCAAAGGCCGCATCTCCCTGGCCAATGGAGGCGCCGCTTGCGCCGGAAGCAAGCAACAGCACTGTGTCGTTTGTCGATGTGTCTCCGTCAACCGAAATGCGATTAAAGCTGACTTCAATTGCAGAGCGCAGGTACTCGTCCAGAATGCCCGGCTCTACTGCTGCATCGGTAAGAATGTAGACCAGCATGGTGGCGTGCGGCACCAGTTGCGGATGAATCATGCCGGAACCCTTGCCCACGCCGGCAATACAAATTTCCTTGGTCGTTCCGTCCGGGCCGGCGACTTCAAGTCGCGCGAATGCCGTCTTCTCCACCAGATCGGTGGTCATAATGGCTTGCGCCACTTCAATAAAGTGGTCTGACTCTGAACCCAGGGACGCCGCCAGCGAGGGCATTACATCGATCAGCTTTTCAGCCGGCAGCAGCTTGCCGATGACGCCCGTCGACGAAGGAAATACCTCTTCGCTTTTGCAGCCGAATACTTTTGCGGCGGCCTCGCATGTAGCCTTTGCCGCATCCAGTCCGGCTTTGCCAGTAGCGCAGTTTGCGTTACCCGCGTTGATGGCAACCACCCGCACTTTGCCTTTCGTCGCGGTCAAATGCTGCTTGTCAACGATGAGCGGCGCGGCCGTGACCCGGTTTGCCGTGAATGCGGCGGCGGCACTGGCCGGAGCATCGGCGACGATCAATGCAAAATCGGGGCGGCCACTGGCCTTGAGGCCTGCTTTCGTAGCGCCAAAACGAAATCCGCGAGGAATGATGAGTCGGGAAAGGTCTGTCATTTCTCTATTCAGTCAGGCTCCAGACCCGACCCATTTAATCTAGCAGGAGGACGGGGGATTGATGACAAGGAAATCAACCGAGCGCGTTGGTCAGCAGGACTCAAATGTACCTTCCAATATGGACAATGCCGCTGATTTTCTCGACCTGCGCAGCGTGAACGTCGCTCGCGGCGAACGTATTGTGCTGCACGATGTGAATCTGCATATCCGCGCCGGTGAACATGTGGCCATCATGGGCCCAAACGGCTGTGGCAAGTCGTCCCTCATCCTGACCATGACCTGCCAGATCTATCCCATCGTGCAGCCCGAAATGCACGTGAGAATCTTCGGTCGTGAACGCTGGGATCTGACCCAGCTGCGCAAGCACTTCGGCGTCGTAGGCTCTGACCTGCCCGGCGAGCGCACCGCCGTAACCACTGGCCTTGATGCGGTGATTGCAGGCTTCTTCTCTGCGTCTACACTGTGGCCCAATCTGCATGTAACCGAAGAAATGCGTACTCGCGCCGCGGAAGCACTGGAACGAATAGAGGCAGCGCATCTCAGCTCGCAGCTGGTGGGCACCATGTCGGCTGGTGAAAAACGACGCATCGTAATTGCTCGCGCTCTCGTTCATCGGCCCAAACAACTGCTCCTCGACGAGCCTTCAAATGCGCTCGATCTCGCCGCCCAGCGCGAACTGCGTGAGACGCTCCGCCGCCTTGCACAGGAAGGCACCGGCCTGGTACTGGTTACACATCATCTCGGCGACATTCTGCCTGAAATCGAGCGCATCATCCTCATGCGCGACGGCCGCATTGTTGGCGATGGTCCCCGTGAGGAGTTGCTGACCGAGGCGCGTCTGAGCGTGCTTTTCCGAACTCCGGTCCGCATAGGTCACGACGAACAATGGCTGCATAGCTGGTAAAAAAACGAGCGCGGACGGCGGCAACAAAGTGTAAGCTTTCTAGCAGGTTGCTCACAGACATGCCAATGATTGGGTGCGCACTTCAGGACCGTGCACCCTGGCTGGCACTGAAGTTTTAGCCAGCCAATGACGCGGAGGCCTGAATCGAATGCAGCTCTTCAACCTGCTACCGTCAGAAGCTTTGAAGATCGTCCTGGTTCTCTTTCTGTCGTTCCTGGTTGGCCTGGAGCGCGAAGAGCGTAAGGCGAACGGCCAATATTCCTTTGGCGGCGTCCGCACCTTCCCACTGATCGGACTCATCGGATTTTCCATCGCTCTGGTCGCAAGCGCGCAGTTGATGCTGCTCGCCGTCGGCTTCGTTGTTGTCGCCGGATTTCTACTACTCTCGTACTGGCACAAACTCGCGGCGGAAAAGCCCGGCGGCGTTACAACAGAAATGTCGGGCCTGGCGACGTTCCTCGTAGGCGCGCTCATCTGCTACGACCATTTCTGGGTGGCGACAGCGTTAGCCGTCGCCAGCCTTTTGTTGCTTGATTTGAAGGTGGCTCTTGAAAACCTCGCCACCAGCGTGGCTCCGGGCGAGATTCTTACCTTCGCAAAATTCCTGCTCCTGAGCGTGGTGGTCCTGCCTACGCTACCCAACCAGGAGTTCGGGCCGTTTCACGTCAATCCGTTCAAGACGTGGCTGGTCGTTGTCGCCATCAGCGCTATTTCCTACGGCAGTTACGTTCTGCAAAAGGCGACCAAGGGCCAAGGCGGAATTGTGCTGGCCGCTCTGCTTGGCGGCGCTTACTCGTCTACTGTGACCACCGTTGTGATGGCCAAGCGGGCCAAGCGCGAGAACCATCCTCACCTGTTTTCGGCTGGAATCCTGATCGCCTGCGGAATGATGTACCTGCGATTGACCGCATTACTGGCGCTCTTCAATCGCCAACTCCTGGCCGTGCTGATTGTGCCGTTCCTCGTTCTCGCTGTCGCGGCTCTAATTATTGGCTGGCTGTGGTCGCGTCGGGCCGACGAAAGCACCGAGGAAGTAAAACGCGAGTACGAGCCCCGGAATCCGCTTGAGCTGTTGACAGCCTTCATGTTTGCCGGACTGTTCCTGGTGATGCTCATCGTCACGCAATTGGCGGTTACTTATTTAGGCAAAGGCGGCGTGGATATTCTGGCCGCCATCATGGGCGTTAGCGATGTGGACCCCTTCATCATGGGATTGACGCAGGCGGCGGGCAAACTTACGCCGGTGAACGTCGCGGCGGGCGCAATCCTGATCGCCGCCGCCAGTAACAACGTTGCCAAAGGCATCTACGCCTATTCGCTTGCCGACCGCAAAACCGGCCGCATGGGATTGCTCTTTCTGCTCGGCCTGGCCGCCGCCGGATTAATTCCATTGATCTGGCTCTTGTAGCGGCAACGTTGAGCACTCAATGAGCCCGCGTGCTTTACGATTAAAACAACGTGCAAACCATACGGGTCGATACACCAACTGCAAAGTATGACGTTTTCGCGGGCAGCGGACTGCTGCAGTCGCTTGCGCCGCGCATTCAACGGGTCGTCGGCCGCCTGCCCCGCCGCGTCTTTGTGCTTACCTCGGAGCCGATCTGGGCACTCTGGGGCCAGGTCTTCAGCTCCTCATTTGCTGAGCCGCCTATTGCGCTGTTTCTGCCCCCCGGAGAGAAGCACAAGACCATGGCCAGCGTTGACCGGCTGCTGCGCGAGATGCTGCGAGCGGGCGGGGATCGCGGCAGTCTGATGATCGCATTCGGCGGCGGCATTGTGGGCGACGTTGGCGGATTTCTAGCCGCGATTTTCATGCGCGGAATTCCATACGTGCAGGTGCCCACCACATTTCTCGCGCAGGTCGATTCGTCCGTGGGCGGCAAAACCGGCGTGAATCTGCACGAAGGAAAGAATCTTGTGGGCAGCTTTCATCAGCCGCGCGCAGTATTCGCCGATATTGCCGTGCTGGGCACGCTGCCCGTGCGCGAGTTGAAAGCTGGACTGATGGAGAGCGTGAAGGCGGGCATCATTCGCGACCGCTCGCTGGTGCGCTATATGGAAGAGAATGCCTCGTCCATCATCGGCCGCGATGCGCGCGCGCTTGAAAAAGTGATTGTCGCATCGATCCGCATGAAGGCTGAAGTCGTAAGCCGCGACGAGCGCGAATCAGGTCTGCGCATGATCCTGAATCTGGGCCACACCGTGGGCCACGCCATTGAGCAAGCCACTGCGTACAAAGTTCTGCTGCATGGCGAAGCAGTTGCCTGGGGAATGATAGCCGCGCTCTACATTGCACGCACGCGCGGCACCATCACCGCCGCGCAACACCAACGGCTTGAGCGCCTCATACATTTGTACGGTCCATTCCCTGCCCTCAAGCTGCGTCCGGCAAAGGTGATTGCGGCCACAGGAGCCGACAAAAAAAACATCGGCGGCGTGCGGCGCTTTGTGTTGCCGGTTGGAATAGGCGATGCGGGCGTGGTGGAAGACGTATCTCCGGCGGAACTTGAAGCGGCCGTACGTTACATGCTGGAACAGGCAAAGCCCTAGCGCCGCGAAAAAAGACTGGCGGCAAGCTGTTGACCTGTAACAGCTTGACCTTTATCTCTTGCAGCCGCTGCATACCAAACGAGAGCTGGCGCATCCAATTATCAGACAATACCGTATCCCTCCGGGTACTCCGCCTCGCGGAACAATTGGGATACTCTGGAGAAGCTCTCGATTGTCCGCACACTCCTACATGCGCCGGACGTTTTTTTTCGCTTTCGTTCTGTTGGTAGTTTCGGCTGTACCAGCCATTGCTTCCACTGCGGGGTCTTCCCAGGCCCACAGGAGAACTATGGCTCACACACGCAGTTCCTCCCACGCGGGCTCCCGGACAACCTCCAGGCGCACCGGCGCGTATAAGCCCCTCAGAGCCGCAGTACGTAAGGTTCGTTACACCCCAAAGAGTTCCATCGCCGCTCCCGCGCCCTCAGGTGCCAACCCTGCGTACTCAATCGGCTACCAAAACGGATACGATGCCGGCCGCGCCGCTGCTTTGAAGGAACTGCAGAGCCAGAACTCCGCCACGAATCCGGGCGCTCGGCCTGTGCAGCGAGTTCAGCCTTCTTCCCCGCCGACACACACTGCCGTGCCGGCAAAAAGCCAGCAAACACCGGAGCCGTCGGACGCCGATCCTGCAGCAGGCCCTACTACAGCATCGCAGCCTGCGCAATACAAGCCTGAAGCTCTGCGCGGCGAGCGCGAAACTGAATCTGCTGACGCCGGCGACAACACGCCGACCACCGAGATTGCCACGCTGGAGATGCCGCGTGCCGGTATGCCAATTTCATTGCGCGGATCGCTGGCATCTTTGCAGCGGCAAAACACGATCCTTGAATCCGAAGGCCTGGAACGCATTCTCGACGAGGACGACCTGAACAGCCGCATCGCTCACGGATTGCTGGCTCCTCTGCCCGCATCGGCAAACCTGGTTGTGAATCCGGGCCTGCCTGAAAATCGGCGTTACTGCCGTTCGTGGACTGCGCGCTTTCTTTCCGATCTGGCAAAGGCGCACGGAGCAGCCTTCCATCGTCCCTTCCAGGTCAACTCCGCAGTGCGTACCGTTGAATATCAGAAACACCTGAGGCGCACGAACGGCAACGCAGCATTGGCAGAGGGCGACATCGTGAGTCCACATCTCACCGGCGCTACCATCGACATCGGCAAGCAAGGCATGACCCGTGCCGAGCTGATGTGGATGCGCCGCACGTTGCTCGAACTGCAGAACGCGGGCAAGATCGACGTGGAAGAAGAGTTCGAGCAGGCCTGCTTCCACATCACCGTGTACAAGACCTACACCACGCCACGCCCGGCAGAAAAACGCGCGCAGCCGGCACTGCTTGAAGCATCTGCACCAAGCAAGACTCCTGCGCAGGCGCCTCGGCGCGGCAGCTCGTTGCCTGCATCCATTGCGGCCGGCGCGCTGGTTCCACACATCCGCTAATCCACCACAACTGACAAATCTACTAGATGAGAAGCTCCCGATTTGCTCATCAGAAATTGCCTGCGCCTTTTCAGCCGGACAGGGTACAATCGCGGGCAAAGCTCCAATGCTATTTTTTGGAAAGGCAGAATTATGTCTGATACAGGAGTTCAGCCTGTGACCGAACCGGCTCTCAAGCTTTCGCAGTGGCAGCGCGTCGCAAACACTTTTACCGCGCCGTCAAAGACGTTTGAAGATATCAAGAATGGCCATCACAGCTGGTGGCTGCCGCTCATCATCTACACAGTGACTGCGTACATGCTGTTTGCCGTGGTGTACACGCGCATTGGAATTCAGCAGGTGGTCGATAATCAGATTCATCTCAGCCCCAGCAATGAAGCGCGCCTGGCACAAGCATCACCGGAGCAGCGCGAAACGAGCAACAAGATTTCTGTGGGTATTACCGAAGCAGCGTTCATTGCAAATCCGGTTTTCGTCATCGCCGGTGTTGCCCTGATGTCGCTCGGAATCTGGGGCACGATCAACTTCGCATTCGGCGGCCGCGCCACTTTTGGCGGCATCTTCGCCATGTGGATGTTCGCTACCCTGCCGAGCATTATCAAATCGCTGCTGGGCATAATCACCATCATGGCGGGAATGGCGCCCGAGTCCTTCAATATAAAAAATATGGCGCCCACCAACTTGGGCGCGTTCCTTGATCCCATCGAAACGAATAAGGCGCTATATTCTCTTGCCAGTTCGCTGGATATCGTCACCATCTGGACCCTGATCCTGCTGGGGATGGGAACGTCCATCATCGCCGGCACAAAACGTAGTTCCGGCTACATTGCCGTTTTCGGCTGGTGGACAGTTATTGTGCTGATCAGCGCAGGAATTGCCGCGGTCACCGGATGATGCACATCGATCAAGCGATGGCCGAGCTGCATAGTAAGCTGACAGAGGAATGAGCCGCTTTTCAGTAGCCGGAAAACTCGCCATGGTGACGGGAGGCAGCCGCGGTATCGGCCTTGCCACGGCACACGCCCTGGGCGAGAGCGGCGCGCGCGTCATCCTGGTGGCGCGATCTTTAGAAGCGCTCAATCGCGCACAGGAAGAACTCAAAACCGCACGGATCGACGCGGGCTACTCAGCCTGCGATCTCAGAGACACCGATAGCATTGCGGCCTGGTTCGATAAGTGCGTGGCGCAGTTTGGACAGCCTGACATTCTTGTCAATGCGGCCGGCATTCAGCGCCGCGGCCTTGCCACCGAGCTATCGCTCTCCGACTGGAACGACGTGCTCGCCGTAAACACGACCGCTGTTTTTGAATTGAGCCGGTGCTTTGCGCGAGGGCTGATAGCGCTAGAGCGCAAAGGCAAGATCATTAACATTGCCTCGCTTATGACAGCAGCCGCCAGGCGTGGCGTATCAGCCTACACGGCATCGAAAGGTGCAGTGGGACAGCTTACCAAGGCACTGGCCGTAGACTGGGCTCCGCACGGTATCCTGGTCAACGCCATTGCGCCCGGATATGTTGCCACCGAGTTGAATGAAGCGCTCATGGCCGACGCGGCCTTTGATGAGTGGGTAAAAAAGCGTTGCCCGCTTGGCCGATGGGCCACTCCAGACGAGATTGCGTGGCCGGTTGTTTTTCTTGCGTCGCTGGCCGCAGATTTCATCACCGGCCAGGTGATCTACGTAGACGGCGGCTGGATGTCGACGTTTTAATAGCAAAACAAAACCGGCGCTCATAAGCACGCCGGTTGATTGTTTCTAAAACTCAAAGCAGAAGGCTGAGAGCTGCGTTACTCCATCCACCGCCGCATGATCAGCGTTGCGTTAATGCCGCCAAAACCAAACGAATTCGACAGCCCGATATCGAAGCTGTGCGCAATCGCTTTGTTCGGAACGTAGTCAAGCTTGCACTCAGGATCGACGTTATCCAGGTTGATGGTGGGCGGCAGCATCTGGTGCTGCAATGCCAGCACGGTAATGCCTGCTTCAAGTCCGCCGGCGCCGCCAAGCAAGTGGCCGGTCATCGACTTGGTGCCGGAGATCTTGAGCTTGTGGCTGGTGGCGTGTTCGCCAAACACCAGTTCGATGGCTCGCGATTCGTTGCCATCGCCCGCCGGTGTTGAGGTGGCATGCGCATTGATGTAGCCCACTTCCTCAGGCTTCAGTCCCGCATCTTTGAGCGCGGCGCGCATACTGCGTTGCGCGCCCTGGCCCTCAGGCGCGATCCCAGTCATGTGATATGCGTCGGCGCTCATGCCGTAGCCAATCACCTCGGCCAGAATCTTCGCACCGCGTGCATTAGCGAACTCAAGCTCTTCAAGAATTAGAATGCCTGCACCTTCACCAATCACGAAGCCGTCGCGATCTTTGTCGAACGGGCGACTTGCCCTGGTGGGCTCATCATTACGCGTTGAAAGCGCACGCATGGATGCGAACCCGCCCACAGAGAGTGGCGTGACCGCGGCCTCAGATCCGCCGGCGATCATAGCGTCAGCGTCTCCGTGCATGATCATCCGCACTGAGTCGCCAATGGAATTGGCAGAAGTTGCGCACGCCGTTGCCGTTGCTGAAATGGGCCCCTTGGCCCCGTAGCGAATGCTCAACTGGCCGGCGGCCATATTAACGATGGCGGCAGGAATAAAGAAGGGCGATATTTTGCGCGGGCCGCCTTGCAGCAGATTCGAGTGCTCACGCTCAATGATTTCAAATCCACCAATGCCGGAGCCGATGAACACACCTACCCGCTCGGAATTCTCCTCGTTAATCTGGAGACCCGACTGGGCAAGTGCTTCCTGGGTGGCGGCGAAGGCAAAGTGGATGAAGCGCCCCATCTTGCGCGCTTCTTTCTTTTCCACAAAATTCAGCGGGTCAAAGTTCTTGACCTCGGCTGCAAAGTTTACAGAGAAGTCAGTGGTATCGAAGCCTTGGATTGGCCCCATGCCACTGACGCCTGCAACCAATTGCCGCCATACTTCGGGAGCGGTGTTTCCTACACCGCACACCAGCCCCAGGCCGGTGATGACAACTCTGCGCGCCAAGGGCTATTTGCCACCTTTCGCGTTCTTCTCGATGTAGTCGATTGCGTCCTTCACGGTCTTGATCTTCTCGGCGTCTTCGTCGGGAATCTCAAGATCGAATGCCTCTTCGAACTGCATCACGAGTTCGACCACGTCCAGCGAGTCCGCGCCCAGATCTTCCTGGAAGCTGGCGCCAGGGGT
>JADGNO010000206.1 GCA_017883405.1 Occallatibacter sp. | reverse complement strand
GCGGCGGCGGGCCGGCAGGCCGTTTTGGGGCGTAGCTGGAACGGTAAAATCGGGAAAGGGTTGAAGCTTCGGCGTAGCCAGTTCGCGAAGCTGCTCCATGGGCTCGAGGGGTTTTCCGTCAACAAACGCCAATCCACGACGGCGGAAATAGGGCCCCAGGTCGACCACTTTGGTGTCGAGCCATTCCCATTGGGCCATGATGCTGGGCAGGGCGAAGGGATTGTAGGAATCGGGGAACATTTCGCCTTTGAGATCGTAACGCCATGCGGTGACCTCCGGCTGAGGAGGCTGACCTGCTGCGCCGCCCGGCATACGAAATCCAACGGGAATAGACTCCTTCTGCCAGCCGTCCTTGAGGACTTCAGAACCTTTGATGAAGACCTTTGCGCCGGGAGCGGCCTCGTAGCTGATCATCTGAGACGGCCCTGTGCCGCCGCGCACCGGGCGGACACACTCCCGGTAGGTGCCGGAGGCAATGACCACGCGCTCGCCGGGCTGCAAAATCTGCGCTGCCTTGCTGATGGTGCGGAAGGGCCGCGCGCTGGTACCTGGTCCGTTGTCGTCAGCCTTGGCGTTATTGTTGTCGACGTAATAAGTCTTTGAGAACTTGAGCGGCTGTTCCCACGGGGCATAGCTGGTGCCATCAGGCAGAAGCGTATCGTTCGATGCGGTACCGTTCGCCGCCGCTTCCTGCGCGTGTCCCAGCACGCTTCCGCTGAGACCGATCATGGCTCCTGCACCTGCCGCGTACTGTATAAAGCGCCGGCGGTCGATAGGTTGGCTGGTTATATCATTCGTTGACTGATCCAAATTAGAGAACAATTGCTCATGTCCTGATTTCATAGCAGCCAAGATAAGCCAAGGCGCTCTCGCTCGTAAAGCGATTAACTGAGAAAAAATTCCGTCGGTACTTCGCACCTTCCAGCAAGCCGGACCTGCCCTGGGGATGAGGAAACTTCTCGCGCAATCAATGCGTCATTGCATAAAGTACATAGTTGACGCCGATCCTGGTGCCAAGCACTGAAAACTTGGCTGGATACCGCGGGTCGTCAAGAAATTCCCAGGAATCGCCAATATCGGAGTTCAGCGAGAAGGCCACCATAATGCGGCCCTTGTCGTCATAGATCCCCTTCCAGCGGGCAACATATCCGTCCTTTTTGTGTCCGGTGTTCAGGTGTTCTGCGCCAGGAATCTGAAAACGGTCATCGAGATCGAAGAAGGTGTGAAAGATCGGGTCGTTGTTCGGAATGTCCACCAGCTCACGATCAGGAAAAACCATCTTCATCGTCTTTTCAAAGTAGGCCTGCTCCGCGCTTCCGTGGCAGTCATCAGCCATAAAGAAGCCACCGCGTAACAGGTAATCGCGCAGCTTCCTGGCTTCGGCCTCGGTCAGTCCCCATTCGCCCACCTGCACGGCATAAAGCCACGGCCAGTTGTAAATCTCGTCGCCGTCATCCAGGCTCACAGACTGCTCAACCGAGCGAGCCTCCACACGGGTAAGACGCCGCACCGCATTGGCAAGCGCGCGGTCAGCTCGCGGATAATCCTGCGTCCACAGCGAGAGCCCTTCCTGCCACGGCCCGTCAAACCGGCCGGCGTAACCGTCCAGGGGGCCGGGCGGAAACATCAGCCGCGCGAATGTCCACTCCGCTGGCTGATTCCAATCGGGCGGCAACGGAATCGATACGCCATATTCCACCGACGGATATTGGCGGAATGCCTTCTGGGCACAGACCGCCGTGATGAGAGCTCCGGCGAAGATCAACGGGAGGACAGTTCTTCCGCGAATCTTCATGACATCTCCTGCTGATTTCGGACAATGAATTGGCGCGGCACGACCTGTCGATTAGACGTAATCGCTAAGGATTTTTGTTGTGTGCCTTATCCGGCGAGGCGGACAGGGCAGCACCGCAGTTGTGGGCGCAAGAGATCAAGATCATTGCTCGCCAGTTCTGATGTTGTCAAACTTGGTGCCGGCTGTTTGCACCGGGGCAAAAATAAATAGCGTAATCTTCGCCCATTCTTCGCTATAATTGCGCCCATGGCTGTCACCCGCAGGCAAAAAGAAGTGATCGACTTTCTGGAGTCATTCGTGTCGCGCAACGGCTACTCCCCGTCCTTTGAGGAGATTGCGCGCGGAATGGGGCTGAAGAGCCTTGCCACCGTGCACAAGCACATCACCAACCTCGAAAAAAAGGGGATGCTTGATCGGGTGCACAACCGAAGCCGCTCCATCGACGTGCTGCCGCCCGGAACCCGTACGCGCTCCAGCGTTAAGCTGCCCCTGGCCGGGCGCATTGCCGCCGGCATGCCAGTGGAGGCGATGGAAACCACTGAGACCATTTCGCTGCACGATGTAGTCGGCAACCGCGATGTTTTTGCTCTCGAAGTGCGCGGCGAGTCAATGCGCGACGAGCACATTATCAACGGCGACTACGTGCTTGTTGAACGCACGCGCACCGCGCGCCAGGGCGAGATAGTAGTGGCACTCGTGCACGGAACAGAAACCACCCTGAAGCGCTTTTTCAGCGAAGGCAACGTGGTTCGCCTGCAGCCCTCGAACGCCGAAATGGAGCCGATTTACGTTCCAGCAGCACAGGTAGCCATTCAGGGCCGCGTCCTTGGCGTGCTGCGCAAATACCGATAGGTGGTCGAATCTGAGCCTTCCCCCAAACATTCTGGGTGCCTCAGGTCTCGATTTTGAGACCTGGGATAGCACTCCCTACACATATTGCGAAAAGACTAACCGCTAACAGCTAAGAGCTAAAAGCTCGCGCAACGAGGCATGCCCATGTTGGTGACCGCGGCGAGACTCTGGGACGGCCAACGTTTCTTCAACCGGCCCTCTGTCTGGATCGAGGAAGACCGCATCGTTTCGCTCTCCGGCGGAGAATCAGCTAACCGCGCCGTTATCCTCGACTTCCCTTCCGCAACGCTCGCTCCTGCGTTTTTCGACGTGCACATCCACGGCGCAGCCGGGCACGACGTAATGGAAGCAACGCCGGAGGCTTTGCGCGCCATCGGCGGCTTTCTGGGCACACACGGAACCGGCGCATATCTCGCCACCACCGTTACCGCTCCGCTCGATGCGACTCTGCGCGCGGTCTCCGGTCTGGCAAAGCTCATTGCAGACCCTTCCCTTTTTGACAGCGGCATCCGTCCGATGGCGCGCCCCCTGGGCATTCATCTTGAAGGGCCCTTTCTCTCGCATGCGAAATGCGGAGTGCAGCCGGTTGAGCACCTGCTCGCACCGGATATCGCGACCTTCGATCGCATCTTCGACGCCGCTGAAGGCACCGTGCGCCTGATGACGATTGCGCCGGAGTTGCCGGGAGCCGTCGAATTCATACGCCATGCAACCAAGCGCGGCGTGCGCATCTCTCTCGGCCACTCCAACGCGACGGCCGCCGAAACACGCGCCGCCATTGATGCCGGCGCTGTAAGCGCAACCCACACCTTCAATGCGATGCGCGCGCTCGATCATCGTGAACCGGGAATTCTAGGAACGGTGCTGATCACCGATTCGCTCTTCGCAGAACTGATCTGCGATGGCATTCACGTTGCGCCGGAGATGGTGCGGCTCTGGTATCGCGCCAAGGGTCCACATCGCGGCATCCTGGTAACCGACGCCAT
>JADGNO010000205.1 GCA_017883405.1 Occallatibacter sp. | reverse complement strand
GTCAATGCGCGTGCCAAACGCATCTGTGCGGGCGGTTGGGGGCCGGTGGCGGGAGATGAAGGTGGCGGAGCATGGATCGCGCGCCGCGGCTTACGGGCGATTGCTCAGGCGGTCGACGGGCGTGGTCCAGAGACTTCGCTGACAGCAGCAGCATGCTCGTATTTCCATGTGTCAACCGCCGATGATCTCTCAACGGCGATTTACGCGCCGACGATCACTAACGAGCGGATCGCCGGATTTGCCAGACAAGTGATCGAAGCAGCGAAGGCTAAGGATCGAGTGGCGCGGAGTATCATGGTCGAAGCCGGGACCGAATTGGGTATTGCGGCCGCTGCGGTTATTCGAAACTTGAAGATGGAAGGCGAGCGCTTTCAGGTCGCCTATGTGGGAGGCGTATTCGCCGCCGGCGAGATGTTGCTGGAGGCGTTACGTGGCGAAGTGGCCAGGATTGCGCCCAGAGCTTTTCTGGCCCCGCCGCGTTATCCGCCCGCAGTCGGCGCCGCCCGCATGGCTCGTGAACACCTGAACCACGTGGCACTGGCCGTCTGAGTTGCGGATCAGAATCACGCGCGATAGAGACTGTGTGGCAACGGGAAGAATGCTGGTTCTTTACGCCGAAGGCGTTAGCTAATTTCAGCCCAGGGTACCACCCTGGGAAAAGCACAACTTCGCTTATTTCACCCTTTCAGGGTGATGAATCATAGCCTCTCCGTCTTCCCAGGGTGTTACCCTGGCCTGAAATTAAATAACGCCTTTGGCGTAAGGGGGCGCGACGGCAAAGCCCTGGTACTGCACATCAAATGTAAACTACCTATGAATCCCACAGACTCTGATCGACTGCCGATCACTGAACAAGAGAATCCGCTTACGACCAGTCTCAGTTTACTACCCACGGAAGAGATCGTCGGCTTGATGAACGACGAAGACATGTTGGTAGCCGCAGCTGTCGGCAAAGTGCTTGCAGAGGTAGTCAAAGCGGTTGAAGAAATTGTCCCGCGACTCGAGCGTAACGGCCGTTTGTTCTATATCGGCACCGGCACCTCAGGGCGTTTGGGAGTACTCGACGCCTCGGAATGTCCACCGACATTTGGCGTGTCACCGAATCTTGTTCAAGCAATTATCGCGGGCGGCTACGAAGCATGTTACCGAGCAGTCGAAGCTTCAGAAGATGATGCAGCGGCAGGCGTTCGCGATCTGGAATCGCGTGGTTTTGCAAAGCAGGATGTACTGGTCGGCATCGCTGCTTCAGGCCGGACGCCTTATACTGTCGGCGCTGTTTTGCATGCGCGTTCCCTTGGAGCATTTACCGTGGCGGTGACCTGCGCTCCGGACTCACCAATCACGACTGCCGCCGAGGTGAGCATCGTTCCCGTTGTTGGGCCGGAAGTGGTCGCCGGATCGACCAGGCTCAAAGCGGGCACGGCGCAGAAGATGGTCCTGAACATGATCTCGACGGCAACGATGGTTCGGTTGGGCTACGTCACCGGCAACCGCATGTCGAACGTGCAACCGCGGAATACGAAACTCCGCGCGCGCGCGATTCGCATTCTGATGGCTGAGAGTGGGTTGGACGGGAAGGGCGCCCGCTCTCTTTTGAAAATGGCGGGAGACGATTTGAGCGTCGCCCTGGTGATGAATAAAACCGGAAGCACCCGCACTGAGGCAGAAGCGGCTTTGAAGATAAGGAACCGCGTAGTCGGTCGAGCGATCGAGAGTCTGTCCAGCAAAACTTGAACTTCCGGATCGCAGCGCGGCTTTGCTGCCCGATGTGCGGTGGTGGCTCCGTCCTGCCGATGTCCAGTGCTTATTGCCATCTGGGGCTAAGCCCCAACTGTGGCAGAAACCCGTTAGCGTCGGAATAGGAAAACACTGCATGGGTTTTTCCGGCATAGACTACGCCGTACTTGCGCTCTACCTGATTGGCATCACGATCTTCGGCACCCTGTTCCGAAAGTCGCAGCGCACCGTCAAAGATTATTTCCTGGGCGACAAAAACACTTCGTGGATTGTTATTAGTCTTTCAATTGTCGCCACCGAGACAAGCACCCTGACGCTCATCGGTGTGCCCGCCTTAGCGTACGCCAGCTACGCGCGGCCGGAGCAGGGTGGCAACTACACCTATCTGCAGGTAGTCCTGGGCTACATCGTTGCGAGAATCCTGATCAGCCTGTTATTCATCCCGGCCTATTTTCGCGGCAACCTGCAGACGGCTTACGAGCTACTCAAGAACCGCTTTGGTCCGAAGGCGAAGAATTTTGCCGCCTCGCTTTTCCTTGTCATGCGGGCGCTGGCTGAGGGCGTGCGAGTCTTTGCCGCGTCGTTAGTCTTGAGTGCGGTGCTCAGCACAAGTTTGCCGGGGCTTCCTCACCTGTGGCTTTGGTCGATCATCATCGTCGGAGTGCTGACGCTCATCTATACCTTTGAGGGTGGTATCGCCGCGGTAATCTGGACTGATCTGATCCAGCTGGTCATTTATATCGGGGGTTCGTTACTCGCCGCTTACGAGCTGGTGCATCTGGTGCCAGGCGGTTGGCCGGCGATTGCCGCCGAGGCTGCCGCGGCAAACAAATTTCAATTCGTCTCATTCAAGTTTGATCTGACCGTACCCTTTACTTTTTGGGCCGGCCTGCTCGGAGGGACATTTCTAACGATGGCCTCGCATGGCACGGACCAACTGCTGGTCCAGAGACTGCTGACGTGCAAGAACCAGCGCGACAGTCAAAAGGCAATCGTTTTGAGCGGCTTTGTAGTTTTGTTTCAGTTCGCGCTGTTTCTGACGATTGGTGTCATGCTGTTTGCATATTATCAGCACTTTCCCCTGCAAGATTCCGCTCTCGCGGCGAACCATTGCCTAGCCAGCAAGACCTGCGACAAGATTTTCCCGATGTTCATCGTACAGCGATTGCCGCATGGAATTGCCGGGCTGGTGATCGCCGCGATCACCAGCCCAGCAATCCCATGGGGCAACCGCTGCACGATGAACAGCGGAAAGATTTTGTCGCAAGTCGTGGTCTTGCTTGCCAAGCAATTGTTTGCCGCGAGCGCAGTATCTTGAAGTGGAAAATGCTGATAG
>JADGNO010000204.1 GCA_017883405.1 Occallatibacter sp. | reverse complement strand
CCGCCGCCAAAGGCATCCGCTACGTCGGCGAGACCATCCTCATGCATCGCACCGGTAGCAAGCGTTGAAAAACTCACAATCAGAAGGGCGACGATCAATGCGGGAAGATGCGGCGACAACAGGAAGTAGATTCCTGCCACAGCACTGCCCAGCGCAAGCCCCACGAGTGGAAAGAACTTTGCCGTGCGCGACAGAGACTCTGGCCGATAGGGAAGCCAGGAGAGAGGCAGCCGGGTGAGAAACTGAAATGCAGCCGCAACGTCTTGGAGAATGCGGATCATTCGCTTTTCGTACTCACTTTCGCTGAGGAGAAGGTAGCCATCTCCGAGAACAGCCGAACGGAAGACTCGATCACAGGCATGGCCAGCACCGCGCCCGTTCCTTCGCCCAGTCGCATGCCCAAGTTAAGAATCGGCGTGAGTCCGATGTAGTTCAACAGGTAACGATGTCCAGGCTCTTCCGAGCAGTGCCCGGCCAGAAGATACCCGCTCACCTGGGGCGCTATTGCGTAGGCTACGGCTGCCGCTGAGGTCGAAATAATCCCGTCACAGACAACGGCCATGCGATGATAAGCGGCGCCCAGAACAAATCCGGTCATAGCCGCAATCTCCAGACCACCGACGCAACGCAATACTTCCAGTGGATCGGGTGTTTCTTCGAGCGCACCAAAATGCAGCTTCACCGATTCTTCGACAATCTGGATCTTGCGCATTTTCCCGGCGGCGTCAACCCCAGTGCCAGAGCCGGTCAATATGCTGGCCGGCTCTTTGAGCAGTGCCGTTGCAATCGCACTGGCGGCCGTCGTATTTCCAATCCCTACTTCCCCAAATGCCACCAGATGCTGGCCTTTTTCTTTAGCTCTTTGTGCCTGGTGTATACCCACTTCGAGTGCAGCGGCAAGCTCCTCTTGTGTCATGGCCGCCTCGCGGTGCATGTTGCGGCTGCCGCGGCGAACCTTCTCCCGGCAGAATCCCGGCGCTTCCTCGAACTCCGCATCGACGCCCACGTCAACCATCGTAAGCTCCGCTTCGTTGACCCGCGCGAGCACGCTGATGCCTGCGCCTCCACTGAGACAATTGAGAACCATCTGCGCAGTGACTTCTCGCGGATAGGCGCTCACTCCTTCCTCGGCGACGCCATGATCAGCAGCAAAACAATAAGCGCCACGCCGCAAAGGTTGAGGAAGTTTGCCTTGGAATATGGTGTACATCTGCGCGGCGATGGCCTCCAGACGCCCCAGGCTTCCCTGCGGCTTTGTGAGGTCGTCAAGATGGTGCTGTGCTTCGACTGTATAGCGCACGTCGCAGGGAACGATGCCCGCGACTACTTTAGTAAGAGAAGAAGGACTCAAAGTCATATAGCTTGCTCCATTCGGTTCCGGATATGTTCCATCAGCCTGTGCCGATGGCGAAGTGAACAATGGAAGGCGCTTTCAAGAAGTTTTGGTTGCAGCATCTCGTGGGGTGATCCCTGCCGCATCTCTTCATCCTGGCTGAGCAGCCACACGGTAGAAAATACGCCTTCGATCAGCGACAGATCATGCATCGAGGCGAGAATCGCAATGCCCTCGTCACGGAGTGTACTGATCAGGTCGATCATCTCGAACTGACGCCCGATGTCGAGGTGCTGCATTGGCTCGTCCAGCAGTAGCAACTGCGGTTCCTGGGCCAGCCCCAGCGCAATCTTCACGCGCTGACGCTCTCCGCCACTGAGTTCGTTGAATGCGCGTGAACGCAGAGAAGATGTGTCGGTCAACGCCATGGCTCGTTCCATGGCTTCGCGGTCCGCAGCGTCCAATCCGCCAAACATTTTTAGAAACGGTGTGCGTCCTTGCTCCACAAATTGTTCGACTGTGAAGGAAAAATGGATTTCAACATTCTGCGGCACGAACGCGATCGATCTCGCAATTTCACGGCGCTTCAAGGAGCGCAACTCTCTATGCTTCAGGCGTACTTCTCCAGAGTTTGGAGCAAGGATGCCTGCCGCCAACCGCAGCAAGGTTGTCTTGCCAATACCATTCCGACCCACAAGAGCGATGCAATCGTTCTCGAAAATCCGGGCACTGAGATTGCTGAAGAGGCTTCCTTCCCCATAACCGAAGCCAACGCGATCAAACTCGAGCAACGGCATCATGACAACACCTCCCGCCTTGTCTTCCGCAATAGATAGAGAAAAAACGGTCCTCCAATGAGAGCGGTCAGCACACCTACTGGCAGTTCCGCGGGGGCGATAACCGTGCGCGCTGCCGTATCCGCCACCAGCAGAAAAATCGCCCCGGCCAGCGCTGTCGCTGGCAGCAACCGCACATGGTCCGACCCTAAAATCATGCGCAGAATGTGGGGAATGATCAGTCCTATAAAGCTGATCAACCCGCCCAAAGCCACGGCGGCAGCCGTCAGCAGTGATCCGATCACGATCACGGCAATGCGGGTCTGCTGCACAGAAATTCCCAGATGCGTCGCATACTCCTCACCGAGTGCCAAAGTATTGAGTCTGCGCGCCAGTGGCACAGAACCTGCAAGCCCCATGGCCAGCATTCCTGCAACGATAACCAGCTGCGGCCAGGACGGTTGCGCGATGGTTCCATGCAACCACGAAGAGAGAATGTGCATGCCCTGTCCGAAGTCGTGATCGAGCACCTCCAGAAAATACGACGAATAGCTCAGCATGGTGCTCACCGCAAATCCCGCCAGCAGTAGAGCGACCACCGGCGTTCGGCCGTTTACACTCGCCAGCCAATAGACCAGCATGATCGAGCCCATTGCTCCGGCAAAGGCCAGCAGGGCTGTTGTTCCGAATCCTGCAATCGAGACCGCAGGCACCAGAAACACGCCGAGCGATGCGCCCAGCACCGCTCCGCCTGAAGAACCAATCACGTAAGGATCAGCCAGAGGATTGCGGAATAAGCCTTGAAACAAAAGACCTGAGACAGATAAGCCACTGCCCACCAAAGCAGCCGCAAAGATGCGTGGGAGCCGGATCGCCAGCAGAATAGTACGCTGATCCTCGCTGAGTTGCCTCATGCCAACAGCGCTCTCCATCAACAGCCGCACCGGCAACGGCACAGCTCCCATCCCCAGGGCAACCAGCATCGCAAACAAAAGCAGGGCCACTAGGATCGGCAGCAACCAACGCTGCCGATCCTCCTGCGCCCTGACCCGCGCAATGCCGGTTCGCTCCCCGGTTACTTCATGTGCCACGATTCTCCTCCGAATGAAAACTTCATCCCCAAGCGGAACGTGAATGGCAGCGAGGGATAACCGAAGGCCTCGCTGTAGTGCTGGTTCAACAAGTTCTGAAAACTCCCCTCGATGGCGACATTGCGCGCCGCTTGATAACTCGCGGTCAAATCCACTTTT
>JADGNO010000203.1 GCA_017883405.1 Occallatibacter sp. | reverse complement strand
GCGATCTTCCTTAGCGGCTGCCGGCCCCACGATTTCCCCCAGTTCGCCCCCAACTACCGCGAATACGCCTACGTCACCAATGGCGGCAGCAACACCGTCACGGTTCTTGACGTGGTGAACGTGCGCCTCGACCGCGAAGTGCCCGTCGGGCTGAATCCCGTCGCAATTACGGCAAACCCGAAGCGCAACGAAGTCTACGTGGTCAACACTGGAACCGCGACCGGGCAGGGTTCCGTATCTGTGATCAACGCGGAAAACAATTCGGTCGCGGCCACGATCCCGGTCCAGCGGCAGCCCGTGTCGATCGACCTCGATGCCGCGGGAGAGTTGGCCTACGTGGCCAATTCCGGATCCAATACGATCTCCGTCGTCGATCTGAAAACGCGCCGTCAAATCGCAGCCATTGGCGCGGGAGAAGAGCCAACCGAGGCTCGCATCACCCCGGATGGCAAAACGCTGGTCGTTCCCAACCGGCGGGGAAATTCGGTCAGCCTGATTGACCCCGCGGCGCGCACGGTGCGGGCGTTTTTTGAGGGCTGCCCCGGCGCGACTGATGCAGTGATCCTCCCCGACTCCTCCAAGGCGTTCGTCGCCTGCGCAGGCGGACACCAGGTGATGGCGATTGCGCTGGCTCGCTTCGACGCGCGACCAGCCCAACCTGACCGCCTCGAATCCCTGATGGACGTGGGCCGCGCGCCGGTTCAACTGGCGTTGAAGCCCGATGGCGGCGAACTGTTCGTCTCCAACTCGCTGTCGAACTCGATTTCTGAGATCTCCACCACCACCGACGACGTGGGGGGCGCTTACATGATGGGCGACAATCCCATCCACGGGCTGGTTTCACGCGACAATTCCCTGCTCTACGTCAGCAATCTGCGCTCGCAGGAAGTGACGCTCTACTCCATTGACGATGGCAAGCGGGTGGGCTCAGTGCACGTGGGCGATGGCCCGTCGGCCATGGCTTTCTCTGCCACAGGCCACCTGCTGTTCGTTGTTGATGCGGGCTCCGCCGATGTGGCGGTGGTGCGAACGAGGTCTCACTTTACGCCGCGCGATCCACCCTCGCTGTTCACAATGCTGCCGGCGGGGCGCGGGCCAAATGCGATTGCCGTGAAGGGGTTCAAGCTGCCGTAGTGGTGTTTACCACGATAGTTGGGTGACACTTTTGTTGTGAATAG
Organism: Occallatibacter sp.; assembly: GCA_017883405.1. Lineage (GTDB taxonomy): Bacteria > Acidobacteriota > Terriglobia > Terriglobales > Acidobacteriaceae > Telmatobacter. The sequence goes on along the minus strand of JADGNO010000203.1, from coordinate 1,999 downwards.
AGGAGCCTTAACTTTCGGGCGAATTGTTTTTGAAGACCATCCGAGAAACGCTGTATTGCGCCCCGGCAAACAGAATCAGGCCCGAAACATAAGCCCAGAAGAGCAAGCCCACCGAGACATAAAACGGCCCGTACAACGCCTTCAAATCAAGATGAGGCAGCACCAGGACGAAGATATACTTCGCCAACAGCCATATCAATCCCGTCACTACGGCGGTGCGCATGACTGACTTCACCGGCACTTTGCAGTTAGGCAGCAGCCAATAGATACAGAAGAAGAAAAGGATGCATGCTATGCCGGTAGTAAATGCCAGCCACATCCAACTTATTCCGTTGAAGACAAAGTTATCGGTGTGATGAAAAAAAAGAAAACCGAGCAACTGACGCTGCCACGCGCTCAGTAGAATGCTAACCATTCCGAGCGCTACCATGAGAAGCGCGAGCCCGAAAGCCACTGCCTGGTTGAGCAGGTAGTTACGGCTCTTGGCCACTCCCCACGCCTGGTTGAGTGCCACTTCCAGAGGAAGAAATATTCCTGTGCAGGAAATAAGAATCATGATGAGCGAAAAGATCTGCACTCCATGCCGCGGTGCGGCAAGAACCAGGTTCTTCACGATGAAGTCCTGATTGGACGGGAAGAAATAATAGACCATGGCGCTGACCACATCAGCCATTGCCTGCGAGTGAAACACCGTCAAAGCAAGCGTGTAGAGAAGCACGATAAATGGGATGAAGGACAGAATTGCATTGGCCGCGACACTGAAAGCGTAGGTATGCACTTCGCTGTCGAGGAGGTAATTAACCAGCGCCGCACCGTCGCGCCGCCAGCGATACCACTTCGTCTGCTCAGGAGGAGGATCGCTCGCTTTTGTTGCGCCGGTCGTGGTGGCTGCGCCAGCAGCCTCCACCTCGGCTTCAATGCAAGTACCGGAATTTGAGACGACTGCCAAGTGCGGCTCCCTTTGTAATTACTCTGTGAAAAAATTCATCCAGGGACGCGATAACCGCTTGTCCATTGATGGAGTGTTTCTTTTAAGGATAGCCCTTTCATGCAATCTGCGCGGCTATTTCGTGAAACAAAGCCTTATGCGTTCCTTATACGGCCGCCTATTTTCTGCTTGCATCCGAGGTGAAATCCTGCCATAAATGGAGCACGGTGCGCCGGGGGGCGTGCTACTCAACGACATATAGGAGAGTTATACCCGCGTGCTTCATAGCTCCACGCATCTTGCCGCTCCAGCTGTCCGGCGAAAGGCCGAACTGTATCCGCGCGGCAATATGGGACTTAGAGATCTGAACTACGCTTGCTCACTGAATGTCTCGTTTGTTGCGGCAAAAACTCCAGGGTGGAAAGGCAATCGACCTATTGCTCGTCTTACACGATACGTGTAACTAGGTCAGCGCCTTTTTTGCGATGGAGGCTTTCCCTGAAAGCTTCACTCCGCCGGACATTCCAATTCAGGCAGGCCACGCCGAGAGTCAAGCTGCGCCTGCCATGACCAAACGGAGGTTTTGCATGAAAGAGCAAGGTGTAGTGAAGTGGTTCAATGGGGCCAAAGGCTACGGATTTATCCAGCGCTCGACCGGCGAAGACGTTTTTGTCCACTTCTCGGCGATTCAGGATGCGGGCTACAAGACCCTCAGCGAAGGCGAGCCTGTCGTGTTCGAGTGCCTGCAAGGGCCGAAGGGACTGAACGCTGCCAACGTTCTGCGCGCTTCCTAACGAGTTTCTGATTGCGACCAACCGACGCATCCGGAAAGGGCACGAGCTTTTGCTGGCACATTGACGCTAAGTGCCCGATCATCTGCTTCGGGTTACCGTTCTCCCAGTTTTTCGAGCGCCCACGCGGCAGCCGCACGCAACCCCTCATCGGCGGCCGCGGTCCATTCTCGCAACCGAGCAGCAAATTGCTGTTGCCCGCTGTTGCCCATGGCGATGGCAACGTTGCGCTGCATTCCTCGAAACCCCGCGCGCCGCACGGGCGAGCCGTTGAAGTTTT
>JADGNO010000035.1 GCA_017883405.1 Occallatibacter sp. | reverse complement strand
CAAAAATGGACCCGTGGTTCCTGCACCAGATCCGCGAAGTAACTCTCGCGCAAATGGAGATCGCCAAAACCACTCCCGCTGAAATCGGCGAAGAGCAGTTGCGTCAACTCAAGCGCCTCGGCCTCAGCGACGAGCGCATTGCCACCGAGTGGAAGCTCGAAGGCCACGAAGGCATTAAGCAGGTAAGGGAACTGCGCGAATCCAAAGGCATCAAGCCGGTCTTCAAACTCGTTGATACTTGCGCCGCTGAATTCGAGTCGATGACGCCGTACCTCTACTCCACCTACGACGAAGAGGATGAGTCCGCGCCCACCGACAAACGCAAAATCATTATCCTCGGCTCCGGCCCCAATCGCATCGGCCAGGGCATTGAGTTTGATTACTGCTGCTGCCATGCCGCATTCGCGCTCAAAGACGACGGCTACGAGACCATCATGGTCAACTGCAACCCTGAGACCGTCTCGACCGATTACGACACCAGCGACCGCCTCTACTTTGAACCACTCGTGCTTGAAGATGTGCTGGCGGTCTACAACCACGAAGCGTCTTCAGGCGCTGAGATCGGCATGATTGTCCAGTTCGGCGGCCAGACCCCCTTGAACCTCGCCCAGCGTCTTCGCGCTGCCGGCGTTCCCATCATCGGAACATCCCCTGAATCAATCGACCTGGCTGAAGATCGCAATCGCTTTGGCAAGCTTCTTGAAAAACTCGAAATTCCGCAGCCAGCCGGCGGCACCGCCACCAGTGTTGAACAGGCACTCGCTATCGGTGATCGCATCGGTTATCCGGTGCTGGTCCGCCCCAGCTACGTGCTCGGTGGCCGCGCCATGGTCATCTGCTACGACGCTGAAGCAGTCGCAAAATACATGCGCGAAGCAGTCGAGTACTCGCAGGAACGCCCGGTGCTCATCGACCACTTCCTTGAGGACGCGGTAGAAGTCGACATCGATGCGCTCTGTGACAAGCAAGACGTCATCATCGCTGGAATCATGCAGCACATTGAGGAAGCCGGCATCCACTCCGGAGACTCGTCCTGCGTGCTCCCGGCCGTCGATATCAGAAAAGAAACTCTCGATACGCTAAGAACTTACACCCGCAAACTTGCTCTGGCACTTGAAGTAGTAGGCCTGGTCAATCTGCAGTTCGCCATTCAGCGCGACGCCAATGGCGACGACCACGTCTTTGTTATCGAAGTCAATCCACGCGCCTCCCGTACCGTGCCTTACGTTTCCAAAGCTACCGGCATTCCGCTGGCAAAAGTTGCTGCGCGCCTCATGACCGGCCGCAAGCTGCGCGAACTGCTTCCTGAGCAGCTCGCCTCTGGCAAGGATCTTGAAACCGGCACCTTTTATTACGTAAAGTCGCCGGTCTTCCCATGGTCAAAATTTGCCGGCGTTGATACCGTGCTCGGGCCTGAAATGAAGTCAACCGGAGAAGTCATGGGAGTGGCCGCAACCTTCGGCGAGGCCTTCGCCAAGGCGCAGCTCTCAGCCGGTGTCTTGCTCCCGACCAAGGGCACCATCTTCTTCACGGTAAATGACCACGACAAACCGGCAGCCGTCGAACTGGCCCGCCGCTATGTTGAACTCGGATTCCAGATTGTGGCCACTGAAGGAACCGCCAACGTGTTTGAGGCGGCGGGTTTGGTCGTTGAGCGCGTCTTCAAGGTAAAGGAAGGCCGCCCGAACATTGTCGATCTGATCAAGGGCGATCGCATTCAGATGATCGTGAACACGCCGCGCGGCGTAGACACGTTCTTCGACGAAAAGGCGATCCGTCGCGCCGCGGTGCTGGCTCGGATTCCCACCATTACCACTATCGCCGCAGCGCAGGCCGCAGCAGAAGGCATCGCTGCCATGCAGCGCCAGCGCATCACGGTCTACGCCCTGCAGGAACTGCACACGGCCATCCGCGCCTGACGAAACTAAGAATCCAGTTACGTCGGCTGTTGGTTTCCCAACATCTCCGGGTGCCCCATGTCCGGACTTTCGGATATGGGATAGCGATGGCCTGAATTTCCCAGCCCAACTCCGCACAGCCAATGGGTGCCCCATCTATCCGCAGTTTCATCGCGGATGGGTGGGATACCACCAACCTGATCTCACCGCCTCAGCCTCAGCACCAACCCAAAGAAATACCCCCTCGTTTCTCGAGGGGGTGTTTTTCTAGATCCTTCACAATTGTGTGGTTGCGTACGACCCTACGGCAAAACGCGCTGAATATGCATATAAAGCGCCATGTTCACCAGCAGCGAAATGGCTAGCAGCCCGATCGCAATCGCGGCGACTATATTGACCTTTGAGCCCATCGCTTTCAAATCTTCGAGCAGTTCCTGCTGCTCAAGCGTGTTGCGGTCCGTAGCTTCGCGTACCAGTTCTAGATGGTCTTTCACGCGCTTCAGCGATTGGTTCTGTTCAACAATCTTTTCCCGCAGCTCAACATGCATCACTTGCAGCTCGGCGATGTTTTCCTTGAGCGGACCCAAGTCAACGCGGGCAGGTGCGGGCGGTGCCAGTGCTGTAGTCGGAGCCGGCGGCGGAGGCGGCGGATGGAGAATGTTTGAGATTGCCGTTCCGAAATTTCCATCGAGCAGCGGCAGCAGTTTCTGCACGATTGGTATTGCCTGGCGAATAACGCCTGCTGCGCGCTGAAGCGTCGAGGGCTCGGCCGATCGTGTCTGCAAGCTACGCTGACGCTCCGGTGGAGCTGCCAGCGCAGCTTGCGGCGCCGGGGCTGAAGCAGCTGCGGCAACTGGCGTAAATGGCGCGGGTGCGGGCTCCTGCGCCGTACTGGGCGTCTGCCGTTCCGGCTCTGAAACTGGTACTGACGCCGGCGAGGCGGCCAGCATCGGTCCAGCAAAGGAGAATGGCGAAGGCGGTGGCGCAAGTACCGGCCCGGGGTGCGCAACTGGAAGGTGATCTTCAAGATCCTCATAAGTTGGAGGCATTGAAACCCGGCTGCCGATCCCGCGGGGCAGTGGAGAACCTACGGCGCGAGGTTGAGGTATCTCCAGAGCCTCAGTAATGGTCACGGGCTCCTGATCGTCCAGTCTATCCACCATTGAATCGTTCATTACATCCTTCTTCAAAAGCAAGATTTGGGGGCAAACTACATGTATAGCCGAATTCTAACCCAATGGGAACCTGAATCTTCTCATTCCGGCTCGGAACTCCTGCCCCCACGCCAAATCAGGGGTCAATGCAACGGTATTTCTTTGACATGCTTGTACCAGGAAATCGCCCTTTCGGGTGTTCTTTTACGCATACTTTTTTGTCGCCTTTCAAAGGGAATTTCGTTACTGCCGGACCCCGCAATCACCCCTCGAGACCCTGTATCTGGAGCACCGTCCCCGGTGTTATACTTTCCTCTCAGGTGCGTGCCTGCGCCATCATTTTCAACAAGTTTGAGGTAACCATGTCCGGCCACTCCAAATGGGCCACAATTAAACACAAGAAGGGCGCGCTAGACGCCAAGCGCGGCAAGACGTTCACTCGCCTCATTAAGGAAATTACTATTGCGGCCAAAGCGGGTGGCGGAGATCCGGATGGTAATCCGCGGCTTCGTACTGCGATTCTTGCTGCTAAAGCTGAAAACATGCCCCAGGAAAATATCAAGCGGGATATTCAGCGCGGCACTGGTGAATTGGAAGGCGTTAATTACGAGGAAATCTCCTTTGAAGGTTACGGTCCCGGTGGCGTCGCCATCATTGTCGATGTATTGACCGACAATCGGAATCGCGCGGTCAGCGAAGTGCGCCACGGCTTTTCAAAGAACGGTGGCAACCTCGGCGAGTCAGGATCGGTAAGATTCATGTTCGCGAAAAAGGGCCTCATCGCGGTTGAGAAGTCCGCAGCCAGCGAAGATAAGTTGATGGACATCGTGTTGGAAAATGGTGGCGAAGATCTGAACGACGAAGGCGATACCTGGGAGATCATTACCGATCCGTCAGCCTTCGAGACGGTTTCAGGAGCTATCAAGTCCGCAGGAATTCCTACGGTGATGAGCGAGGTCACCATGGTCGCCTCCACCTACACCAAGCTTGAAGGGGCCCCCGCTAACCAGATGGTGCGCTTGCTTGAAGCTCTTGAAGATCTCGACGACGTTCAGAACGTGTACTCCAACTTCGATATGGACGCCGCTCAGCTTGAACACGCCGCAAGCTGATGTAATCAACAGAAGGGCTGAAAAGGGCCGCCCGCATGTGGCGGTCTTTTTTTGGATAGCATGATTGGATTGATTGAGAGGAAAGAACGTTGAAGCGAGTCGGAACAATCCTGTTAGTTGTGCTGATGGCAACAACCGTAATCGCCCGGGCGCAATCTGCTTCCGGCGCATCTCAAGGCGATGCGAACAGCGATAATCCAGTGGCCCGCGTGCGCAACAACCGCAGTTGGGAATATGGGCCCTTCATCAACTGGGGCACGGGTGTAGGAGATCGTTCTGACTATAAGTTTCTTTGGGGCGGCGTGGAACTGGGTAAACCAATGTTCCGTGTTGTGCACGCCGGTATTTTCAGCGGTCAATTTCAAGCCGCCGCCAATATCATGCCTCTTTGGCAGGCTTACACGCCACCACCACACATTGTCACCATTACAACTGCAAACCAGGGCACTCTTCTGGTGCCATTCGGCGGCGGAACATTTCGCGGCGTGGGCCTGACTCCGGTCATTCTGCGCTGGAATTTTCTTACCGGCTCGAAGCGGTGGCAACCCTGGTTCCAAGGTGCCGGCGGGCTGATCTACACCACGCACAAGTTTCCGCCGGATCAGCTCGTCCCCAAGGGAACGCCTGGCGGGACTTCCGTATGGAACTTCTCGCCGCAAGGCGGAATAGGCATGCACTACTTCATTCGTCCTCGGCGATCGATTGATCTCGGAGTGAATGCCGTGCACATTTCTTCGGCGTCGCTCGGTGATCGCAACCCCGGCGTGAACGCCAGCGTGCAGATACAGGTTGGATATACGTTCTGGAAATAGTTCTGCCGCCATAAGCAATGGCAAGATAGCAGGTCGAAGTATGAACGGGCCGGTAGTTGAGTGCGTCCCCAATTTCTCAGAAGGCATAGACGTGAAGACGGTCGAGGCGATTGTGTCGTCGATGCACGTCGATGGAGTGCGCCTGCTGGATTGGTCGATGGACGCTGATCACAACCGTTCCGTAGTCACAATGGCCGGTGAACCTGCCGCGATTGTTGAAGCGGCTGTTCGCGGTGTTGGCAAAGCCGCCGAGTTGATTGACCTTACCCGGCAACAGGGCGTGCATCCCCGCATCGGCGCAGCTGATGTAGTTCCTTTCGTGCCTATTTCAGGAATCAAGCTTGAGAACTGTGCGCTGCTTGCGCGCCAGGCTGGGCTGGAAATCTGGAGGCGCTTCAATGTGCCCGTTTTCTTTTACGAGGCGGCGGCGGCCCGGCCAGACAGGGCAAACCTTGAGCAAGTGCGCGAAGGCCAGTTTGAAGGGCTAAGAGAAGCGGTGCGTAAAGATGCGGCGCGCCGTCCGGATCTTGGTGGTCCGGGACTTCATCCAACTGCCGGCGCGTGTGCGGTGGGCGCTCGTAAGTTCCTGGTTGCTTACAACATTTATTTTGACTCAGCAGACGTGGCAATGGCGCGGGCGATTGCCCGCGAGATTCGAGCCTCTTCCGGAGGCCTTAAAGGCGTAAAAGCTATGGGCGTGCTCGCTCACGGACGGGCGCAACTCTCAATGAACATTACGGATTTTGAGGCTACACCCATCTCGAGAGTGTACAAAACCGTCAAGCAACTCGCCTTGCGCCATAAAGCGCAAATTGCTGAAGGCGAAGTAATTGGGCTGATTCCCGAGGCGGCTTGTGAGCGGGATAGCGAATGGATGCGTCAATTAAGTGAATTCGATCCTGCAACGAAGATCCTGGAGCATCGCCTGGGATCTCCACTGGCCTGGCCTGGTGTGGCGGTAACTGATCGCTAAACAGCCAAGGGTTGATGTTCCTGAATGTGACCGCAGTTAAAATGATAAGTAACAGTTCTATTGTGAATCGTGGGTGTGGAAAGGAGCCGCAGGCTCCTCAAGTTCCCTGATATCCCCAGCAGACCCGCGCAGTCTCGCAGCATGCGCATCACAATGCGTTCGGTTTTTGGGAGGAAGAAATTGATTAAGATTCTGACCAGGTTGTCGGTTGTACTCACATTGCTGTCCGTCTCCGCTGCAGGCAATGCCGCGCAGTTGTCGACAGATGCGCGCGGTGCCATTCCGCGCGATGTGCAGCAGTTGGTTGTAATTGACTACAAGGCGATGCAGAACTCGCCCTCCGCAATGGGTCTGCGAGATCGCGTAATGCCGCCGGAGCTGAAGCAATTGGATGAGGCTCTGAACAATTCTGGACTGAATGACAGTCACGATGTCGATCAGCTGGCTTTTGCACTGTTCCGCCCGTCGGCTGGCAGCGATGCGCTCTGGACCGTGGGTGTGGCACAGGGCCAGTTTTCCGTCGAAGATATTTTGGCGAATTTCCGCAAGAAGAAGATCAAGCCGACAATGGTGCGCACTAACAGCATTTATCCGTTGACACGCTCCGGGATGGTTCTTTGTTTTGTCGATCCTTCAACGATGGTCTTCGGACAGAAGGATGCCGTGACAAAGGCGCTGGATGCGCGCGATGGTGGCACTCCAAGCCTGCTGAGTAACGGAATCATGATGGATGCCATGCGCAGCGTGGATTCCGATCCGTTGTGGAGCATCATGGATTCAAAAGGTACGCAGACAATGATGCGCCAGTTGATGGGCGAAGCCGGCTCGGTTACAGACTTCGACGTAGTCAAGCAGCGTCTCCAGTCCACCTGGTACTCAATGGACTTTCAGCACGGTGTTAAATTTGACCTGACGATTCAAACCGGCGACTCGTTTACAGCAGCGACTGTTTCTTCTCTGCTGACGGCGGCGGTGATGCTGAGGAAAATGAGCGGATCCGAAACAGAAAAACAGGCGCTAAATGCAACCTCGATCGGTTCAGATTCCGGAAAGCTCGGTATCCATTTTGCAAGTTCCGATGCCCAGTTCAGCGCTCTGCTGCAATCGCCGCTATTCCAAAGCATGGTGCGTTGACCGCGAATACATTGACTTAATAGAAAGGGCCGGCGAATTTCGCCGGCCCTTTCTGTTTACCTGATTACCTACCGATGCGAGAACTGCGGAGCAAATTCCGCCTTGTCCCCTGGGAGCAGAACGATCTTAAGTTGCCCTTCATCGCCTTCGGAAAGCGATGGGCCACTGATCTGCTTTTGAGCAACCCCGGCCAGGGTGTATTGCACTTTTACAGGGCCGGTGCCGCGCACTTGAATGGAATAGTTGATGTTTCCGTCGGAGGCCAGGCTGTTTGCGCCAAAGCTCGCGCTCGGATAGTCGACTTCAAGTAGCTGAATAGCCGCGCCTGTGTGATTTTCGACCGAAATCTGAACATGGTAGGAGCGGCAGGCAGTGAGTGCGGCCAAGGCAATCAGCAGAGAGGCTGCCGCTGCGCCTGTTATGCGAAGAACTCGATCGATCATTCTGATTTCTCGTCGGCGGGAGTAGTTGGTGATTGGGCCGCTACCTGTTTGGCTATCTGCTTCTCGAGCCGATCAAGCCGCTTGAGCAATTCAGGAAGGCGCTGGAAGATAGTTACCGCGCGCAGCCAGATTCGGTTGTCGAAACCTGGCGAGCCGGAAATCATTTTCCCTGCCGGCACATCGTGAGAAACAGCAGACTGCGCGGTAAGAATCACGCCATCGCCAACGCTGCAATGACCGGCGATGCCAACCTGCCCCGCAAGTATCACGTTGTTGCCGATGATGGATGAGCCGGCAAGTCCGGTCTGCGCGCACACCAGCGTGTCCTTGCCCACGCGCGAACCATGACCCACCTGAACCAGATTGTCGATTTTGGTGCCGTCTCCAATTTCAGTTGCGCCGATGGTAGCGCGGTCGATGCAGGCGTTTGCCTGAATGTCGACACGACTACCGATGCGCACCGGTCCGGACTGGGGAATCTTCTCCCAGCGACCTTCATCGTTCTTCGCAAAACCGAAGCCGTCCGCGCCCACGATCGCGCCGTTCTCTATCGTCACATAATCCCCAAGCACGCAGTTCTCGCGCACAACGGAATGTGCATGCGCAAAGAAGTGACTGCCCACCTGCACGCCGGGATAAAGCACAACGTGAGGCAAAATAGTCGCACCTGGACCGATTCGGACTGCGGGCCCAATAACGACATATGCACCGATGTGTGCACCCGCACCAATCTGCGCAGTAGGATGAACGACGGCCGTGGGATGAACGCCCGCCGGATAAACTGGCGGCTGGTAGAAGATACCTAATGCGCGCGAAAAAGCGTAATACGGATTCTTGATACGCAGAGTAGCAGCGGCGATTTCTTGGAACTCCGGCTCGACGAGTACTGCGGCGGCCTTGGTAGTACGTGCGAGGGCGGTGTATCGAGGATTTGCAACAAAGGTGATTTCTGAGGGGCCGGCCTCTTCAATTCCGCGAACGCCGGTGACTTCTACCTCTGCATCGCCGCGGAGTTCCGCACCCAGTTGACGTGCTAATTCGCCTAGCTTCATCAGATGAGATTGTAAAGGAACGGGGCGCCGGGGGTTCCAGAATGAAGTTGGATGCTTCGGGGATTCACTTGTTTACGGGTGGATTTGCGGTTCGATAACGATTGGAGCAGCTTCAGGCGGCGGCGCCTGAAGCGTGTGTGCTGCCGATTCGGCTGAGTGCAAAGTAGTGCCGGGCACGATGCCGAGAACCAGTGTGGCAGCTACCGCCAGCAGCAGTGCTGCCCCAACAGCGACGCCTACCTGCGCGGTTGGCGCGAAAGTGCGGTCTGGCTCTGGGTCGCGCTGCGCGGCAACGAGAGCAAACCGAAGATAGTAGCCCGCTGCCAGTCCCGAATTTAAAAGGCCGATGACCGCCAGCGCGATTGCTCCGCCGCCCACAGCTGCCGAGAAGGAATAGAACTTGCCAAAGAATCCGCCGGTGAAGGGAATACCTACAAGCGAAACCAGGAAGAAGAGAAGCAGGCTGCCCATCAGTGGCGAACGATAAATGAGCCCCCGGAAATCATCGATGAGCGGCAGTTTGTCGTCGTAACCGCTGACCAGAGTGACTACGGCGAACACTCCCACATTCATGGCCGCGTAGGCGGCAATATAGAACGCCGCTGCGGCAATGCCGCTTGAGCCGAGACCCGCAAATGCGGCAAGCAGGTAGCCAGCGTGCGCAATTGAGGAGTAGGCGAGCATACGCTTGACGTTCTGCTGTCGAAGTGCTGCAAGGTTGCCTATGGTCATCGAGAGCACTGCAACGATCCACAGCAGTGGAGCCCAGACCGAGCGCAGCGATGGCAGCATCTCGTAAAGCACTCGCAGCAAGAGTGCAAAGGCGGCTGCTTTGGGGGCGGTTGAGAGGAGCGCGACTACCGGCGACGGCGCACCTTCGTACACATCAGGAGTCCAGACATGGAAGGGCACTGCTGAAACTTTGAAGAGGATGCCCACTAGCATGAGGCCGAGCGCAGCAAGCACAAATAAGTGATTTTCTGCGGAAGGCGCGAGTCGTGCGACTTCATAAATTTGCGTGGTGCCAGTGGCCCCAAAGATGAGCGCGATGCCATAGAGAAGAAAACCGGTGGCGAAGGAACCGAGCAGAAAATATTTAATCGCGGCTTCAGGGCCGCGGCCGGATTCTTTGCGATAGCCTGCCAGGACGTAAGTGGAGATTGATGAAATTTCAAGAGCGATAAAGACAACCAGTAGCTCAACCGCGCCTGAGAGCAGGCACATACCCACGGCGCCGAACACGATGAGTGCGTAAAACTCACCTTGATGATGGCTGTCTTCAGGCAGTGAATCGAGCGATAGCAACAGCACCACGAGGACGACGCCGCAGATAAGAACGTGGAAGAACACCGTGAACGGGCTGGTTTCAACCGTGGAGAAGAAGCCGGTTCCAACGGGCAATGAAAGCTGCCAGAGGCTGGCCCACAGCGCCAGAGTGGTGCCGATTGCGGCAACCCAGCCGAGAGGACGACGCGGAGACGTGTGACCAAGTGTCGCATCAATGAGCATGACTGCGACGCCGGTCAGGGTGAGAATGACTTCGGGGAGTATCCGGTAGATGTCAGGAACAGGCGTCACCGCTGCACCTCCCCTGGAGGTGCGAGTTGCAGCATCGACGGAGGCAAGGTATTGGCGGAGTGAATCGGAGGAAGATGCACGCCTGTTTCAATTGTGTTGATCCACTGCATTGGCGCAACGCCCATGACAAGCATTAGAACAACCACTGGAGTAAGTATGGCCAGCTCGCCAAACTCGAGATCGTCGGTAGGCTTCTGAAGAGCCAGCTTGCTCTCGCCGCCGTAGAAGACTCGCTGCACAAGCCAAAGCATGTAAGCCGCGCCCAGTATCACGCCCACAGTTGCGACAATGGCCCAGCCGCGGCTGACACCGTTGAAGGTGCTGGAGAGGATGAGGAACTCGCCGACAAAGCCGTTCAGTAGCGGCAGCCCGATCATGGCCAGCGTTGCGATAACGAAGAACGAAGTGAGGCGCGGAATCTTTGCAGCAAGGCCACCGAATTCGCCAATCTGGCTGGTGCCATAACGTACTTCTAGTGCGCCAAGCAGCAGGAAGATCGCGGCTTCAACGACGCCCTGGTTGAGGATCTGATAGATACCACCTGCCCAGCCCGTAAAAGTAAATCCGTACAGAGCGAGAGTGACGAAACTGAAGTGGCTGATGACTGCGTAAGCCAATAATCGCCAAAAATCGCGCTGCACAAGCGCGAGGCATGCACCGTAGAGAATTCCGATGACGGCAAGGCCGATGAGCCATGGCGCCATGGCGCGGGCCTGCGAGGGAAACAGACCAATGTGGAAGCGCAACATCGAATAAAGGCCAAGCTTGCCGGCAACCACCATGGACATGGCCACGGGTGCCTCACTGAACGTATCCGCAAGCCAACCGTGCAGCGGGAATACTGGCACCTTGACCGCGAAGGCGAATAGAAACGCGAGAGCAACCCAGAATAGTGCCGCGGCGGGGAAGTTGCCGTGCGTTAGCAGCAGTTGCAATGTTACGAAGTCGAAGCTGCCCGTGCGCGCGTAGATCCAAAGGATGGCGACCAGCAGCGGCGCCGACGGAATGAATGTGAAGAGGAAGAACTTGAGTGCGGCCTTTGGACCGTCCTTGCGGCCGTACATGGCGATCAGGATGGCCATCGGGACAAGAGAAAGTTCCCAGAAGCCGTAATAGAGCATCAGGTCGAGGGCGACGAAGACGCCGACCATGGCGGTCTGCTGGATCAGGAACAGTGAATAGAAAATTTTGCGGCGTTCCTTGATGGCGTTCCAGCTGACAATGACGCCGACTGGCGCCAGCAGGCCCACAAGCACAACCAGCCAGACACTAAGACCATCGACGCCCACATGGTAGAAGATGGCGGGATTTTCAATCCACGGCGTATTGATCTCAAACTGAAAGCCGGGTTGCGCCGCGTTAAAGTGCGCGGGCAGATGCAGAGAAAGCAGGAAACTGACGAGAGTCGTCAACAGTGCAATCCAGTTGGGCAATTTGTAGCGGTCAGGCAAAAGGGCAACAAGCACCGCTCCGGCAAGTGGTGCCAGAATGATCCAGGTGAGAATTGATTGATTGATCGCTTCCATTCTCACCGTCCCATCCAGTTAAGGTGAATATTGACACCGGCAGCCCCAAGCATGGACGGCGCTGTCATGAAAAGCAGGATCGCAGCCGCGCCAAGCGCGAGCCACGCTGCGTAGGACCGCAGGTTGCCGGACTGCCAGCGTTGCAGAATCGCTCCTGTGAGGAGTGCAGTGCCACCAAGCAGCCACGCAATGCCGCCCAGAATTGCGACGTCGACTACCCATCCAAGCATGTACCTTGAGAAACCAAGCAGTGGCTTGACGATAGTGGCCCCATAGATTTCGTCGACATAGTATTTGTTCGCAAGTAGCTTGTAAGCGCCCGGCACAGTGTTTGCCAGTTGCGCAGGCAGCTCCGGCTTCTGCCTGTACAAGCGGTCGGCGATGAGCCAGCCAAGGAGCGCGACAGCAACCGCGGCCGCAGTCAGATATAGCTCAAGATGCGGCGTTGCAGATTCAGCAAGACGCGCACCCGTTGACGGCATGAGGAATTGAGAGAAGCGCTCGATGCCAATCCAGCCGCCGCAGATAGAGAGCAGCGCCAGGGTTAACAACGGAGCAAGCATTGACCACGGGCTCTCATGCGGATGAACTTCAGGACTGCGTGACTCGCCCATGAACGTCATGTACCAGAGGCGGAACATGTAAAGCGATGTGAGCAGCGCGGTCACCAGACCGACGAACCACAACAGCATGCCACTGGGCCCCTGCTGGAAAGCGGCGAAGAGGATCGCGTCCTTGGAGAAGAAGCCCGCAAGTGGAGGAAATCCGGCGATAGCGAGAACGGCTGTCGTCATGGTCCAGAAGGTAACCGGAAGGTGTTTGCGCAGGCCGCCCATCTTGCGCATGTCCTGTTCACCGCCGACCGCATGAATCACCGAACCCGCGGCCAGGAAGAGGAGCGCCTTGAAGAAAGCGTGCGTAACGAGATGGAAAACTGCTGCTGAATATGCAGCTACTCCGCATCCGAGGAACATGTAGCCGAGCTGCGAAATAGTGGAGTAGGCAAGAACGCGTTTGATGTCGTTCTGGACCAGGCCAATGGTGGCGGCAAAGATTGCCGTAGCAGCGCCGACGACGGCAACGACTCCCAATGCGAAGGGCGCGTGATCGAACAACACGTGAGTGCGTGCGATCATGTAAACGCCGGCGGTGACCATCGTAGCCGCATGAATCAGTGCGGAGACCGGTGTGGGGCCTTCCATGGCGTCGGGCAGCCAAATATAAAGCGGAAGCTGCGCGCTCTTGCCGGTTGCTCCCAAGAGCAGGCACAGCGCGATAACAGTAAGAATTCCGCCTTGCCATGCTGGATTCGCAGAAAGCTTTGCGCCGATCTCAGCAAACGTTAGCGTGCCGAAGTTGCCGATCAGCAGAAAAATGCCGATCAGAAATCCGAAGTCGCCAATGCGATTGACGATGAATGCTTTTTTGCCGGCGCTGGCCGCGGAGTCTTTCTGATACCAGAAGCCGATGAGCAGATACGATGCCAGACCCACGCCTTCCCACCCAACAAACATGAGCAATGTGTTGCCGGCAAGCACAAGCAGCGTCATGAAGAATAGGAAGAGATTCAAGTAAGCGAAGTAGCGAGCGAAGCCGCGATCGCCGAGCATGTAGCCGACTGAATAGATGTGTATGAGAAAGCCAACGCCGGTAACCACCAGCAGCATAACCAGCGATAGCTGATCGAGCACGAAGCTGAAATCAACATGCAGCGTGCCTATGCTGATCCACGGAAATGGACAGGTCTCAATGTAGGGAATCGAAACCAGCGCAGACCCGAGTCCAAAGAAGCTTCGAGCGGCATTTGCCACTACAACGAAAGATACGAGCGGCGCTACAAGGCCAATGACCGTGACTAGCCACCTGGGCAGCCGCGCGCCGAGGATTCCGTTGAGCAGAAATCCCACGAACGGTAGCAGCGGGATCAGCCATAGATGTAGATGCACGTTCATAGTTTCATCAGATTGATACGGTCGACGGACAGGGTAGCGCGTGCGCGAAATACAGCAATGATGATGGCAAGACCGACTGCAGCCTCAGCCGCGGCAACCATCATGACGAAGAACACAAATATCTGGCCCTTTACCGCGTGCCACTCATGCGCAAAGGTCACGAACGAAAGATTGACGGCGTTGAGCATGAGCTCAATCGACATGAAGACGGTGATCAGATTGCGCTTGATCAAGAATCCGACCACACCAAGCGAAAACAGCACCGAGCTCAACAGCAGATACCATGACAGCGGAACTTCTTGCGCGAAGGAGCTCATTTATGCGAGATCCTTTCTCCGTCGTCTCCGGTATATCCGTGTCCGGGACTGGCAATTGCCACGGCTCCCAGTATTGCGATGAGGATGAGGATCGAAGTGACTTCAAACGGAAGCAGCAGTTCGTGAAAGAGCACGCGGCTGACCTGGAACATGTTTGATTTCTCCGGGTCATTCGTCAGTCCCTCGCCCAGTCGCGCCACTCCCAAACCTTGCGCGCGAATGATGATGGTTGAAAGCACAGCCAGAATTGCAACTACAGAAGGGAAGCCAACGCTCAGGGCAGCGCGACTGCCGAGCGTTCGTTCCTCGCGGCCTGCATTCAGCAGCATGACCACAAAAGTGAACAGCACCATGATTGCGCCGGAGTAAACGATGATTTGCGCCGCGGCCAGGAACTCCGCGCCGAGCAGAAGATAGAGAACCGCAAGCGAAGTCATCACCACGATCAGAGAGAGAGCGCTATTGATGGGATGGGTCTGCAGCAGGAGATTGATGGCTCCGGCAAGGCAGAATCCGGCGAAAATAATGAACAAAATCAGGTGCATCTCTTACTTTCCGATCCCACGCTGCACATGCTTGCCGTGCGTACACAAATCAACCAGAAACCGTGATAAATCGCGGATCTGGGCGCTCAAAGGTCACTCGCACGGAAGTTCAAGAATAACATGCCTCTCAAGCTTGAAATCTCCGGTCCCGGTGCCCGTGCTGCTGCTGCCTGCGCTAAGTATGCGCGCGTAAAAATCTCAACGATAAGCCAGCAACAGACTAGTACCAATAATGTTGAGGATGGCCAGTGGCATAAGGACACGCCATCCGAAATTCATGAGTTGATCGTAGCGGAAGCGAGGCAGAGTTCCGCGCACCCACACATACAAAAACAAGAAGCAGAACACTTTGGCCACGAACCAGAAAACAGGCATGAGAGCGTGAACAAAAATATTCTGCGGCGGCGGAATAAGATTGCCCAGTGGGCTCGTCCATCCTCCCAGAAAGAGCAGCGTAGCTACGCAACCAACGTTGATCATGTTGGCGTACTCCGCCATAAAAAACATGGCGAACTTCATTGAGCTGTATTCGGTGTGATAGCCGCCGGTCAACTCGCTTTCCGCCTCCGGCAGATCGAAGGGTGAGCGATTTGTTTCAGCATACGCGGCCATCAAATAGATGAAGAACGCGACGAACTGGCATCCGCCGAAGATGTTCCAGCTGACAATGCCCCTCGTGGCCTGCTGTTCCACAATTGTGCGAAGGTTGAGCGATCCGGCGCGCAGCACCACACCAACGAGTGAAAGGCCCAGCGCGAGTTCATAGCTGATGAGTTGTGCCGACGACCGGAGAGAACCGAGCAGCGAGTATTTGTTGTTGGATGACCAGCCGGCTAGAGCAATTCCGTAGACGCCTATCGATGTAATGCCGAGAATGACCAGCAGGCCGATGTTAACGTTGGCGACCTCGAAAATGTCGAAGCCCTTAGGTCCCACTGGTTCGCCGAACGGGATCACGCCGATGGAAATCATTGCACAGCCCAGTGCGATGATTGGCGCCATCAAATAGAGCGGCCGGTAAACGGCGGTGGGGATCAGGTCTTCTTTCAGGAACGACTTTGCTCCGTCGACCAATGGCTGCAGAAGTCCGAAAGGGCCGACGCGGCTCGGTCCCCAGCGATTCTGAATGCGGCCGACAAGCTTTCGCTCAAGCAGCACAGTGTATGCGACGCCCACCAGCAGCACCACCGAGACTACGACGACCTTGATCAGGCTCCAAATAAAAAATGATAAAAGTGTCACTTGCCTTCAGCCTTTGCTTTCAAACTGTAGATGCCTGCACATGTGTGCGACTTTCTTGTGCGCCAATCAATCCGCCGCGGTTGTCGCCACGTCATTCTTCTGATGTTCTTCAAGTTCATGGAGCGCTGAGCTGTATTGGCCGAGTGTTCCAGAAGTGAAAAGTGTGTCGTGCGCAGGAGCAATGAGCGACGAGTTGTGCAGCGCAGATACCGGAACAAATCCGGGAGTGGCGCCAAGTTCTGTGCGGACGTCGTTGCCTGCATAGAGATTCATGCGATCCAGTTCATAGCCCGGAACCAGCCGCGCAATTTCATCCAGAATGGCGAGCGGATCGAAAGGGCTGAGCCGCGGTTCCAGGTTATTCGCCGTGAGCCACACAGCGGAACGATCGGCTTCGCCGGCCTGCGCTCCGCGTGTCTGGCCGAGATCGGCTGACGTACCACGCTTGCTGAAGGGCACCAGTGATTTCACTTCAATACCCATGGCGTTCGCCAATCGAACAAGAATTTCGAAATCGGATTTCACGCCGGCGCGATCAGCAGCCTTCTTTACCAGTTGCACGTCGCCAAACGCATTCGTCACGGTGCCGGACTTTTCGTAGAGACTTGCTGCCGGGAATACGACATCGGCGAGTGCTGCGGTTTCAGTAAGGAACAGATCTTGAACAATTACGAATGTATTCTTCAAACTTTCGGATGCCATCCGTGTCGTTGCTACCGGGTCCGCTCCAACAATCAGCAGTGCGTCCAGTTGATTGGCGCCGGCGGCGATTAACATTTCAGGCAATGTCTTTCCTGCACCTGCTTGAAGACCCGGATACTCTGCGAATGCTGCCGGAGTCGAGACTGGAATATAACCAGGCAGCAGGTCAGGGAACAGGCCCATATCGGCTGCGCCACGAGAGTTCGTGTGGTCTCCCAGCAGAGCAAACTTCACATTGGCGCGCTTCAAACCCCATGCGACCAGGCTTTCAATGGCTGTACCTGGGCATTCCGGACCGAGGACGACAACCAGGGATTCCTCAGCAAGTACCGCCTTGCTGAAGTCGTTGCTCCCGGCATCAAGGGTCGCGGCAAGGTTGTGGTAACCGTCGGCGGTGAGATGCAAAACCGCTTTTGCCTGACGTTCAAGCTTGATGTTCCTGGCGTTCGCCACGTAGATGCGGGCCCGATTCAATCGCACATCGGTGCGAAGCGCCCATGCAAGCAGCGGATGCTCTTGGGTAGGATCGCCGCCAACAAGCAGAATGGCCGGAGCTGCGCCGATGTCACGCAGGCCAGCGGTTTTGCCGGATTGACCAGCGAGCGCGCGAGCAAATGCTGCGTAATCAGCCGTGCGTTGATGATCGATGTTGTTAGTGCCCAGCACCGTACGCGCAAATTTCTGCAGCAGATAATTCTCTTCGTTCGTTGTGCGATTGGAGCCGATGACGCCGATAGCCGAGCCGCCGCGATTGTCGCGTATTTCCTTCAGTTTGTTTGCCGCTGTAGTCAGGGCATGTTCCCAAGTTGCTGGTTCGAGTTTGCCCTGTGTATTGCGAACAAGCGGAGTGTTCAATCGATCCGGGCTCTCAACAAAGTCAAATCCGAAACGGCCTTTTGCGCAAAGGAAGTCGCCATTGATGCCGCCCTTGTCGCGATTGTCGGCCCTGACAATTTCCGAGCCATCATTCGATTGGCGAATGCCGAGTGTGACTTTGCAGCCGTCGCCGCAGTGCGTGCACACGGTTGAAACGTGCGTCATTTCCCACGGGCGCGTCTTGTAGCGATAACTGCCGCTGGTAAGTGCGCCAACCGGGCAGACGTCAATGCACATGCCGCACTGCTCGCAGTCCAGGTGGTCGCCCTCATTGGGAGCAATGACTGATGTGACGCCGCGGTTCTGTATGCCGAGCGCCCACACGTCCATGCCTTCGCCGCACATGCGCACGCAACGGTAGCAGAGGATGCAGCGCGGCCGATCGAAGTAAACCGCCGGTGACCACTGCTGCTCTTCACGATGCTGCTTGGCCTCGGCGTAGAGGCTTTCGCCCGCGCCGTACTTGAAGGTCATGTCCTGCACTTCACATTCGCCGCCCGCATCGCACACCGGGCAGTCAAGCGGGTGATTGCCGAGAAGCATTTGAATGGTCGCTTTGCGCGCCTGCGCTATCTCTTCGGATTCTGTAATGAATACCTGGCCCTCGGCGACAGTTGTGGTGCAGGCTGTTTGCAGCTTGCCCACTTTCTCCTGGCGTACAACACACATGCGGCAGGCCGCCTGCAGGCTGAGTCCCGGGTAATAGCAGAACGCAGGAATCTCAATGCCCGCCTTGCGGCAGGCTTCAATCAGTAGCGTCCCCGCCGCTGCGGTCAGCTTCTTTCCATCGACTGTGAATGTTACGTCTGCCATCAGTCTCCCTAGATCACAGCCATTTCAGTATGTTTGGCGTATGGACACGGTTTGCCGTTCAGGTGGTCCTCAAACTCTTTGCGAAACTTTTTTACAAATGCGATGGTAGGCATAGCCGCGGCGTCGCCGAGCGGGCAAAAGGTGCGGCCCAGCATGTTTTCCGCCAGGTACTGAATGTTGTCAATATCTTTTGCTTCGCCAAATCCGGCGTGAAAGCGCGTGAGCGATTTCTTGAGCCAGTCAGTGCCTTCGCGGCAAGGTATGCACCAGCCGCAGCTCTCATGTTGATAAAAGCTGATGGTGCGCAATGCGAATTCCACCATGCAGGTCTGGTCGTCGATCACGACAACACCGCCGGAGCCGAGCATCGATCCCGCCTTGCCCACTTGGTCAAAATCCATTCCGAGCGTTTCAATCTCTTCAGGCAACAGCACCGGAGTGGACGAGCCACCGGGTACAACGGCTTTCAACTTGCGCCCGCCTCGAACACCGCCGGCAACCTCGTAAACGATCTTCTTCAGGTTGTATCCCATCGGCAGCTCATACACGCCGGGGCGCTCGACGTGGCCGCTCACACCAAACAGCCGTGTGCCGCCATTGCGAGCTGAACCTACCGCCGCATAGGCTTCGCCGCCCATGTCAATAACGTGAGGCACGGTAGCGATGGTCTCAGCATTATTAATCACTGTAGGACCGCCGTATAAACCAACTACGGCAGGGAACGGAGGCTTGATGCGCGGAACGCCGCGCTTGCCTTCAAGCGACTCCATCAGCGCCGACTCTTCACCAACTTCGTATGCGCCCGCGCCTGTCTGCGTGATGATCTGGAATTCGGTTTCGGTCCCAAAGATATTCTTGCCGAGGTAGCCTTTCAGATAAGCATCGGCAACGGCCTTCTCAACGATTTCAATCAGGTAGCGGTATTCTCCGCGAAGGTAAATAAAGCCGAGCTTGGCGCCGATGGCGAGACCGGCGATGATCGTACCCTCAATCACTGCATGAGGATCGTGCAGAAAGATCAAGTGATCCTTGCAGGTTCCCGGCTCGCTTTCGTCGCCGTTGACCAGCACGTACTTGGGCTTGGCCGATTGCTTGGGGACGAATGACCATTTCATTCCTGCTGGAAAACCGGCGCCGCCGCGCCCGCGCAGGTTCGACGTTTTCATCTCGTTGATCACCCAGTCGGGGCCCTGCTCAAGACATTTCTTAGCCGCTGCGTAACCGCCGAGCTCGATATAGCGGTCAATGTTGGCCGCTCCCATGCCGAAACGGCGCGAGACGATCTTGACTTCATCGGGGTGAGAAACAAGCCTAGGCATGAGATGCCTCCCCCGCCGACTTGGCTGCGCTGCGATATTTGCTAAGGATCTCCGGGACTGAATCAGGATTCAATTCATCGAGAAAATCGTAGTTGACTTGAATCGCAGGCGCCCAGCAGCATGCGCCAATGCACTCAACTTCTTCAAGTGAGAACACGCCGTCAGAGGTGACACCTTTGTGGCCAATGCCGAGCTCGTCCTGGAAGCGTTCGTAAAGATCGTAAGCGCCACGCAACATGCAGCTGATATTGGTGCAAACCTGGATGTTGAATTTGCCTGCCGGCTTGAATCGCAGCATTGAATAATAAGTCGCGACATTGCGAACTTCGAGTTCTGTAATGCCGATACGGTCAGCGACCGCAGCAATAACTGCATCAGAGAGATATCCGATTTCATCCTGCGCGTAAAGCAGCATCGGAATCAAAGCGGAACGCTTAACGGGATATTTCTGAACCAGCGCGTCGAGGCGCGCCGCAAGGCGTGGGGAGAAGATCGACATTGTCTCTGAATTCGGGCTCATTGCATAATCTCCCTCGCCCAGGTTTCTGCTGCCATGTCCATCTCTTCCTCGCCTGCTGGTCCGCTCAACCGGCCCGCTGCGGTAAATTGCAAGGCGCCTTTGCTGCCATCCTCACGCTTCCAGTTCACCTCAGCGCCGGTGCGTTCCAGTTCCAACCGCCTGCTACCGTGGCTAACCATGATCCTGTCTTCATCCAACTGGACCGTCGCTTGAGAATCGCGATGCAGTCCGTGAGCCGCCGTGTAGCTGCGAAGCAGCGACGAAAGTGAAATCCAAAGCTCGCCCCAAACATCCCTGGAAAGATCAAAGCATTGTGAACTCAACGGTCGATCTCTCCCAGCACAATATCGATGGAGCCGATGACGGCAACCAGGTCGGCAATCATGCGTCCCTTGCACATGGTTTCAAGCGCCTGCAGCGTGGGAAACGACGGATAGCGCATGTGCACGCGGTATGGCTTGGCTGTGCCGTCTGAAACGACGTAATAGCCGGTTTGCCCGTGGCCCGCTTCAATGCCCTGATAAACCTCGCCCGCCGGTACTTCGAAGCCCTCGGGGACAATCTTGAAGTTATGAATCAATTCTTCCATTTGCGTCTTCATCTTTTCGCGATCGGGAAGCACGATCTTGGGTGCGTCGGCCTTCACCGCACCTTCAGGCATGCCGTCAAGAGCCTGCTGAATAATCTTCACGCTTTCACGCATCTCAATCAGGCGAATTTCATAGCGCGCCCAGCAGTCGCAGTCGTTTGAAATCGGCACCTGGAATTGGAAGTTCTCGTAGCCGGAGTACGGCATGTCGCGGCGCAGATCGAAATCCACACCCGAGGCGCGCAACGGTGGACCGGTCACTCCGAGTGCTATTGCATCCGCTGCTGACAAATAGCCAACGCCCTTGAGACGATTCCGGAATATCGGATTGCCGGTGAGAAGGTTGGCGTACTCGTCTATTTTTTCAGGCAGTGTTTGAATAAAAGCGCGTACGCGGGGAAGGAAATCGAGCGGCGGCTCCATTGCCAAACCGCCGATTCGGATATAGCTGGTCATCATGCGTTGACCGGAAATATCCTCGAACAAGCGAAGAATTTCTTCGCGTTCGCGGAAGGTATATAGAAAAACGGTGAGCGCGCCAATATCCATGGCGTGCGTGCCCAGCCAGATCAGGTGCGAGTTCAGGCGGCTCAGCTCGGCAAGCAGAACGCGCATCCACTGAGCCTTGGCCGGTATTTCCAGATCGAGAAGCTTTTCGACGGCCAGCGCATAGCAGAGATTATTTGAAAGTGGATCGAGATAGTTGATGCGATCGGTGAGCGGCACTACCTGCTGGTAGAACTTGGCTTCGCACGTCTTTTCAATTCCGGTATGCAGATACCCGATCTCCGGATAGACGCGGACGATAATT
This sequence comes from Occallatibacter sp., assembly GCA_017883405.1. GTDB lineage: Bacteria > Acidobacteriota > Terriglobia > Terriglobales > Acidobacteriaceae > Telmatobacter. Next base: position 1,942 of record JADGNO010000035.1, on the reverse strand, counting down.
TCTCCGTCGATCTCGAGCACAAGCCGCAGAACCCCATGCGTGGCTGGGTGTTGCGGGCCCATATTAATGACCATGTGCTGGTCGTGGGCGCCCTTTGCGGGTTCGAGCGTGGGCATACCTGCAAGCTGAACCATCAGCGGTAACCCTCCACGGGATAATCCTTGCGCAAAGGGTGTCCGACCCAGTCGTCAGGCATCATGATTCGGCGCATATCCGGGTGTGCCTCAAAGCGCACCCCAAACAGGTCAAAAACTTCACGTTCGTAATAATTAGCCCCCGCCCAGATGGGAGTGATCGACTCAGCTATCGGATCAGCTTCATCCACCATGACACGCAGGCGAATGCGTTCCTTGAATGCGTGCGAAAGAATGTGATAGCTCAATTGAAAGCGTGGAACGGCTGGGTACCAGTCAACGGCAGTCATGTCTTCAAAGAAGTTGTATCCGGCAGCTTGCACGGTGGCGCATGCTTCGCGAATTTTGCCGGCTGCGATAGCCAACGTGAGTTCGTTGCGATCGAAACGAGCATCTTCAAGCGCAGCGGGATTCCAGGCAAGAATCGCTTTGATTGCTGGGTGATCCGGAAGTCCCTCGAGTACTGAAGCCTTGTCGGCCAGTGTAGGTCTAAATGCTTCAGTCATGTCAGAGGTCCGCCTTATCGCGGCTCCAGTTCAGGACGCCTTTACGAACGATGTAATAGAGACCCACAGCGACAAAGCCGAGATACACGAGCATTTCCCAGAAGCCAAAGAAGCGGTTGCCGGTAATCTCCGGTAATTTGCGGTAAATGATGGCCCAGGGCATCATGAAGACCGCTTCAACGTCGAACAGGATGAACAATACCGCTACCAGGTAGAAGCGGACACTGAATCGACCACGCGCATCGCCGACGGCAACGATGCCGCACTCGTACGCGTCCAGCTTGACCTTGGTGTTGCGATGCCGTCCGACGAACCAGGAGGCCGTAACCATTGCCGCGCCAATAAGAAAGGCGACAGTAATCTGCAAAAGCAGTGGAAGGTACTGCCAGTTATATGGGATCGGGTTCATTGCCGCCCAGTCTGGAAAATATCCGAAGGAATATGTCGTCCATTTCCATGGAATAGTCGCTATCCGACGGAAAAGGATCCTAGTTTGAGATTAGGTTTTCAGCCTCATCCCGTCAAGGTGCGGAAGAAACTGCCGATGAACTGAATTTGACCGTATTTGGGCCTAATACAGGACAGGTTGGATTTCTTCAGCATTATCAGAATACTTCTTGCGATTCAGCGTGAAGTGTGAGCTATGTCACTTGCTGTCCCAAATTTGTACGGGATACTTCGCAGTATCAGAAGGGGAAGCGGTACGTTCGTTATCTAAAGACTATCTCCGCGCTTGCCGAAGAACTGGGTAAGGATAAATTTATGGTGACATTTATGACGACGGCATTCCCCGCAATGGCATCTCACAAAGAGTTGTCATTATCAGGACCAACCAGGCGGCGCAGCATTGATCAGCAGTCCGGGCGTGCGCTGGTGATTCTGGGCCACGCGATCGAGTACCTGGCCGACGAATTTATTCATGAGGGCGGAACCTTTACCGCCAACCGGGGACAAGTTGAAGCCATTCAGATACTAATGGCAGTGAATAGGCAAATTTACCTGGCATGCCCTCAGGCGCCCACGATTGGGCAGTGGCTATCTACGATTCTGAGTGACAGGTTGAAGTTCGGCACAAGGGTGCAACAAGTGCCTTCAGGGTTACGCCATGGTCGAATCTAGCGAAGGAAGCCGCGGGGAATTATTGCCCGAAAACGAGGACTCCAAAGAGAACCACCCAGGCCAAGCCCATGGTGTGCCAGAACCAGGCGCCGGCGTCCACGGCAATCTGCCGTGATTCAACACGCTTGAAGTGGCCGGCAGCAGCCACACAGAAGACAAGCGCAAGTACGCCCACTACCAGAT
>JADGNO010000202.1 GCA_017883405.1 Occallatibacter sp. | reverse complement strand
CGGTAACACAGTTCGAGCCCACGGACGCGCGCAGAGCGTTCCCGTCGTTCGACGAGCCGGCCATGAAGGCGAGTTTCGACATATCGCTTGTGATTGACGCGCAGGATGCGGGCATTTCGAATGGGCCGATTGTCTCAGACACACCGGGGCCGGGCGCCGGCAAGCATACGCTGAAATTTCTGACGACGCCGAAGATGTCATCCTATCTGCTCGCATTTCTGGTTGGAGATTTTCAATGCTCATCAGGAGAGCAAGACGGAGTCGCGATCCGAGTGTGCGCAACGCCGGATAAGGTCGCGCTGACTCCATATGGGCTCGACGTGGCCAAATATGTGCTGCATTACTACAACAACTATTTTGGAATTGCCTATCCGCTCAAGAAACTCGACCTGATCGGTCTGCCCGATTTTGAGGCGGGTGCGATGGAGAACTTTGGCGCGATCACCTATCGCGAAACCGACCTGCTCATCGATCCAAAAACCGCGACTGATGTGGCGAAGAAGAATGTTGCGCTGGTGATTGCGCACGAGATGGCGCACCAATGGTTCGGCGATCTGGTGACGATGAAGTGGTGGGACAATATTTGGCTCAACGAAGGCTTTGCGACATGGATGGAAAACAAGCCCGTGGCCGCGATGCATCCAGAATGGAACATTGACCAGGCAGTGGCTAACGACGAGGACGGCACGCTTGACCTGGATGCGCAGCCGACAACACGGGCGATCCGCGCCAAAGCCGACACGCCGGATGAGATCAACCAGATGTTCGATGGTATTGCATACGGCAAGGCGAGCGACGTTCTGCTGACGGTTGAGAACTACCTGGGGACCGAAGTGTTCCGCAAGGGCGTGCACGGCTATCTTGAGGCGCATCTCTATTCGAACGCTACCGCGGAAGACTTTTGGAATGCGCAGACCAAAGAGAGCGGCAAGCCGGTGAACAGGATCATGGATTCCCTGGTGGCCCAGCCGGGTGTACCGGTACTTACTTTTGGAGAGCCTAGCAACGGACAAGTCTCTGTCGAGCAGCGGCGATTCTTTTTGAGCCCGAGCATTCAGCCTGATCTTAGTCAAAAATGGACGCTGCCGGTGTGTTTTAAAAGCAGCACGGGCGCGCCGGATTGCCAGATTCTGACGCCAGAGAGTTCCACCCTGAATGCTCCGACCGGGGCGCTATTTTTTGCAAACGCGGAAGGCAAGGGCTACTACCGCAGCGCATATTCACCGGCTGTTTACGCAAGGATTGTTGCGAATATCGAATCAGCGCTGACGCCTGCAGAGAGTATCAGTATTACGGGCGACGAATGGGCGCAGGTTCGATCGAACAAGGCAAAGGTGGGCGACTATCTCGACTTGTCCGCCGCACTCAAGAACAATCAAAGTGCCGAAGTGCTTAAAGCCGCGCTGGGCGGCGTGGACGCGATTGTGGAGCGAGTGGCCGCTACGCCGGAAGAAAAGGCCGGTATGGCTGCCTGGATACGGCGCACCTATTCGCCGCAACTTGAAAAGCTCGGAGCACCGTTGTCCGGCGATTCGGCAAACACTGATGAATTGCGCGCGCTGCTTTTTGGCGTTCTCGGCAATTACGGCAACGATCCTGCAGTATTGAGTCAAGCTGAGAAGATTGCGGAAAGCTATGTCGCCAATCCGTCGTCAGTCGATCCGACGCTAGGCGAAACGGCGCTTGCTATTGCAGCACGACACGGCGATGCAAAGCTGTTCGATAAGCTGCAGAGTCAATTTGAAACGTCGGCGGACCCGGTGATTCAGGAGGGGGCGCTGCATTTGATGGCGACGTTTGAGGATCCTGAACTGGTGCGGCGTTCGCTCGATTACGCCATTTCAGGCAAGGTTCGCAATCAGGATGCAGCGATTGAGCTTGCAGTGTCGTTATCGATGCCTGCGTCGCGCGACCTGGCCTGGCAGTATGTCAAGTCGCATTGGGACAGTGTAAAGGCGCTGCTGACGACGGAGTTGGGCAGTTACGTGGTCGGAGGGACAGCAGGCTTTTGCTCAGTTGAGATGCGTGACGATGTCCAGAACTTTTTCAGCTCCCATAAGGTAGCGGCTTCTGGTCGCGTGCTGAACCGGACGGTCGAACGCATTAATGGTTGCATCGAGTTCCGTCACTTGCAGGAGTCAAACCTGAAGACGTGGCTTGCAGCGCAACCAAACGAATAGGCCTGACTTGCCTGCTCACAGAAATGCGTAGATGCGCAAATTGCGCTATTCTGATTGCGTTTGACGTGCCTGGGCGCGCATCAAGGAATCGACAATGGGCGATTATGTTTTGGATGTAAATGGGACTGTGGTCCATGTGACTGCACCCGCCGATGAGCCGCTGCTTTCAGTTTTGCGGGATCGGCTGAACCTGACCGGAACCAAGTACGGTTGCGGCGAAGGCCAGTGCGGAGCATGCACGGTCCTGCTGAATGGCGTGGCCATGCGCTCGTGCCGCACACCGGTGTCGGCTGCAGCAACCGCGAAAATCGTAACGATTGAAGGGCTGGAGCGGCACGGTGTACTTTCCCCTGTCCAGCAGGCTTTTCTCGATGAAGAAGCGCTGCAGTGTGGCTACTGCACATCGGGCATGATCATGAGCGCGACATCATTGCTGAGCAAAACACCGAACCCTACAGACGAACAGATCGTGGGAGCGATGAACGGCAATGTCTGCCGGTGTGGAACGTATCCGCGCATTGTCGAAGCTGTTCGGCGCGCTGCGCACGCCGCTGAAAAGGGGGCGCAATGAACTCCCATAATATTCCCGAGCTTGAAAATTTTCAGGAGCAGTACTGGAACCACTCGCTGAAATTGACGGTAGACCGGCGCAATTTTCTTCGGTTGCTTGGCGGCGGCATGCTTTTCTGTCTGTCATACACCCCGGCGCGCGCGCAGGAGTCAGGACGGAATGGGGGCGGCCATGAGTTGCCCAAGGATATTTCCGCATGGCTGCATATTGGTGCCGACGGCAAGGTCAAGGTTTTTACCGGGAAAGTTGAAGTGGGACAGAATATCCGCACTTCCCTTGCCCAGCAGGTGGCGGAAGAGTTGCATGTTGCATTGGAATCGATTTCGATGGTCATGGGCGACACCGCGCTGACGCCCTACGACATGGGCACGTTTGGCAGCAGGACCACACCGACAATGGGCCCGCAACTGCGCACCATGGCCGCTGCCGCGAGGCAGATGCTTATCGAAATGGCGGCGGAGCGCTGGCAAGTGCCGGCTGAAGGACTGAAGCCCATACAGGGCAAGATTCTTGACCAGCAAAAGTCCCGCTGGATTGCATATGGCGAACTGACGCGAGGGGAGAATCTGGTCAAGGTTGTCAGTGGATCGGTGAAGTTGACGCCCACATCTGAGTGGAAAGTTGCTGACACCGCTGCGTCTAAAGTTGAGGGCCACGATTTCGTGACGGGAAAGCACGTATATCCTTCAGACATTGTGCGGCCGGGAATGCTGTTTGGCGCAGTGCTGCGGCCCGACGGATTCAACGCGACTTTGGAATCGCTCGATACTGCAGATGCGGAAAAATTGCCGGACGTGAAAGTGATTCGCGACGGCGATTTTGTTGGTGTTGCCGGGGCAGATGCTTCTATTGCGAAGAAAGCGATTGTAGCGCTCAAGGCCAAGTGGAATACGCCGGTGCAGATTTCAAATAGCGAACTGTTTGAGTACCTGAAGAAGAATGCAGAGTCAGAGGATGATTCCGCGCATAGGGCAGGTTCGGTTGAGCAGGCACTGGCGAATGCCGATGTCAAAGTGGAATCCAAATACACGGTTCAATACATTGCTCATGCTCCGTTAGAACCGCGTGCTGCGGTTGCGGAGTGGAACGACGGCAATTTGACGGTATGGACTGGAACGCAGCGACCTTTCGGGGTTCGCGAAGAGCTGGCGCAGGCACTACAGATGCCCGAGACCAAAATTCGCGTGATCCAGCCGGATATGGGCAGCGGCTACGGAGGCAAGCATACGGGCGAAGCGGCGGTTGAAGCCGCGCGGCTGGCGAAAGCCGCAGGCAAACCAGTGAAGGTGGTGTGGACGCGCGCCGAAGAATTCACGTGGGCCTATTTCCGTCCCGCTGCACTTATCGAAGTAAAAGGCGGCGCCAGCAAAGACGGCAAGCTGGTGGCGTGGGAGTTTCACAACTACAATTCCGGCACTGCCGCGTTGGGAACTCCGTATGACGTGGCGAATCAGCTGGTGCAGTATCACCCGGTTCGCTCACCGTTGCGGCAGGGTTCATATCGTTCGCTTGCGGGGGTCGCCAACAATTTCGCGAGAGAGTCACACATGGATGCGATCGCTCATGCGGCCGGGATCGATCCGCTTGAATTTCGATTGAAGAATCTGCAGGAGCCGCGACTGCGCGCAGTGCTTGAGGCAGCGGCCGAGAAGTATGGCTGGAAGAACGCCAAGGCGACGCCTGGGCGCGGATTCGGCATTGCATGCGGGACGGACAAGGGCGGCTATGTTGGGGCAGTCGCCGAAGTTGAGATTGATTCCGCATCGAAGAGGATTCGCATTCGCCGAATCGTTCAAGCATGGGAATCGGGCGCGGTCATTAATCCTAACGGAATTCGAAACCAAATCTCTGGCGGGATTGTGCAGGCAATTGGCGGAGCGTTGTTTGAAGCCATCCTGTTTGAGGGCGGGCGCATTCTCAATCCGCGCTTTTCGCGTTATCGTGTTCCCCGTTTTACGGACATGCCGGATATTGACGTGGTCATTCTTGATCGCAAGGACTTGCCTTCAGCAGGGGCGGGCGAGATTGGCTTGATCGGGGTTGCACCCGCGGTTGCCAACGCGATCTTTGCAGCCAGTGGCGTGCGGATTGCGAATATGCCGATGGCGCCGCGCGAAGATGTACCAGGCGAAGCGCAGTCTACCTTCAAGAGCTAGGGATGGGGCTTTGGTCCGGAATTATTTCAGGTCTCTCCAATTTGGTCCGAAGCCCAGGTCGGCCACGAGCGGTACGCGCAGCTGTATAACGCCCTCCATCTCGCCGCGCACGATTGATTCCAACTCCGTTTTTTCGTCAGCGGGAACTTCGAAGATAAGTTCGTCATGGACCTGCAGGATCATGCGGGATTTCATTTTTTGCACGGCAAGCTTGCGGTCGATAGCGGTCATGGCCAGCTTGATGAGATCGGCAGCTGTGCCTTGGAGTGGCGTGTTGATTGCGGTGCGCTCGGCGAACCCGCGTTGATTGGGATTACGGCTTTCCATATCGGGGATGGGACGCATTCGACCGAACAGAGTGCGCACATAGCCGTCGCGCCGCACTTGCTCCAAAGTACTTTCAATAAAAGTTCTAACGCCTTGATAGCGAGCGAAATATCGATCGATGTAGGCCTTCGCTTCAGCTTGCAGAATTCCGAGTTGCGCCGCCAGTCCGAAAGGCGAGATGCCGTAGACGATTCCGAAGTTTACAGCCTTGGCGCGACCGCGAGTTTCCTTGTCCATGGAATCGATGGGGACACCGAAGACTTCGCTGGCGGTCAGGGTGTGGATGTCGATTTGCTCCGCATAGGCGCGGGTTAACAGCGGGTCCTGGCTGTAGTGCGCGAGTAAACGCAATTCAATTTGCGAGTAGTCCGCGGAGAGCAATTCTGTGCCCGGAGCGGCGGTGAAGGCGGCGCGAATTTCGCGGCCAAGCTCGGTGCGAATGGGTATGTTCTGCAGGTTGGGATTCACAGACGACAGACGTCCCGTGGCTGTGGCTGCGGCCTGGAACGTGGTGTGCACGCGCGAATCTGAGTCGGCGAGCAGCGGCAACGCGTCAATGTAATTCGATTTCAACTTTGACAAGTGCCGGAATTCAAGTACGAGACGCGGTACTTCGTTTTGCTCGGCGAGTTGTTCAAGCACGTCCTGCGCTGTTGACAAATTCTTCGATTTGCCACGCGAGGCCGGCGGCGTAAGGCCCATATGCGTGAATAGAACTTCTCCGAGTTGCTTTGGCGAGTTGACATTGAAACGGCGTCCGGCAAGCTCGAAAATTCTTTCGCCGACACGCTGAAGCTCTATGCTGAAGCGCTTGGCCAAGCCATCGAGAACGCCAGTATCAATGCGCACGCCGATCTTCTCCATCCGATAGAGCACGGGGGCGAGAGGGAGATCGATGTCGCGGTACACACTTTCGACGCCACACTCCTGCGCGGCACTCAGCAGCTTGGGAGCGAGTGCGAAAACAGCGGCCGCCGCGGCCGGCTGTGTTGAAGGCGCTGCCTGTTCGTTGCGGGCGGCCACGTCGGCGAGCGCCTGGGTTGTGTGCGTTGGATTGAGCACGTAGGAGAGCAGCATCGTATCTTCGATCGCTCCCCGCAATGCAATTCCCTGCGCTTCGAGAAGGTGCAGCGTCAATTTCAAATCATGCGTGCGCTTTGGCACGGTCTCGTCTTCCAGTAATTTGCGCAGCTCCGGAGTGAGCGGCAATTGAAGCGCAATACTCGCATCCGCGCAAACGCCAACTTTGAAGCCGACCTTCTCTTCTTCCGCTTCGGCCAGATCGAGAATCGATTGAGTGCCGGGCAATTCCTCTTCAGGCTGTTCGTCAACGGCATGGGCGGCAGCCTCGAGCACAAGCGCAAAACCATTCGAGTGTGCCTGCCGGTAAAACGCTGCCGCCTGCTCTGCAGTTGGCTCCTCAATGAGTTCGACGACGGTGGTTGGAGTGGCAGGAGCGAGGTCGCGAAGCATCGATGTGAATTCGAGTTCGGTGAAGAGCGTGCGGCAAGCCTCGACATCCGGTGACTGCGTCTCCATTGCATGAAGATCGAGTGTAAGCGGTACTCGGCAATCGATGGTGACGAGTTCTTTTGAGAGCAATACCGCTTCCCTGTTTTGCTCGAGCGATTCGCGATAGGTCTTGCGTTTGACTTCAGCAGCACGGTCAAGTACAGCTTCAACGCTGCCGAATTCGCGGATCAAATCGACGCTGCCTTTGTCGCCAATGCCTGGTGCGCCGGGAATGTTGTCAACGGAATCGCCGCGCAGGGCCATCACGTCAACAACCTTTTCAGGTGGAACACCGAGCACTTCATTCACGCCGGCGGGGTCGAGAATGAGATTGTCTTTCTGTGGGTTGAGTACTTTTACATGTTCGGTAACGAGCTGCATCATGTCCTTGTCGCCGGACACGATGAAAACCTCGTGCGTTTGCTCGGCTGCCTGACGTGCGAGGGTGCCGATTACGTCATCTGCCTCAAATCCTACCGCCTCGATGATGGGAATTTTCAACGCCTCAAGCGAGCGCCGAATGTACGGAATTTGCCGACGCAGATCTTCAGGCATGGATTCACGATTTGCTTTGTAGCCGTCGTAGCTGACTTCCTCGAATGTTTGTGTTTTGCTGCTCCACTTGCGGAGTGGTCCCATGGTGCGTGCGCGCTCGTCGCGGAAAACTTCTCCGCTGGGATCGAAAACTGCCGCGAAGTAGCGTGGCGAAAAGTCCTGGCGCAGCTTCTTGATCATGTTGACGAAGACATAGGTGGCGGCGGTAGGCAAGCCGCCGCGCGTCGACATGGGACGGCTGCGCTGCATGGCGTGGTAAGCGCGAAAGATGAACGACATCGTATCGAGGAGGAAGACGGGCGGTTTGGTTTGATCGCTCACGCTTGAGAGTCTATCAGGATGAACGAGGCCCGCGGGTTCGGCTGCAAAGTTTCCCGTCACTACAGGAACATGCAATCGCCATAGCTGAAGAATCGGTATCTTTCCTGAACAGCGCGGCGGTATGCGGCTAACGTCTGTTCGCGGCCCGCGAAGGCGCTAACAAGCATCAGGAGGCTAGATTGCGGCAGGTGAAAGTTTGTGAGCAGAGCGCGTACTAATCGAAATTCGAAGCCCGGGGAGATGAAGATTTCAGTGGCACCGGAGTGTGGCTTAAGGGGGCTGCCGGCAGCGTGCTGAGCGCAGTGCTCGAGCGTGCGTACGACGGTGGTGCCAACTGCGACGATGCGTCTGCCTTCGGTGACGGCGCGGTTGATGGCGTCGGCGGCTGCGGAGCTTAATGTGTAGCGCTCGCGATGCAGCTTTACTTCATCGAGCCGCTCGACCCGGAGCGGCGCAAACGTCCCGAGCCCGACATGCAGCGTTACCCGCGCAACTTCAATCCCGCGTGCTGCGAGGGTTTCGAGCGTTTGTGGAGTGATGTGCAATCCGGCGGTAGGCGCTGCTACTGAGCCTTTCTCGTGCGAATAGATGGTCTGGTAACGTTCGCGGTCTTCTGTGGCATCATCGCGGTGAATGTAGGGGGGCAGCGGCATGTGGCCAATGCGTTCAAGCACGCTGAAGAAGTCGTCGACAGGGGCGAATTCGAGGAGACGATCGCCGTACAGACCGCGCTCCAGGACGTCGGCCTCAAGGGCGATCTCGCCATCGGGCGCGGGAAACACAAGGTGCTCGCCAATGGCGATTTTGCGACCGGGCCGCACGAGTGCACGCCAGCGGTTGTTTCCCGCCGGTTCGGTAAGCATGACTTCGATACGTCCAGTGGGCTTTTCGCGCTCGCGACGCAAGGTGCGACGGGCGTAGAGACGCGCAGGGATTACGCGGCTGTCATTGAGCACGAGCAGATCGTCCGGCTGCAAAAGATTGGGGAAATCGGCGAATGCCGCATCCTGTGTTTCACCTGTCTGGCGATTGAGAAGCATCATGCGGCTGGCGCCGCGCTGCGCAGGCGGTTGCTGCGCAATCAGATCTTCAGGCAGTTCGAAATCGAATTCAGAAACTAGCAGGCCGCTCATGATTGCTTTCGATCCG
>JADGNO010000201.1 GCA_017883405.1 Occallatibacter sp. | reverse complement strand
TCAATCCGAACTCCTCGCGTTCCTGCGGCTGCGGTTCGTCGTTCTCTTAATCGCTTTGGAGTTCTGTCATGTTGAAAGTTCTTGATTCTGCAGTACCGGTAGCTTGCTGGTCGTGCTCTGTCGCGCACAATGAGTCCACGCTCTTCTGTCCGCATTGCAGCAAGATTCAGCCACCTCCAGGCGGAGATTATTTTTCCGTCTTCGGCCTGGAGCAGAGGCTCAATCTCGACCTCGCCGCGCTTGAACACGAGTTCCACCGCCTTAGCCGCAGAGTGCATCCTGATCGCTTCGCGCGCGCCGGTGACAATGAGCGCCAGTGGAGCCTTGCCGACACCGCCCTGCTCAACGACGCCTATCGCACCCTGAAAGATCCGCTGCGCCGCACCGAGTATCTTCTCAAACTTGAAGGCGCGGAAATCGGCGAAGAGCACAGTGGCAGAGACAAAAAGGATCCATCGCGCGCCCCCGCTGATCTGCTCGAAGAAGTTTTCGATCTCAACATGCAGCTTGAAGAAATGCGCATGGCCCGCAAAATGGGCGAGACCGATGCTGAACTGCAGGCCAGCCTCGAACAGGCAAAGATGAAATTCGACGTCCTTCTTGAAGACGTGGATGGCGAGCTGCGCCAGCAATGGACCGTGTGGGACGAGGGCGATGCCGCTACTCGCAAAAACGCGGAAAAAATCATGGTGGCCCTGCTCGACAGGCGCCGCTACTTAAGCAATCTCGTTCGCGACGTTACTGAAACCCTGGGAGCTGAATAGATAAGCATGGCGGAAGGACGCGTAGTCGGAATCGACCTCGGAACAACCAACTCCCTGGTCGCATATATGCAGGGTGACGCACCGGTGGTCATTCCCGGTGTCGACGGATCAAACCTGGTGCCGTCCGTGGTGGCGCTTGATCCCATGCCCGCCGATGGCGGCAGACCTACGGTCACCGTGGGCAACAGCGCACGCAAGGTGCTCATTGAACGGCCGGAGCGAGTCATCTACTCCGTCAAGCGACTCATGGGCCGCGGTCTTGAAGAAATTCAAAACGAACTCAAGATGTTTCCGTTCCGTCTCGCCGACGACGTTGAAGCTGGCGAAGTGCCGCGCATCCAACTTGGCGAACTGCGCTTTACGCCGCCGGAAATTTCCGCTTACATTCTGCGCCAGCTCAAGCGCAATGCGGAGCGCTTTTTCGGTGCGCCTGTAACGCAGGCCGTCATCACCGTTCCTGCTTATTTCAACGACGCGCAGCGCCAGGCTACCAAGGACGCAGGCCGCATGGCTGGCCTTGATGTTCTGCGCCTCGTCAATGAGCCAACAGCCGCCGCGCTTGCTTACGGACTCGATCGTGCCAAGGCAGGCACCATCGCCGTCTACGACCTCGGCGGCGGAACATTCGATATCTCCATCCTCAAGCTGCGCGACGGCATCTTTGAAGTGCAGTCCACCAACGGCGACACGCACCTTGGCGGCGACGACGTTGACAATCTGCTGCTGGCCATTGCGCTCGACGAAATTTTTTCTGAGCACGGCGTCGATCTGCGCACCAATCCGGGCGCGGTTCAGGCGCTGCGCAAAGCCGCTATTGAAGCCAAGATCAGCCTCTCCAGCGAACCGTCGGCCAGCTTCGATATCGAGCTTCCCAACGGCGATCGCTACCAGCGCGAAATTCCGCGCAACGTTTTCGAGTTGCTCATTGAGCCCGTCCTCGAGCGCACCGAAGGCCCGTGCAAACAGGCACTCGCCGATGCCGGCGTCACTCCTGAAGAGATTGACGAAGTCGTGCTCGTCGGCGGTTCCACGCGTATTCCCGCCGTGCGCAAACTCGTCGACGATCTCTTCCATCTCGCGGCGCGCGGCAAAAAGCCGCACATCGAGCTCAATCCCGACGAAGTTGTCGCTCTCGGCGCTGCCGTGCAAGCTGACATTCTCGCCGGCGCTTCCAAGTCCACTGAGGAGATGCTGCTGCTCGACGTAACACCGCTCTCGCTCGGCATTGAGGCACTCGGCGGCACCGTGGCGCGCATCATCCAGCGCAATTCCACTATTCCCGCATCGGCTACGGAGCACTTCACCACCGGCGTCGACGGCCAGACCAACGTGGCCATTCACGTGGTGCAAGGCGAGCGCGAACTCGCTGCCGACTGCCGTTCCCTTGCGCGCTTCGACCTCAAAGGCATTCCGCCCATGACCGCCGGCATGCCGCGCATTGAAGTGCGTTTCCTCATCGACGCCGATGGAATTTTGCAGGTTTCCGCGCGCGAGCAACGCAGCGGACTCGCTAATGACGTTGTCGTTACGCCGACCTATGGCCTCACTGACGAGCAGGTCGAAAGCATGATCCTCGACTCGTTCGATCACGCTGAAGAAGATTTCGCCAAGCGCCTGGTGATTGAAGCGCGGCTCGAGGCCGACTCTATCCTCACCAAGGTCGATGCCTCCAGGCAGAGCCCCGCGTGGTCCGCGCTCAGTGGCGAGGAACAGTCCGCAATCGCTGCCGCCGAACGCAATCTTGCTGAAGTCAAAGACGGGTCTGACATGAACGCCATCCGCAATGCCACCCTTGCACTCGATCAGGCAACGCATCGCCTTGCCGAGCTTATGATGGATGCGGCAGTTTCAAGCGCGCTGCGCGGCAAAACCATGAACGCAGCAGGCGAACAACTCAACGAATCGGTAACCGCGCCGCACCCCATGGCCGCAGCAGAATTCAAGTAGACCGGGATCTGCGCCGAAAAGGTACAAGCTATGAGTGAATCAACAGCAAACAAAAATATTCCGCCCGAAAAACTGGTGCGCGTCACCTTTGAGCCTGAAGGCAAAACCGTTGAATTCGAATACGGCACCATGCCGTACGATCACCACGGCAAGCCAATGTCCTTCCTCGACGTGGCCGAAAATCACGGCATCTTTCTTGACCATGCCTGTGGCGGATCATGCGCATGCACCACCTGCCACATCTGGGTCAAGCAAGGGGACGAAGGCATCAGCCCCGCTGAAGACGATGAACTCGACCGCCTCGACATGGCCGCCGATCAGCAGTTGAACTCGCGCCTCGGTTGCCAGGCAGTCATCACGCGCCCCGGCAACTACGTCGTCGAAATCCCCAAGTGGAATCGCAACTACACTTCAGAAGGCAAGCCCCTGGCCCTCGCCGAACAGAAATAAGGAGCCACCACCATGCCGCCAGAGATTCTGTGGACAGACGCTGAAGAAATCGGTATCCAACTGTCAGAGAAATTTCCTGACGTTGATCCCCTCGCTGTGCGCTTTACTGACCTTCATAAATACGTGACGGAGCTTTCGGGCTTTGCCGACGACCCAACCAAATCCAACGAGTCGCGCCTAGAAGCCATCCAGATGGCCTGGCATGAGGAATGGAAAGAACTGCACGGTTAAGGCTCAGTGCTTCTGCGCGCGCATGATCGCGGAGAAATCGCTCTCAGAAAGCATGGCCTCTACCGACGAAAACCCTCTCTCGTGGATGCCCAGTTCGATCGCCGCTTCCTCTGACAAATCAAAATCACGGCCCTTGATCCACGGTCCTCGATCGTTGATGCGCACTACAACGGAACGCCCCGTAGACATCACCGTTAATCTCACAAGGCTTCCAAGCGGAAGCGTCTTGTGCGCGGCCGTCAATTTGTGCAGATCGAACTTCTCGCCTGACGCCGTCATGCTGCCCTGAAACTCCTGCCCATACCACGACACAATCATCCGCGTCTTCACAAACGTAGGGAATGCAATTCGAGTGCGCTGCGGAATTCTTTCCAGCGAAGCTTGTCCGGGCGTGCTCAGAAACAACAGTCCAAGGCTCACGACGGTGATGGTTCTTTGTCCCGCTGTCATCGGCATAAGTTTTTCCTCCAGGATTCGCAATCGTGCTCGAAGTTCCTTTAACGTCGAAATGCGACAATCACCGAAAGCAACCCTTGCAACTCGGCATTTGCCCCGTTGGAAACTCAATCTTGATGGGCCCTGTAAGTGAACTGCGGGAAACCGTCGAACTTCCCGCGATGAGATCTGGTGGATTGAAGCCACGCTCAGCGATCTTCTAAGGATCAGGCAGGGAATCCCCAGGCACAATGCGGCTTTCGCTGCATTTGGCGGTAATTAGAAAGTACTCATTTTGATAGAAATCAGTAACTAGGGACTCAGTTACTTTGGCCAGTCCGCGCCCGAGGCCGAAACATCGCGGGGGATCTAACTACTTTGAATTGAAAATCTAAGCAACACGTCGTAAGAAAAAGCTGAAAGCTGTTAGCTGAAAGCTGCCCCTCACTCCACATGCTGCGAGATCGACAGCAGATTCCCATCAGGGTCTTTGAACCACGCCACCTTGTCACCGTTGGGAAACGTACAGATCGCGCGCTCATCCTGGCCCATGTTTGGATAGATCTCGAACGTGACGTCCTTGCGCAACAGTCCCTCTTGCGCAACCAGAATGTCTTCCACTTCCCATCCAAGCACTGTGTGCTGTGCCGGCGTAAACTGCGGAGCTTTCGCAATGCGCAGCATCACTCCCTGCATATCGAACACTAGCGCAAATCCGTCATCGCGCACAAACTTGAGTCCAAGCGTGTCGCGATAAAACGTCAGCGCGGTTTCCGGATCCGAAGTCAACAGGAAAGTCACAACCCGAGTCATAACAGCCTCCTGGTTTCAACGACAGCTTACCCGCAATCAACAATCCAGGAAAGTAAATTCGAAGCGCCATCTTTCTAAAACGCAAAACGAGCGCTCTTTCCCTACCGATACCAAAATCCCACACAACCCAATGCGTGACCCTAAGCGACTGTTCTTACCCAAACACGCTATAGATCCGAGCCGAAGGCCAGCAGGCGGCCGTCGCAATCCTTAATCACAAACTCCCGGCACTTCCACGGCATGTCACCAAGCTGCCTCGCGAACTCCACTCCTTTGCTCGTGTACTCGGCGTAGAGCGCATCCGCATCATCGACGTAGATGTATGCATCCAGAAGTTCGTCCTCATATTTGTCTGCATTGGACGTGGGCGGTTCGGCGCAGCGCAAATGAATCGCGCACCGGTCGCGGGCCAGGAACGCGTAAACAGGTGGATCGTTCCAGGTGCCCAGACAGTCGAAGCCAAGCTGTTCCCGGTAATACGCAATTGTGCCAGGAATGTCGTTTGTGAAGAAGAGCGGCACGATCTGACGAATCATTGCCGCAGTGTATCGCCTAAGCCTTGCCGAGTCACGTTCAGCGTAGTCAAGGAACTGTTTTTATTTTTCAATCCCCAACAAAGAAGCTCAGAACCGCTCGCCCATCTCGCCCCACCCAAACGCCCCCTCAAAATAAACAAACTCCTTAGGCTGTCCGGGTACTAGGTAAACACTGATCACATCGAACCGCACCTGCGGCGGAACATCCATGGGCAATTGCCGCACATACTGCCGAGCCAGCCGCCGCATCATCTTGCGCTTGTGCGTGTCCACTGCAGCTTCCGCGGGCGTCATATCATGCGCTGTTCGCGACTTCACTTCCACAATGCAAAGCAGCTCTCCCTGCCACGCAATCAGGTCGAGATCGCCGGGCTGGTGCCCTGGCGACCATCGCCGCGCAACCACCGTATAACCCTTGCGCCGCAAAAAGAAATACGCGGCATCCTCACCTTGCAAACCCGTAGCCAGGTGCGCGGGCTGTAAGCCACGGCGGCCTGCCATCCGGTCCAGGCCAGCAAGCCCTCGTTCAACACCGTGCAACGCAATTCTCGATACCCAGTTCATCGCAGCCATTGTCGCCGCCAGCACCAATCCATGCAAATGACCGTAGTCACACACGCAAAAGGGCCGGCAAGCTTGCGCCTGCCGGCCTATTCAATCCAAACAAGACGATTGTTGGCAGCTTATGCGGTCGTTACTTCCAACAACTCCTGCTCATGTTCCTTCTCCACAATCGTCAACGCCTCTTCAAGGATGTCGAGTGCAACCGTCGCCTCTTCTTCCTTCACAATCAGCGGAGGCGAAAGCCGCAGCGACGTCTCACCGCAGCCGAGCAGCATCAGGCCGCGCTTGAATGTCAGCGTCTCGACCTTGTTGCGCAAGGCGGCAGCAGGCTCGCGTGTCGCCTTGTCCTTCACCAGCTCAATGCCGATCATCAGGCCGCGCCCGCGCACATCGCCCACCAGCGGATGCGTCTTCTTCCAGCCATTCAGCCGTTCAAGCATCAGTCCGCCCACGCGTGCTGCATTGGCCATCGCTTCGCGCTCAATAATGTCCATCGTCGCGATCGCTGCCGCAATTGAAACCGGATTGCCGCCGAAAGTTGAAGCATGTGAACCCGGCACCCAGTCCATTACCTCGGCCTTTGTCATGCAGATGCCCAGTGGCATTCCGCTTGCAATGCCCTTGGCAATGCACACCATGTCGGGCTCAACGCCAGAGTGCTCAACCGCCCACCATTTGCCCGTGCGTCCTGCGCCGCATTGGACTTCATCCACAACCAGCAGAATTCCGTGCCGCGTGCAGATCTCGCGCAGCTCGCGCATAAAGTTGTCGGGCGCAACCACGTACCCGCCTTCACCCTGAATAGGCTCAATGAATACCGCTGCCACTTCTTCAGGAGGCAGAATCGTCTTGAACAGCTTCTCTTCGATGTAGCGCGCGCAGCCCAGGCTGAAGGCTTCTTCATCCTGTGGCCCGCCCGTGCATCCGCGATATGTGTACGGATAACGCACGTGCGTTACGCCGGGAACCATAGGCGAGAAGCGCCGCTTCTGTTGCGGCTTTGATCCGGTAAGCGACAGTGCGCCCATGGTGCGCCCATGGAACGCTCCGAAGAACGAAATCACCTGCTGCCGTCCGGTGTGATAACGCGCCAGCTTCAGCGCGCACTCAATCGCTTCCGCACCGCTGTTGCCATAGAAGAACTTGTGCGGCCCCTTCATGGGAGCCACAGCAGACAAACGTTCCGCCAGATCGGTCAGCGGCTCATTGTAAAAATCAGTTCCAGAAATGTGCAACAGCTCCGCAGCCTGCTTCTGAATCGCCGCCACAACTTCAGGGTGGCAGTGGCCAGTGGAGTTCACGGCAATGCCGGCGGCAAAATCCAGAAACTCGTTGCCATCCACGTCGGTAATGCGAATGCCGCGGCCGCTCTTGGCAACCAGCGGATACGAACGCGTGTAGCTTGGCGAAATCAGCCGCGTATCTGCTTCAACCGCGGCCTTTGCCTTGGGGCCTGGCAAACTACAAACCAGCTTCGGACCAAATTGCTCGTGTAATTCTTTTCTGGTCATGGGACCATCTCCTCGGACTGTTTCGTGTGGTGTCGCCGCATAAACCACGGCCACCCATCCCGGCACGCGGGATCATTGAGTTGCAACTCGCCTGCTTGCACCAGAAACTTAAGGCGAGACAAGACGGAGGAGGATCTTCGGCGGCGGTACTGCTAGTCTCCGCCGAAGAGACTAGGTCGCGTGCGGATGGGGAGCACGCGCAGGTGATTCCGCGGGCAAATGCAGCGCGCGCGAGACCGCGACCAGCGCTTTAACGCCGGTACAAGCAGCAACTCGTGCTCTGCGCAGTTATGCATTTTTTCGCCCCGCTACTCAAGAAGGATACCACGCGATTGATTGCATTCCAACGCAACTAACCCGCACGGGATAGGATGGAATCATCCCCATGGGCACCCCAAAAAACCAGCCCGGCCGCACTGAAACCAATGGGCAATTGGGACTTAAGTCAGCGCGCAATATGGCCGCCGGCACAACCTCCATCGTGCTGGCGTTTCTCAGCGTCTACTTTTTCTGGGGATCCACCTATACGGCCATTCGCATTGGCGCTGCGGAAATGCCGGCCCTGCTCCTCGCCGGACTCCGCTTCTTCATCGCCGGCATCATCCTGCTCGCCTGGTGTCGCTGGCGCCGCCTCAAAATAACCTTCCCCGCCCGCACCATGTTCATGCTTGGCGCTATTAGCCTGCTGCTGCTCTTCCTTGGCAACGTGGGATTGGTCATCGCAGAAAAGACAGTGCCCAGCGGTCTGTCTTCACTCGGCTTTGCAGTCATGCCGCTCTACGTCGCGCTCATTGAGCTTTTTCTGCCTCACGGAGAATCGCTGCCACCGCGCGGATGGCTAGGCCTGCTCATCGGCTTCGTAGGGCTTGCCGCATTGCTGTGGCCCTCGCTGCACAACGCCCTCGTCGGCAATCGCGAACTGCTGTTCGCGCTCATGGCGCTGCTTGGTGGAGCATTCGCATGGGCCATCGGAAGCTTGCTCTCACGACATGCGCGCTTGCAGGTTAACAGCTTCGTCGCCGCATCGTGGCAGATGATCATCGCCGGCTGTTTTGATCTGCTGCTCGGAACCGTGCTCGGCAACTGGCAGCAATTCCATCTCAACCGCGCCGCCGTCGGGTCGCTTGCGTACCTCATCACCGGTGGCTCGCTGCTTGGCTATACAGGCTTCGTCTATCTCATCGAACATGTGCCCGTGGCCAAGGTCATGTCCTACACCTACGTCAATCCGGTGGTTGCGGTGCTGCTGGGCATGTTCCTGCTGCACGAGCGCCCAGAGCCCTCGGAATTCGTCGGCATGGCTGCGATTTTGTTCGCCGTATTTCTTCTAACCACCGCGCAGATCAAGGCCAAGGCCGACCCGCCGCCCATCGAAGAGCTGGAGCAGATGCCCGCGGAATGAAGTTGATCGAAAACCTTACTTCAGCGTCAGCACAGACAGCGCAGATAGTATTCCCGCCAGCGAAAACACCATCCCGAAATACCAGTACAGCCGATTGCGCGTCAGCAGCGTCACCGACGTAATCACCAATCCGATTTCAAGCAGCGCCTCGGCCAGGTCAAAGCGGTCGGCGCGAGCCTCAGCTTCTTCCACTCTCTTTTCGAGACCCTCGGCCTTGTCCTGCTCTTCCTTCAACTCGTCGTTCCACTTTTCCTGGTGGCTCGCATAGCCTTTGGCAATCTTCGCGGCTGCATCTTTGTCTGCGATCGTCACCACGCCCAGCAGGTCATTCGCCAACCCGGTGTTGTATGAGCGGATCTTCTTCGCCTGGTACTCGTTCCACTGGTCGGTGGCCTTGTTTTGGAACAGCACCGCCTCAGTGTGCGTGCGATGCCCAAGCACCGTGGTCACGGCAACCAGCACCGCCAGCACGCTCATCGTAAAAGCAACGGGACGCAGTGCACCGTCATGCGACCCATGCTCCGCGTGTTCCTGCAACTCACTAGCTTCATTCGCTTCCATAAACTGATCATCTCCTGGGAATTGTCGCTCGAACTCTGGGTGCCCCATCCTTCTCGTGGATTTATCGCGAGAAGGGTGGGATAGCAAGCCATTCATCCCATCACGAACAAGCTAACAGCTAGAGGCTAGAAGCTAGTAGCTGGAAGCTGTACTTCACTTCCGTTTCCAGCGCACGCCGTCTTTCGAGTCTTCAATGACGATGCCTTTTTCCGCCAGCTCGTTGCGAATCGCATCGGCACGTGCAAAATTGCGCTGCTTCTTGGCCAGTGTGCGCTCGGCCACCAGCGCTTCAATCGCTTCATCGGTCAGCCCCTGCCGCGCCAGCAGTTCCGGAGCAACCTCGCTCAGCCGCCCCGCTTGCTCCGCCCACTCAATAGCCTTGCGCGTCGCCTCAGCATCGCCATCCTCAAGCACATCGAACACCGCATCGAACGCCGCCAGCACGTCAAGAATCGCATCGCGGTCGCCGGCAAAAAGCTGTCCCTGATCGATTGCGGTATTCGCAGTCCTGATCAATTCAAAAATTGCCGCGCGCGCTTCCGCAGTGTTCAGGTCGTTTGCCAGCGCGGCCATGTAATCGGCCTTGGCCTTACTGGCCGCATCCTGCAGTGCAGCGTTCGTGCCCGCTTCAACCTTCGCTTCCATCAGTCGCTGCTTGAACGTCCGCAACCGATCGATTGCGCTCGTCGCATCCACCAGCCCGTCGAACGTAAAGTTCAACTGGTGGCGATAGGGAACTGAGATCAGCGCCATGCGAATGGCAGAAGCTTTATAACCCTTCAACAACAAATCTCTGAGCGTGTAGAAATTGCCTTCGCTCTTTGACATCTTGCGCCCGTCCACCAGCAGAAAGCGCACATGCATCCAGTGGCGCGAAAATGTTTGGTGCGTCGCCGTCTCGCTCTGCGCAATCTCGTTCTCGTGGTGCGGAAACATCAGGTCTTCGCCGCCCGCATGAAGATCCAGGCTCGGGCCCAGGTACTCCATCGCCATTGCCGAACACTCAAGGTGCCAGCCCGGCCGCCCATTACCAATCGGCGTCTCCCATGACGTCTCACCCGGCTTTACCGCCTTCCAAAGCGCAAAGTCGCGGGCCGAGTCCTTCTCATACTCATCCAGATCCACGCGCGCGCCGTCTTCCATGCCGCTCAGGTCCTTCTTGCTCAGCTTGCCGTAATCCTTGAATGCCGACAGCCGAAAATACCAGCTCCCGTCTTCCGTCTGATACGCCGCACCTTCTTTGGCAAGCTTCTCGACCAGCTCAACCATCAACGGAATATGTTCGGTGGCGCGCGCAATTTGCTCTGGCCGCTCCACGTGCAGGGCCTCCAGATCTTCAAGAAACGCCACCTCAAAGGGAGCCGAATATTCGCGAATTGAAATACCCTTCGCCGCCGCGTTGCGAATAATCTTGTCGTCCACGTCCGTAATGTTCATTACGTGGCGAACATGCGTGCCCATCAAAAGCAAAGAGCGCCGCAGAATGTCCACTGCAAGAAAAGTGCGGAAGTTGCAAATGTGGCCGTAATCGTAAACGGTCGGCCCGCACGCATACATGCGCAGAGCTTTGCCGTCAGAAGGGACAAGCGGTTCAACCTGCCCTGAAAGGGTATTGAAAAGACGTAATGTCATCGATGGCTGGTCTTGCTCGGTCATGGGAAGGCTTTGGAATCGCCGTATAATCAGGCCTTTTCGATTGTAACAAGCAGGCTGCCCAAATACCTCCTCGCGGTATGATCGCCAGAAGGGTAAAACAGCACGCCCTCGCTCCGCCACGAACCGGGCTGAAGGCTCATAGCTGATAGCTTGAGGATCGCCAAATGGCACTCAATTACTTCGTTGTTGACGTATTCACCGACACACCGCTCAAAGGCAATCCGCTCGCCGTCGTGTTTGACACCGCCGGCCTCAGCACAGAGAAAATGCAATCCATTGCGCGCGAGTTCAACCTCTCTGAGACCACCTTCGTTGAGCGCCGTGCTGCCGCTGGCGAGCAAGCTGAAGGCATCCGCGTCCGCATCTTCACCACGCTTGAAGAGCTCAATTTCGCCGGCCATCCCACTCTTGGCACCGCAAGCGTTCTTAAAATGCAGGCCCCTGAAACCATCATCGACAACACCATTACGCTTGCGCTCAATGTCGGTTCCGTTCCTGTGCGGTTCAGCGGCGCCGGCCTGCATGGCGAAATGACGCAGCGCGATCCCGAGTTCGGCGTCGAGCTTGACCGTGCCGCCGTAGCCCAGCTCATCGGCCTGTCGGCGGACGACCTCGATCCCGCGCTAACACCGCAAGTCGTCTCCACTGGAACAGCCTTCGCAATCGTTGCTCTGCGCTCAACCCAGGCGCTCAGCCGCCTGTGCGTCGATCAGCAAGCAGCAACGCCGTGGCTGCGCGAGCGCGGCGCGCGCTGGTTTTACGTGCTCGCGCCAAACGACGCAGAAGCCGCATGGCGCGCGCGTATGCAGTTTTATGGCGGAGAAGATCCTGCCACCGGTTCAGCTGCGGGATGCGCCATCAGCTATCTTGTCGCCCACAACGCCGTCGCCTCAGGCGCGCAGATTCATCTTCAGCAAGGTGTCGAAATGGGAAGACCAAGCGATCTTTTCCTGAGTGCGAAAAACATTTCGGCGAAGGTAACAGATGTGCGCGTCGGAGGCAGCACCGTTTCTGTGGCAATGGGACACATTTTCCAGCCGTGATGCAGACGCTTTCAACAGGAATTCAACATGGCAAGTAACTGCGATTGTTAACGCTAGCTTAATTTGCCTTGTTACAGGTTTGTTTTCATTCCAGCTTTCGCTTCACTTTCTCTCTTTTCACAAACTACCAACGAACGTATCTTCCCATTCATAGCAAAGCCCAACCGAACGTTGCTCTCGGATTGCAGCTCAGGCTTGAAGTTTGGTTTTTTTGATTGCGAAGGAAGACTTGCCTGGTGCGGATCCTATGCCGGTTGTATCCTTGTGCACTTGTCTGCGTTTTTGGCGCAAGACATAATCGCACAAGATAACCACCGTGCACTGATCCCCCTACGAACGCAGCTTCCATCGCGCTAACGGGTCCCGACAAATACCACAGTCATTTGCCGCCGCTTTGTGTGCGCAGAGGATTCGTGTTGCCGGCGAAGCTGAATTGAACCAGTGAACGGATGAAGGAGCGGATTCCACGCCATGCGGCCTAAAAAGATAATTCTCTGCGTTAACGACAATGAACAGGAACTCTCGATCATGAGTTTCATGCTGAACACAAACGGATACCGCGTGGTGCCCGCTACAAATGGGCAAGAAGCAATTGAGCTCTTCAGTGGAATGCAGGTGGACCTGGTGCTGGCCGACTACACCATGCCGCAGATGAATGGCAATCAGCTGGTCAACCGCCTCAAACAGATTGCCTCTCACGTCCCGATGATTCTGCTGGGTGACATGCAGGCGATGGGTGGCCAAATGCACATGGCCGATGCGCTGATTGCCAAAAAGCAATGCACGACCCAGGAACTTCTTGAACGCATCAAGATCATGAGCGCGCGCAAACGCGGACCCAGAAAGGGCACCATGCGCCAGGCGCCTGTTACCGAACTGGCCGCCGCCTCCTGAAGTTGGCATCCGCGCCGGGAAGATAGAAATCGCACTTCAACAACGGCTGATTTTCCCGGGGCTCCTGCGTGCTATCCTCTCCCATATCATCGCTAAGCTTGGCTGTTTCCCCCTCGGGATAGTACCGCCATTCTTCCTACCCTGATTACCTGCTTGACGATGGCGCGTGGGTGTCGTCATACTCCCCAATTGTGCCGAGTCTGGCGTTATCATTTCGCTGCCAGCGGCAGTAGGCATTTATGGACTTGATAGTTCTTCGTCTTCTTTTCGTTGCCCTTCTTGCTGGTGTCTGTTATTTCCTCCACCCTTTCGGGGTCGAGAACGGTTGGATTGGCGCAATCGCCGGAGCCCTCGCGGCCGGTGCCGTCATCGTTTTTGAACTGCGTGTGCGCGCGCTCAGCCTTCGCCGCCTCATCGGCGCGGTCACCGGGTCGGTGCTGGGAATCTTCGGCGCCGCCCTGTTCTGCCTGGTTCTGCGCTCGGCTCCGCTGCCCAACTCCACCTCCGCGGTGCTGCAGATCTTTGTTCTGCTGCTCATGACCTACGTGGGCCTGCTGGTCGGCGCCAGTAAGGGCGACCTGCTCAACCCGGCCGCCCTCGGCACCATCTTCGCTGCCGACCGGCCTTCCCGGCGCAGCGCCAAAGTGCTCGATACCTCCGTCATCATCGACGGCCGCATTGCCGACATTGCTGAAGCCGGCTTCATGGATGGCATGATCGTAGTGCCCGAATTTGTGCTGCGCGAATTGCAGACCGTCGCCGACTCCACTGACTCGTCCAAGCGACAGCGCGGCCGTCGCGGCCTCGACATGCTGCAGCGTATGCAGTCCAATGCGGCCATCCAGGTCCAGATCGTGCCGGACGATTTCCCGTCCATCCGCGAAGTCGATCTCAAGCTGCTTGAACTGGCCAAGAAGTGGGAAGCCAAGGTTGTCACTAACGACTTCAACCTCAACAAGGTTGCTCACCTGCACCACGTCGAAGTATTGAACATCAACGACCTGGCCAATGCGCTCAAGCCGGTGGTTCTGCCCGGCGAGCGCATGAACATTCTGGTGCTTAAAGAAGGCAAGGAGTACAACCAGGGCGTCGGCTATCTTGACGACGGCACCATGGTCGTTGTCGATCACGCGCGCAAGCTCATCGGCAAAAGCATCGACATCGCCGTCACCAGCGTGCTGCAAACTGCCAGCGGCAAAATGATCTTCGGCAAGCTCGACGAAAACGGCAACGGCGAAGTGGCGTGAACCATCCCGAACACGCGCCCAATGTGCTCTTCGATCCTGTAGTGGAGTGCTCGTGCCCCAGCAACTGCCCGCGTCATGGCAATTGCCAGGAGTGCCGCAACTTCCACGCAACAGCAAAACGTCCGCGTCCACCCTACTGCAAACACCAGCCAAAGCAAAGCCTGCTCAAGCGCATCTTCAGCGTTTAAGGCCGGGTGCCCCAGGTCCCTCGCTTTTGGGGACCTGGGACAGCACGCAAGAGTGACCAGCGTGCGATATCTTTGACTTTTGACCCCGGGGCTCGCTCACGACCTCTTCCACATTGCAAACGCCTTTTGCATGCGTGGATCGGTAAAGAGTTTCACGCAAACCTCGCGCTCGACCGGCCCAGCCACCACGCAATGCAGGTCGGTCCGCCGCGCCACTTCCTTCGCCGCGATCGTAATCTGCGAGACGAACCGGGAAGCGTCGGCAATCGTGGCGCCGAAGACCAGCCGGTCCAGGCCTGACCAGAGAGCGCAGGCCATGCACATCGCACACGGCTCGCACGTCGTATACAGCGTGTAGCCCTTGAGCGATCCCGTGGCCAGCTTGGCGCATGCCAGTCGAATCGTCAGGGTTTCGGCATGCGCGCTGGGATCGTGGTCGGGACCTACGCGGTTCACCGCGCGCATCAACCGCTCACCGGTAGCCGTGCTCACAATGTCTGCGCCGAACGGGACCGGATGATCCGTGCTCAGCGTCTCTGCGGTGAAGGCGGCCACCGATCGCATCCGCTCGCGGTCAATCGCGCTCACGAAATCTGCCGCCAACGCGGGTGTAGCCAGAATCCCTGGGCTGAAGGACGCCGCACCAGCCTGCGCCAGAAAACTCCGCCGATTTACCTTCATGCGCTCTTCTCGATAGCGGCCATGCAAAAATCATACCGCCGTGGCATTTCCTAATGGGAGACGACGGGCTCGCCAGTGACGAATCACTGACGTCAAGCCGACATCTCATTACAGAAATGGAGTTTCTAACACGGCGAACGCCGACTCGAAACGAGCCGGAAACGATCGGATCAGCTTGGGGGCCTTTGTTGCGAGCATTTCCAGAGGCTATTATTAGGGTTTCATGAAGCGTTCACTTGCGAGGATCGATCCAAAGTGCGCGAAGTGCTAGCAGGTGCCGATTGGGAATCACGGTCGGTCGGGCAATCCAAATCTGAACTCCAAGGACGAGCAAGATAGCAAAAGGTCAAACCGGAAGTCAGCAAGCTGTTATTTCCAAGCAGGCATTTGCTCGCGCCCAGCTTGGACAGTCTTTCGCGGAACATGACCTAATTCGCCAGAACTCGAAGCTCTTCGTTGAAACTCCCGCGATTAGGGCAGCGAACGACCTCGATGGAGGCAAGACTTTCTTCGTCGGAAGACGAGGCACCGGCAAGACCGCGATCACATACTATCTCAAGAATAAGTACCCCAAGAACACAGTTCTGCTCATTCCTAAGCTCCTGTCTTCCGCGGACGCATTCGTCTCATTCGGTTGGGATGAACGACTCAAGCAGAAGCCATTCAACACTCTGGTTTCTGGATTCGTGCGCGCCATCCTCGATGAGGTCGTGCTCGAATGGAAGAAACAGGGGCTCTTTACGTTCCGTGCTGCAGACGGAAGCGAAATTACACGAGAGCGAAATGTCAACGAGAATTATGAGTTTGATTTACGACTCCTATATCTCATTGAGGAGGGATTCAGCTTTCTCCAACCCGACAATCCGAAGGAATGGCTCAAATTCAGGAACCGGCCAGCCAAACTTGCGGAGGAAATTACGAACGAGTATTCAAACCAAGCCCGGATGCGCCAAATCGTCCTAATCGACCGCTTAGATGACGAGTGGGATGAATCCAATAAAGCAGTCACTTTGGTCATGGCTCTAATGCATGCGTGCAATGAAATTCGGGCGATTACACCAGCGGTCCGCCCAATGGTATTTCTACGGGAGAATGTATTTGATCGAGTCCGTGAGTTGGACAGCGAATTCTCGCGCTTGGAGACTTCCCTAGTTTCACTCGATTGGACTCGAGAACTACTTCGCGAGCTCATTGAAAGACGCCTAAATGAGGGGCTGATCACAAAATTTGCCCTCGATGGATCTACGTGGAGAGCCTTCTTTGAGGGGCAAGATTCGCAAAGCCAAGACAGAGTTTTCAATTACTGCCAGTACCGTCCTAGAGACATTCTTCTTTATACCTCTACTGCCCTCGGCATTGCCCAATCCCACCAGAAGAGTCGGATTGAGATTGCCGATTTAGATGAATCGCAAAAATCTTTCTCAGAGAGCCGTCTCAAAGAGCTTGCCGACGAATACGCGGACAATTACCCGCGATTAAACGTGATTCTGAGTCGATTTTATGGACTCGGAACAGAGTACACGATCGGAAGCGTCGAGGACTTTATTAAGAAATTGCTCGTCGACGAAGAGGTCAAATCGGAATGCGGAACCTGGGTTTACCAATTCACATCACCCGAGTTGCTTATCCAGCTTCTTTACAACGTGGGATTCTGGGGCGTAAGGGAAGCCCATGGGAAAATTCGGTTCAAGTCTTCTGAAGCGGAGAATCCCGGAAGCCTGATACTAACAAACGATTCTACCGTCGTTGTGCATCCGTCTTACGCAGACGGTCTTCAGCTACAGAGCAGCATAATTACCGCTTTCGGCGATGATGTATCGCTAAGAACCTCTGGCCTAATAAGCGATGTCCCAGCATCGTTCTCCACCATCACCTACCGTTCGAAGCTTGATGAGCTTTCAGCTGAATTGGCCACGCTCCCGACTGGGAAAGGAACGGCTAAACAGTTTGAAGAGGTAATTGGGGACGTGATTCGGCTTTGTTTCTTCAGGTCTCTTCATAATGTAGAAGCAAAGGTGAGAACAGTTGATGGGACAGTCATTCGCGACTGGATCGCTTCAAACAGGGCTGCGGCTGGGTTCTGGGCCATCATTCGAGACAAATACAACGCCACCCAGGTTGTTTGGGAATGCAAGAACTACGCTGACCTCAAAGCCGATGACTTCCACCAATGCCTCTATTACATGACTGAACAAACGGGACGCTTCATGATCATGGTCTGTAGAAGTCAGGAGCCGCTCCCTCATCATTTTTTCAATCACGTCAAGAGGGTTTTTGCGGCGTCAAAGGGAGTTGTCCTGATCCTTCGCGAGTCAGACATCAAGACCTTCCTTCGCCAAGCGATTAACGGCAAGAGAAGCGAACAGCACCTTCAAGACCTATTCGATAACACCGAGAGAATGATCTCTTAACTTAGGGGGGCCGCGGTCTCGCTTTTGAGACCTGGGATCGCACGAACCCATTCCCGCCAGAGATCAGTCCTGAAAAACGCCGAAGGGTCCAGGAATTGGGTTATGCATGGTTTGTTTGAATGTTAAGTCAGTGAGGAGCACGCGGTGTTTCATAAGCTGAACTCAGCGGCGACGCTGATTCAGAGAACAACCACGGAGGCTCCTCGAGACCATATGTATTACATCGGACTTGACGTTC
>JADGNO010000200.1 GCA_017883405.1 Occallatibacter sp. | reverse complement strand
TAGGCGAAGAAGCCTTCCTTGGCGCAGGTATCGCATTCGGTCGAGTGTGCCGTTTCATAGCAACTGCGCAGGCTGGTGTGGCCCAGGGCACGGTCGCAACGGCAGTTACAGGGAAGCTGGTAGATCACACCGCTGACCTTGATCGCCAACTGGTAGGCGTGTACCTGCCAGGGATATTTGAAGTGTTCGCCCGTGAGTTGCTTGCCGGAAAGAATCGGGGGCAGGGCGCTCACCTTAAGCGGCGCGGAGGGATGATAGGCGGGAACATCGTCGGCCGGATTCGACCACTGCGCATAGCTGACCACGGTCAATGCAAAAACAGCCAGGCCGAAAACCCACTGGCGCTTCATCCATTTGTTTGTCATATGACCCTCTTGCGCATTTTAGACCAAAACGAGCGAGAATCGAAAGCCTGGCCGCCCGAGGTCAACCCTGGAGTGTGCGATTGGAGTTTTTGGCGCAAAAAAGACGGCACGAACGGTCGAGCTGTTCGTGCCGGGAGGCCAGTGACGCAAACTACTTCCAGCTAGAAGAGCGGCAAATTCGGCCACCTTCTCAACCGGAATATATACACCATAGCATAGATTTAGCTGAAACGAAATACATAAATCGAAATTTCCACGAACGTGCCCGCCTCATAACGTTTTTCGGATTTCAGAAGTCCAATTTAGCAATTTTCCCCGGGAATGAACTGTGAAGCTGGCGAGCTTAAAAGCAGGTTAATTTAATGTAAGTAATTTTTATACATTAACTTACAAAAGGTAATACGCGTTGTTACAGGTTCACAGCAGACACGATGCCAAGAGAGGAGCGTTTGCCTTGACATATCGTAGATCTGAGATTTCGTCTCATAATGTGGATATTCTACTTCGGTGTATATACCGGGTAGATGGGAACGTCTGAGATGCGTTTCATTGAATCCTGGGTGCGAACCACTCGGCAAACCCAGACACCGAGCCCAATAAAAGTGCCTCCCGGATTCCGTCAGGCCAGCTTGTCGGCTGCGGCTGCCAGATCGAAGTCTTTCGCCGTCAGCCCACCCTCGTCGTGAGTCACCAGGCTCAGCCGCACCCGGTTGTAGCGGATGTCGATGTCTGGATGATGACCGGCCTCCTCTGCTTGCGCTCCCACACGATTGACGAATGCCAGCGCGGCAGGGAAGTCTTTGAAACTGAATGTTCGTGTCAGCTCCCCATCTTCGATCTGCCACGCGGGTAAGTTGGCGAGACGGGATGTGGCTTCTTGAGGGGAAAGTGCAGGCATGGCTTTTCGCTCCAGAAATGGACGCTAGATCTTTACCTTGGTTGGGGTGATTGCAATATCGAAGGTCGAAAACTGCTTGTCCTGGCCGGTGATCTCCGCGCGCAGCTCGTGCCAAAGATCATTGGGGAACTTCAGGTAAACCTCGACAACGCCTGGGTCAAACTGAGTTCCTGAACAGCGAAGAACCTCTTCGCGAGCTGCATTGAAGTCTCGTCCTTTGCGGTACGGCCGGTCGCTGGTGATCGCGTCCAATGCGTCGGCGACGGAAAAGATGCGAGATCCTATGGGGATTTCGCTGCCGCTCAGCCCAGTCGGATAGCCGCTGCCGTTGTGGTGCTCGTGATGGGTGAAGACAATCTCCGCCGCTTCACTCAGGAACGGGATCTTCCGCAGCATATGGTAGCCACGCGTGCAATGGTCGCGCATTACCGCCAGTTCTTTCGCAGAGAGCTTTCCGGGCTTGCGCAGAATATTGTCGGGAATCGCCATCTTGCCGATGTCGTGCAGGAAGGCGCCGCGGGCGATGATCTTGATTTCCGCAGAGCTGATTCCCATTGCCCGGGCCAGCACAATCGTATACGCGGTTACTCGCTTCGAATGGCCCTCTGTCTCGGAATCTTTCAGATCGAGCGCGTCGCCCAGCGCCTCCAGCGTCACATCGTAGGAGTGCTCCAGTTCATCCATCGCCTGGCGAAGCATCTCCGTCCTGGCTTGAACCGCCTGTTCGAGCTTTTGCTGGTGGCTGTGGCTCTCCTGCAGAGTCTTCCGGTGATCGAGTGCGCGTCGAACGGCAGTCAGCAGATGTTCGCGACTGAAGGGCTTGAGCAGATAGTCGTACGCGCCGCGGTGCATGGAGTCGATAGCCACGTTGATGTCGTGAACAGCGGTGACCATGACCACGGGAAGTTGCGGTTGCTGCTCACGTATCTGTTCCATCAGGGCGATGCCATTTCCATCCTGGACGACAACTTCGGTCAGCACCAGGTCGAAGTCAGTCTGCCCCAGCATTTCAAGAGCTTCAAGGCCACTGGCCGCCATCCGCACCTGATGTCCCTGGCGTTCCAGGGTCGCGACTATCATCGACCGCGTGTGTGCCTCGGCATCTACGACCAGTATCCGAGCCGGCAACCGTGCCGACTTGCGTAGTCTTGCAGACGCGCGTGTGTGTCCCGCTGCGGGCCGCTTCGCGCCAGAGAAGAGTTCTCCCAATCCTGCAAGATCAAATGTCAAAGTCGATTTCCTCAGTACTTTCGCCAGGCGCACATCGCCGTGATGGCCTGTTCTCATCGAGCGGCAAAATATGTTGCCAGCGGAATCTCATCCTACGCCGAAGATGAGTGAGCCGTATTGACCTATTATCGGCCGATTCAAAATTCTCTGCATTTCAGGCAAAGCGGGAGCACAGCTGAATCGAGCTTCCCCAGATAGGAAACACAATGCCTTCAACCTGTTGCGAAACAAGTATTCTTGAATGACTCTCGATATTTGTACGAACGGCTAGCGCTGCCTAGTTCTTTTGCCGTCGCGTGCGCTGGGCGGCTGCCCAGCCCTCTTTTACAACTTGGTGAGCGCGAGCCACGGCCAGAGAGCTATCAGGCACATCTTTTGTGATGCAGGAGCCGGCGCCAATATAGGCTCCGTCACCCACCGCGACCGGCGCCACGAGCGTGGAGTCGCTGCCGATGAAAGCATCCTTGCCTATCCGGGTGGTGTGTTTGTGAACGCCATCGTAATTGCACGTGATGAGTCCGGCGCCAATGTTGGTTCTCTCTCCGACCTCGGCATCGCCTAAATAGGTGAGATGATTTGCCTTGGCTCCCTTGCCGAGCTTCGTCTTCTTGGTTTCGACGAAGTTGCCGACGTGGGCGTTCTCGCCGATATCGCTGCCCGGCCGCAGATGCGCGAAGGGGCCGATCTTGGCGCCGTTGGAGATCGAGCTGTCAGTCAAAATGCAGCTTT
>JADGNO010000034.1 GCA_017883405.1 Occallatibacter sp. | reverse complement strand
TGATTGGCGATAAGGATCTCGACATTCAGCGCGAGACCAGCTCAACCGGCTGGCTGCTGGCGCTGGCAGAGCAAGCCGCCAAAAAGTTTGGCTATGAACGTTATTTTTTTCAGCGCGACATGCCGGTGGAAGACGATCACCTGGCCTTTCTTGACCGTGGAGTTCCTTCCATCGATGTAATTGATCTGGATTACGGGCCGGGCAACAGCTATCACCACACCGCTCAGGACACGATGGACAAAGTGAGCGCGCGCAGTTTGACGATTGTGGGCGATGTGTTCATTGAGATGATCAGGCTGGTTGATTTACGCTGATGTCCGCGCGCTACTAGATAGCAAGATTCTCACGCTAATTTCCTAATAGGCTCGCTTATATACTGGAGAGTCATCAGCCAAATTATTGAATGGGCCGCAGCCGGCTCAAGGAAGAGGAAAGAACGTTGGCGCAAGCGGAAATCGGCATTATTGGCGGCAGTGGGCTTTATTCCATGCCCGGATTTACGAACGTTCACGAAGAGAAGATTGAGACACCATTTGGCGATCCGTCAGACCCATTTGTGCTTGGCGAACTTGAGGGCCGCAAAGTTGCGTTCCTGGCGCGCCATGGACGCGGCCATCGCATTCTGCCGTCGGAGCTGAACTTTCGCGCCAACATTTATGCCTTCAAGAAACTAGGCGTGGAGCGCATTCTTTCAGTGTCGGCCGTAGGGTCGTTGAAGGAAGAACACAAGCCCACCGATTTTGTGATGCCGGACCAGTTTATCGATCGTACCTTTCATCGCGTGTCGACGTTTTTCGGCGAAGGCATTGTGGGCCATGTTGCGTTTGGCGACCCGGTATGCGCCACGGTATCAAAGGCCGCCGCTGAAGCCTGCGCAAGCGCAAACGTCTCTGGCAAGCTGGGCGGAACCTACGTGTGCATGGAGGGCCCGCAGTTTTCAACCAAGGCGGAGTCGAACCTTTACCGCAGTTGGGGCGCGGATGTAATCGGAATGACCAATCTGCAGGAAGCCAAACTGGCGCGCGAAGCTGAGATTTGCTACGCGACCGTGGCCATGGTGACGGACTACGATTGCTGGCGCGAAGGACATGACGCGGTCACCGTGGAAGAGATTGTGGCGGTGCTGCACCAGAATGCGGAGAATGCCTGCAAAGTGGTTAAAGGCGCAGTAGCGGCCATGCCTCGCGAACGGAAATGTGCCTGCGCAACAGCGGCCAGGTTCGCAGTGCTCACGCAGCCGGATGCGATTCCAGACACGGCAAAGGAACGGTTGAAGCTGCTTTTTGGCAAGTACATGGGTTGGTAGCTTGTTCGCAAGTTAGCGAGTTAGCAGGTTAGCGAGTTAGCGAAGTTGGTTTGCAGATTAGCTAGCCAACAGACAAGAGGATATTGAATGGCGATTACTGTAGTGGGCAGCGTTGCATACGATTCGATTGAAACTCCCGCGGGGCGCAGGGACCGTTGCCTGGGCGGCGCAGCGACTTACTTTTCTCTGGCGGCAAGCTTTTTTACCGACGTGCGCGTAATCGCCGTGGTGGGCGAGGATTTTGGACCCCGGCAGCAGTCGGTTTTCGACAAACGCAAGATTGATACGCGTGGCATTGAGCGCGCTGCCGGCAAAAGCTTTTTCTGGGAAGGCTCGTATCTGGAAAACCTGAACGAGGCCAAGACCCACAAAACCGATTTGAATGTGTTCGCGTCGTTTGAGCCTAAAATTCCTGATGCGTATCGCGACTCAGAATTTTTGTTCTTGGCAAACATCGATCCTGTGCTGCAGCGGCGGGTGCGCGAAGCAATGCCGGGCGTAAAGCTTGTAGCCGGCGACACGATGAATTATTGGATCAAGGACCACAGGCCCGCGCTGCTTGAAGTGCTGAAGGGCCTGGACATTCTGCTGATCAACGACACTGAAGCGCGCATGCTGGCAGCGAACAACAATCTTGTGCAGGCTGCACGCGCGGTCATGGCGATGGGGCCGAGCTCGCTGATTGTGAAGCACGGAGAATATGGCGCAACGCTGTTCCACAAAGCGCCCGCGAACGC
This sequence comes from Occallatibacter sp., assembly GCA_017883405.1. Taxonomy (GTDB): domain Bacteria; phylum Acidobacteriota; class Terriglobia; order Terriglobales; family Acidobacteriaceae; genus Telmatobacter. The sequence continues at coordinate 8,586 of JADGNO010000034.1, read as the reverse complement.
CGAAGGCACGGAACGTACATTTCGCGCTCCGGCATTGCCGCTTGAAGAGGTGGTTGATCCAACCGGCGCTGGCGACAGTTTTGCGGGCGGCTTCTTTGGATATCTTGCTTCGCAGCCCGAGGTCACTCCGGCGGCATACCGCAACGCAATGTTTTATGGCAGCGTGATGGGCTCGTTTGCGGTGGAGCGGTTTGGAACCGAGCGGCTCCAGATGCTTTCGAGAGACGAAATCGATGCTCGCTTCGGGGCCTTCCGCGAGTTGACGCACCTTGACTGAAATTGATACTTCACGGCCATCCAGCGGGCGCGCGTCAATAACACGCGCCGAATGGGTGGCGGTGTTAATAGGCACGTTTGCTGCATCTGCGGCCGCGATTGCATGGAGCTGGCGCAATGGCGCGCTGTTGAATTATGGCGATGCCGTAGCGCACTTGCATATTGCGCGGCGCGTGTTCGACTGCCATCAGCCGCGACTTTCGCAACTGGGATCAGTATGGCTGCCGCTGCCGCACATTCTACTGCTGCCGTTTGTGCAGGTGTACAGCTGGTGGGCTAACGGCATCGCGGGCATTGTTCCTTCTGCGCTCTCGTATATAGCCGCGTGCGCGGGGCTCTATCGGCTGGCGCGGCATTGGATGGCCCCTGCTGCATCGGCGCTGGCGCTGACATTCTTTGCTGCCAATCCAAACATGTTGTACCTGCAAACAACGGCGATGACTGAGCCCTTGTTTGTGTGCGAGATGATCTGGATGGTGGTGCTGCTGGTGGAGTGGCGCACCTGCCTTGATGTAGACCCGCGCCTGGGCGAGCACAAGCTCAAATGGATTGCGCTGGTGCTGGTTGCCGCGATTTTTACGCGCTACGACGGGTGGATTCTTGCACTGATTTCGTGGACTGCAATTGGCGTGTGGCTGTTGCGGCGCGGGCAATTGCGATCGCGCGTGTACTGGGTTGCGAGCGCGGTAATTGTTGCCGCACCGATAGCATGGTTCGTCTACAACGCTGTGGCATTCGGCGACTGGCTGGAGTTTGCACGCGGGCCTTATTCCGCTAAAGCAATTGAGCTGCGCACGGCCAGCCACGGAGCGGGACCGCCGCATCCGGGTTGGCACAATCCGTGGGTAGGACTGCTGTTCTATATGAAAGTGTCAGAGATGGACGCAGTGGCTGCGGCGTGGGGCAACAAGCTGTTGATTGTGAGTGCGCTGGGCACTGTGTGGGCGTGGCTAACGTCGCATCGGCGCGCATTCGATTGGGCGCTGTTGCTGTGGCTGCCTGTTCCGTTTTATGCCTACTCGGTTGCCTACAGTTCAGTGCCGATATTTCTGCCGCCGTGGTGGCCTCACTCCTGGTACAACACGCGCTATGGCATGGAATTGCTACCTGCACTGGCATTGGGCGTTGGTTTTGCAGCAGCGTTTTTGCTGGCTGGTGTTCGTGAGTTCAAGGCAGGATGGGCGAAGTTTGCTATCGTGCCCCTGTTCGCTCTGGTGGCGCTGAATGCCTGGCAGCTTGTGCGCGAAAGACCGCTGGTGTATGTGGAAGGGACGAAGAATATTGCGGCACACCGGCCTTATCAGCTTGCCATTCCGCCGGTGCTGCGCGGGCTGCTGGTGAAGCAGCCGAACGCAATTGTTCTGATGGAAACTTCAGTTGATCCAGAGATTTTGGCTTTGACTGGCATTCCGCTGCGGCAGACGATCAATGAGGCCGACCAGGCCGTTTGGGATGAGGCTCTGAGCGCACCGGCTCAGCACGCAGAGATTGTGCTGGCGTTTGATGGCGATGCGGTTGACGCGGCGGTAAAGGCGCATCCGGAAGGACTGATGGTGGTTGAGCACTTCGCCGCGCAGGGGCAACCACCGGGAACTCTTTACGTGGCAAATACCGCAGCCACATTCCACTCCAACAACAGGCACGAGACGGTGATAGCATCGGGCAAGGCGGCCCGGTGCGTTGAATCATTTTGTAATGCGGAGGATGAGTGATTTCATTTACCAAAGCGCACGCTTGCGGCAACGATTTCCTGATCGTGACCGAGGAAGCCGCGGCGGGCCGGGACCTGGCGGAACTGACGCGTCGACTCTGCGCGCGCAATACCGGCGTAGGCGCCGATGGCGTTGAATATTTTGCGTGGAAGATTGCCGATCCGTCCAAACGCGGCGCGGGTCGAATTCGCCTATACAACGCCGATGGCTCGATTGCGGAAATCAGCGGCAACGGTACACGCTGCGTGGCCGCATGGATGGCGGATCATTTGGATTCAAAGGCCGGCGACGATCTTGCCATTGAAACCGATGCCGGCGTACGCGTGTGCCATGTGAACGCACGCAACGGCAGCTCTGTTGAAGTGACGACTGGTATGGGCGTGCCACAGTTCAAGCCGCACACGCTCAAGCTGATAGATGGCGCCGAGGTTGTGGGCGTGGAAGTTTCGACAGGCAATCCTCATTTCGTTATCCTGGTCGAGAACGAGGATTTCAGGGTCGCCAACAGGACATGGACTTCGATTGGCAGCGAAATATGCACGCACAAGGATTTTCCGAATCAGACTAACGTTGAGTTTGTCCGCATCATAAGTGAAAGCGAGATTCAGATTCGCATTTTCGAGCGCGGCGTTGGACCTACGACTTCATCGGGCACGGGCAGTTCAGCTTCGGCAACCGCGGTGATGGCGCTAAGGCGCTGCGTATCGCCGGTGAATGTGGTTGCTCCCGGGGGTGCGCAGACGGTGACTTGGGACGGCCCGGGCAGCGAACTTCATCTTACCGGTCCGGCATCGCTGATTGCGCGCGGAGAGGCCTGGTAGCCATGGCGGCTGAACGTGCAAACCTGCTGAAGCCACCCGCCTTTGGCGTGGGAGCGGGCATCAGCATTGTTGCGCCGGCTTCGTCCGCACAACTTGAACGCGTGGAAAAAGGCGTGGCGGCTTTGCGGGGGCTGGGCTTTGCACCTGCGCTCGGACCGAATACGCTTCATCGTGGACCGCTATACTTTGCGGGCACCCCGGAACAGCGACTCGCAGATTTGCATGCCGCGTTTGCTGACGAAAATACGGCCGCGGTCATGTGCATTCGCGGCGGCTACGGCTCCAATTACATTCTCGACGGTTTGGATCTGGATGTGTTTCGCAATCATCCAAAAGTGTTCTTTGCATACAGCGATCTGACAGGCATGCAACTGCGACTGCTGGATGAGTTGGGCATTCCGGCGTTTCATGGACCGATGGCTGCTGCGGATTTCTATCTTGACGATGGCGTTCACATGGAGAGTTTTCGCGCTGCCATTAGCGGTTCAGCGTACAAGGTTGGCGCCAGTGAAGGACTGCGCGCGCTGAAGGCCGGCGCAGCGAGCGGCACATTGTACGGCGGCTGCCTGAGCATTCTTGTTTCGCTGCTGGGCACGCCTTGGGAACCGCGCACAGAAGGCAAGCTGCTTTTTGTTGAAGACGTGGGTACAAAGCCCTATCAAGTTGACCGCATGTTGTGGCAATTGCGTAAAGCAGGAAAACTCGAAGGTGTGCGCGGAATTATTTTTGGCGAAATGCTGGAGTGCACTTCTCCGGGCGCGAAGCCGGACCTGCTGGACAGGGCGATCCTTAGCGCGCTGGATGGATTTGAAGGGCCAATCGCAATTGGACTGCGCAGTGGTCACGTTTCAAGGCAGAACGTTACGTTGACTTTCGGCGTGCAGGCACATCTCACAGTGGGGGAAGAAACTGAACTGCATTTGCTTGAGGCGGCGGTCGAAGGATGATGGGCAACGGGATGACAAGCAAAGCACGACACATTCATTTGAGCGGGATTTGTGGAACAGCGATGGCGTCGCTGGCAGGGCTGTTGCAACTGGAAGGACATCGCGTTACGGGTTCTGATAAGGCGGCGTACCCGCCGATGAGCGATCTGCTGCACTCGCTCGGAATTCCTGTGGCCGAGCCGTATGCTGAAAGAAATCTTGATCCGGTACCTGACCTGGTCGTGATCGGCAATGCACTTTCGCGCGGCAATCCTGAAGTGGAGCGCGTGCTCGATGAGCGCATTCCGTTCACGTCGATGGCTGCGCTGCTGCACGAGGAGTTTCTAAAAGGCCGCGAGTCGCTGGTGATAGCAGGAACGCATGGCAAAACTACTACAACGAGTATGCTGGCGTGGATTTACCAGGTGGCTTCGCGCGAAATGCCTGCGCTGGAGCCATCGTTTTTGATTGGCGGGGTTGCCGAGAATTTCGGATCGAGTTTTCAATTACGGCCTACGCGCACGTTCATTCTTGAAGGCGATGAATATGATACCGCCTTCTTCGACAAGGGCCCGAAGTTTCTGCACTATTTTCCTGACGCGCTTATCCTGACGCATGTTGAATTCGATCATGCCGACATTTATGCAGATCTCGCTGCTGTGAAAGTCGCATTCAAGCGGCTTGTAAATCTGATTCCAAGGCGTGGACTGATTGTTGCGTACGACGCCAGCGACAACGTGACCGAGTGCATACAGAATGCACTTTGCCGGGTGGAGCGATACGGATTCTCAGAAGGCGCGGATTGGAAATTGAAGAATCTGCGCCATGCTGACGGTGCGACGCATTGGGAAGTGTGGCACCGGGGTGCTCTTTGGGTTGATTTGAAAATGCGGATGCCCGGCGAGCACAACGCGCTCAATGCTACCGCTGCGGCTGCGCTTGCGTTTGGCCAGGGCGTGAGCAAACAAGCAATCAAAGACGCGCTCGCCACATTCAAGAGCGTGAAGCGGCGGCTGGAGTTGCGCGCGCAGGTTGCGGGCATTGACGTAATTGAAGACTTTGCGCACCATCCGACGGCGATTCGCGAGACACTGCGCGCGCTGCGCTCGGTTTATCCGCAGGCGCGGTTGTGGGCGGTGCTTGAGCCGCGATCGAACACGCTGCGTAGAAAAGTGCTGGAGCAGGAACTGGTGGCGAGTTTGCGACTGGCTGATCACGTTGTGCTGGCCGGTGTTTATCAGCAGCAGCGCATTCCCAATGCGGAGCGGCTGCATCCGGAAGACGTAGTGAAGAGGCTCAACGACGAAGGCACGCCTGCAGAACTATTGCCTGATGCCGATGCCATTGTGAACGGGATTGCGCCGCGGCTTGCGAAGGGCGATGTTGTAGCCATTCTTTCGAATGGCGGCTTTGACGGCATCTACGAGAAACTCCCGGATCGGCTGAAACAGCTCCATCCCTGAACGCGCGAAAGACGGTATGCTCGCTTCTCTCATCTTCATGACCACCATGATCGTCACCGGAATTCCGACGGCGGCGTTGTTTATTCCGTGGTGTTGGCTGACGGGAAACGTGATGCCGTTGTACAAGGGCACGCGCTTTATGCTGGCGAGCAGTTGCAGGCTGGCTGGTGTGCGGTTCCGCGTGGTTGGCCGCGAACGCATTCCGCGTGATCGCGCCTGCATTTTTATGTCGAATCATGTTTCGAATCTTGATCCGCCGGCGCTGATTTCGCTGATCCCCGGCCGCACTTCCGCATTTCTGAAGCGATCGCTGATGCATATTCCTATAGTGGGCACAGGTTTTCGCCAAGGGGAATTTATTGCGGTGGATCGCAGCGGCAATGCCTCTGCCGCGAAAGAGAGTGTTGCCGCTGCCGAACGGGTGCTGGCAAAGGGCGTTCACATTACTACGTTTGTTGAAGGTACTCGCTCGCCGGATGGGCGGATGCTTCCGTTCAAGAAGGGGCCGTTTTTTCTGGCCATGAATACGGGGGCGCTGTGTATTCCGGTGTCGATTCATGGAACGGAAATGATTTTGCGCAAGGGCAGTTTGCGCATGCATCCGGGCGATGCTTTCGTCACATTTCACGAGCCCGTCGACCCGGCGACATTCAAGACGCGCGAGGAGCTTACACAAGCCGTGCGCGTTGCAATTGCCTCAGGATTGCCGGAGTGGATGCGAACATAGAGGTAGCACTTGTAAGGCGGCGAGCGGCCTGTTGAGCCATATCTTGCCGATGGAATTTATCACATGATCGTTTCGTTCTTCGTCTTAATCGTAGTTGTAGTACTGAGCATTCCTTCGGCGGTTATTTTGATACCGCTGACGATCGTTACTGGGAATCCAACCGCGCTGTTCAATGTGGCTTGCTCGATTGTCCGCGTCGCATTTCGAACGGCGGGCATCCGCCTGCAGGTTGATGGCCGCGAGAATTTTGTGGCGGGCCATGCGTGCATCTTCATGGCTAATCACGTGTCGAACCTCGATCCGCCGGCGTTGCTGTCAAATCTGCCAGGGCGTACAGGAGTGTTCCTCAAGCGCTCGCTGATGAATATTCCCGTGCTTGGCTATGCATTCAAGCTTGGCGAATTCATACCGGTCGCGCGCTCGGGCAATGCGGCAAGTGCGCAGGAGAGCGTAGCCGCGGCCACGCGCCTGATCCAGAAGGGCGTGCACATTATGACGTTCGTGGAGGGCACGCGTTCGAAGGACGGACGCCTGCTGCCGTTCAAGAAGGGCCCGTTTTATCTGGCGTTTGAAACCGGCGCTCCATGCATCCCGGTGTCGATTTACGGAACGGAAAAGCTGATGGCCAAGGGCAGTTTTGCGATCAAGAGCGGGACCGCACAAATTATTTTTCATGCGCCTGTGTATCCGCGTGAATTCGCGACCCGCGAGGAGTTGTTGCAGGCTGTGCGAACGGCGGTTGCCTCCGGATTGCCGGAATCGATGCGGGGTTAGCGGACTCCAGGCCGTTCCGCACAGGTGACACCTTTTGATTGGGTGAGGTGATGTACTGGCTAAAGCCCGTACCCTTCACGCTATTGTTGGATTTCGGCGTTATAGCCATCCCCGAGCAGCTTGAGGCGCCAACGATTGGCCTCGTCGCGTGTGCTGAAGGGGCCGATGCGGACATGGATGAGATCGTCGGACTCGCGACGTGACGTCACGGTGTAGCCGTGCTTGCGCAACGCATTGGTGAGCACAAGGGCGTCTTCAACGTGAGACACCGCGGCAACCTGAACCCACAAAGTACTTGCAGGCAGCGCGGGCGCAGGGCGCACCTGTTGCTGAATCTGCGGCTGTGCCTGCGGTTGGGCTGGGCGGTTGGCGGGATGCGATGGATATGCGGGCGCGGGCTCAGGTGTTACGGCGGGCAATGCCGACCGCACTTGTGGCTCTGCTGTTGCCGTCGCTGGGCTTTCAGCAGACGAGACCGGGACAGCAATGGCCGAGGATTGCGACAGATCGCCAGAGGTTGGCTGGGCTGCAACGTCGGGTTGCACCGCGGTTTGCGGTGACGCGGGTGCGACGTTCTGCGTTGTGGCGCTGGGTTTTTGCTGCGAGTTGCCCGCCTGCGGATTTGCCGGCGTACTTTCGAATTGCTGCGCCACGGATTGAGTGGTGGCCCCGCGATGGCCGACTATGTAGCCAAATCCGAAACAGAGTCCACACACCAGCACGAGTCCGCTCAGGAGCAGCAGCACGGTTCCGGCGCCGAGCGTAATTTCTGTATCGCCACCGGACTTATGCTGCTCAAAGTCTTCTTCGTCAAAAGCTCCGCGCATTTACCACCCTCGAGTTAAGGCTTCTCCAGAGCCGCTTTGGCTGTCGGTGCCAGCCTGTTGATGAGCTGCATCAATTCAATGGGCAGCGGGAAGATAATGGTTGTGTTCTTTTCCACGCCGATCTCGGTAAGGGTTTGCAAGTAGCGCAACTGGATGGTGATGGGTTCGGTTGCGAGCAGGGCGGCGGCGTCTACGAGCTTTTGCGCAGCGTTGAACTCGCCCTCGGCATGGATGATCTTCGACCGTTTTTCGCGCTCGGCTTCAGCCTGCTTGGCCATGGCGCGAAGCATCTGTTCGGGCAGATCCACCTGCTTGACTTCCACTGAGATCACCTTCACGCCGAACGGCTCTGTCCGCTGGTCGATGATGGTTTGGATACGCAGGTTGAGCTTGTCGCGGTGGCTGAGCAATTCATCAAGCTCCACTTCGCCCAGCACCGAACGCAACGTTGTCTGCGCAAACTGTGAAGTCTGATAGACGTAGTTTGCCACCTTGATAGCGGCATCGTTGGGGTTAATTACATAGAGCGTGACGACCGCGTTCACCTTGATGGTTACGTTGTCGCGCGTGATAACGTCCTGCGGGGGCACCTCAAGCACTTCCTGCCGCAGCGAAATGCGGACCATCTGGTCAATGGGGCGAAAGACGAGAATGATGCCGGGGCCTTTCGGCGCTGGCAGCGCGCGGCCAAGGCGGAAAATGACGCCGCGCTCGTACTCGCGAAGAATCTTGATGGAGTTGAGCAGGTAAAGAACCACAATAGCGACAACGATTAGAACGGGCATTGCGGAATCTGTCATATGACTTCCCTCACGCAGGGATTCTACTCCAGCGCCTGCAAATTTGCTGTCTAAGCCGTGGTTAGCGGCGGTTGCTGAGTTGCGGCGGGAACAACGCGCAAGAGTTGCTGCTCGTGGCTCACGACGCGAAGGCTGGCGCCTTTTTCTATGGGTGCGTCTGCAACTGCGCGCCAAATTTCTCCGTCGACCAGCACGTGCCCCTCGGGCGCGAGCGGCTCAAGAGCGGTGGCATGTGCACCCACCAGCGCATCGGGGCCGAT
>JADGNO010000199.1 GCA_017883405.1 Occallatibacter sp. | reverse complement strand
GGTCATGGCAAGCAACGTTGAGTCTGGACCGAATTGTCCACTCAAGCCGTCGGCAGCCAGCCGGGAGGGAACAGGCGCCGCATTACCGCGCTTGGTTATGCTTGTGAGCACCACGCCGCCTGTGCCGTGAATTGCCGCGGGTTCCACTTTGCCGGGGCCAGCCTCGCGGAATTCCACATCCACTACCGGCGAGTGCCAATGGCGGCTGGTGCGAACGGACATAGCACCGGATTTGTTGTTGGCGGCGGGCTGAACGATGGAGTCGCTGGTAAAGTCCACGCCGCGCTCAAGGTGCGCGCGGTGCAAGTCGCCTTTCTCTGAAAAAACGAGCTCGGCTGTCGGCGAGGAGCCGTGAACCTGGCGGACGGGCGTAATGGATTGCATTTGAACGCCGCCGTCGAGATGACCGTGCTGCGGCTGGTTGTGCTCGTCAAAATCCAATGAGCCTGCAGGAGCGCTGATTTGTCCGCCGGTGTTGGTCGCAAGCGTAAAGCCGTTGTTAGCATCCAGTCGCTTGGCCGAGCCGTCTTGCCGGAACAAGACCTTGGCTTCAGTGGCCTTGGCCTGCCCGTTGCGGTAGTCCGCGGTAGCGCCATTCATGTTGCAGGTGAGTGCATCGCGAGAGAACTCGGCATGCTGCGCATGGAGGCGAACTGTGTCGCCGGCTCGTGCCGCCATGAGTTCCACATCGCGCGACAAGACAAGCAGGCCGTGTTGCGAATCGAACGACGCACCGGTGGAGCTGCCTGCGCCCTGCTTGAGGGTAAAGTCGACACGCTGATTGGTGGAGGTAACGCCGGTGTGCCAGTTGGACGTGATGCCGCTGGTTTTTACGTGTATCTCGCCTGAGGCGGCTTCCTGAGCCGCATTTGCCAGCGGCTTGGCAATGCCTTTGCTGTTGATAGCTTTGTCTGCGGTCACTTTAGGTGCAATGGCAGGCACCACCATGGGCCGAATCAGGGTGATTTCTACCGGGCCGGCGGCGGTTGCGGTTCCACTCTTGTCGTTGTATTCGAACTCGTGGCCTTCAATGCGGTCGATGCGCTCCCCGTCCTGGCCGAAGAGCTCGATCTGCACCTCATGCAACAGGATGAGACCGCTTTTAAGCTGCTCGGCTTTCGAGGCATGAATCTTGAACTGGGAGTGAGCGCCCAGCGCGTGAGAATAAGTAACGCCGTTGGCTTCCTGTCGTATATCGATGCCGAGGCGCTTTGGCAGTTCACGGGCCAGAAAGCGGTTGCGGAATTTGGCGGTTCCAAGAAAGACGCAGAGAGCCACAACCAGCACCACGCCTGCTGCCAGCACCATAGTTCGGAGCCGCTCGATGGTGATGTGCACTTTCTAGTTCCCCGTTCCCAGCCTGGCTGCGAGCCGTTGCGCCAGGCTCTCACCCAGTTCGCTCCACAGCAGGCGAGCCGTGGCGCCGGAATCTTTCTCAATGGTCGCGGTAAGCGAGACAAGCTGGCGCACATTTTCTTCAATGTGCCGCGCTGCAATGGAATCGAGCGTGACTTCCTCTTCAAGGAACGGCGAGTCATGGCCGAAGTCGACACGAATGTGTCCGTCCTGCTCGTAAGCGCCATCGTCGAAAAGGGGCCCGAACGCGGTTACGCGCACCAGGCGCGGCTGGCGTACCCAGCGCTCGTCAAGCTCGCCGCCGTTTTCGAGTTCCCAAAGACTCCAGCCAATCTGGAATTCATAAGCGTAGTCGTCGTGGAGAGGGTCGAGTGCCGCTTCGACGGCGTTGCGCGGATCGACGCCCTTGGCGGCGTTTGGGCCGCTACGGCCCCACACCTGTTGAAAGATGGGCGACTCGCTCCAGCCAACCGGCCATACCGTTGCGGCATAGACGCCAGCCTCGCCGCCATGAGCAGCAAAGGCGCTGAGCACGGCGACCAGCTTGTCTGGCAGCGCCGCAACGCGCAGATTAGGGTACCAAAGGCTTAGATAAAGCGTGTCTGCCATCTCTATAGATTGTAGACGGGGAAGGGGGAGCGAAGTTGCTGCGCGACAGATCGACGATATCAGAGGTTCTTCATGCGGTAGGCCTTATTGGCTAGGTGCATAATAGCCGGAACGCACGGAAATGCTTGTCACGCGAGGAGGCGGCAGAATAGCGATCCGGTGAAATGCGCCGTCATGGTTCAGGCGGACCGGATCATAAACAAGCCGGTATTGATTCCTGATCTCTGACTCGATCGTCCTCAAATCCTGCCAGATTGCGTCCTCTGAATCGACAGCTGAAAAAACGCTACCCCCGCTTCTGGACGCCAATTCCGCCAAGGTCATCGGCCCTAGCGAGTCGCGACCGGGAGGCGGCGGGATGTGGAATGCGTAGATCGCAGTATTGCTTTTTTGGCAGGCGTTCAGTACTTCCTCAACAGTGGCATGGCTGGCATTGTCTTCGCCATCGGAGAAAAGCAGGATAAAGTTACTCGATGAGGCCGGACCAATTTTGCCGAATCCATAGAGGCAGGCTCGGAAAATAGTGTCAAAAATAGCTGTGCCTCCGAGTGGATTCATCCTACCCGCCTGAACGTTTTGAACACTCATTGACAGTGTATGGGGATTGTTAGTCCACGACTGTGCGAACTCAGAAGAGTATCCAAAGTCCATTACGAACGCTTGGTCGGAGGCTTGTCTGAAAATCCGTTGCACAAAGCGCTCTGCGAGTATCTTGTCCTGGGGGAGTGCTCGCTGCATCGACTCACTCGTGTCAATCAGGATACCGGCGCGAATCGGTCTGTCCAGCACGGAGTCAAATGAAACGATACGGCGTGCAGGCTGCTCATTGTCGAATACACGGATTTCATCGCGTTTGAGGTCATTGACGGGTAATCCATGCAGGTCCAAGGCATGAAACTTCAGGACCACTTCGTTGACAGGAAGGGGCAGGCGAAATGCTTGCTGAGCCACATTCTCACCTTCCGGCTGTTGGGCTTGTGCCCGTGATGGAGAGCCAAGGAGAGACAGAAGGAAAATGCCTCCCGCAATCCACATCCTGAAAGGCCCTGCGTAAAGGATGATGGATAAATTCATCTCGGCCTTTCCGCGACCAATATCTAGAATTTACTGTCGCAACTGCAGGTTTGCCTTCGGGCCGCCTTTCGAAATAGACGAGAACCGAGCAGAAATGTATTTATGAGGCATGGTGCCGACTCTGGCAATACAGGACCGAGGCGCCAGAATTTGGCAAGGATGTGGTTCGCCGGCCAATTCCGGTGAGCTCAAAGCGCAGGTTCAGTGGCGGCATGTAAACTTCCTGCGATGCTGGTTCGTCAATTGAGCTATCCCCTTGGAATCCGAGAACCCTGAACAATGCTGAGAACGAAGAAGATGCGACTCTGCAACTCCGCTGCAATTGCGGCGATGGTCCTGATAGTTCCAATAACCACAAAGCCGATGTTTGCGCAAACGACCGCTGCCGCCGGGGATGCGAAACTGCAGGCCAAAGTGGACGAAGTGTTGCTGGACATGGCTGTTCGCGATAGGCATAACAAGCCGGTTCTCGATCTGAGGCCGGAGGAACTCTCAGTCACGGATAATGGTGCGGCAGTAAAACTGACTAACCTGCGCCTGGTAAGTGGCAAGCAGCAGGATGAGCCGCTGATTACTCTCCTCTTCGATCGTCCGGGAATGCAGGACAACCGCAAAGGATCGGAAGAGACCATGTTTGGCGATTCTCCGCTGACGGCGCGGCGAGCCAGCAAGAAGCTGCGCGATGGAGCAATAAAGTTCCTGAAAGCGTTTCCAGGCACAGGATTTCAATTTGCCGTAGTGGATGCGTGGGGACGGCTGCAAATTCAGCAGGAATATACCGCGGATCGCAAGGCGGTGACGCAGGCGATTTCTGTAGCCGTGCAGCCCGAAACGTATGGCAACAAGGTTGCGGCGAACGCCGCGGAAAGACGCCTGATACAGCTTGCAAAGACGGGTCAGGGCTCTGGTGGATCTGCCGCGGGTACGCGGGAACGTGCTGCGGCGCGGTCAATGTATGCGGCGCTACAGGCCTCGAGCCACATTGCCAGGGATCAGCATCTTTCGCTGTCGCTGGCGTGCTTGCTTGCTATGGCTGAAGCGCAGGAGTCGCTGCCGGGGCGCAAGGCGATTGTGTATTTTGCGTCAAGCGCGGCGAGCGGAGACGATTCAGATAACTGGAAGAAGCAGGACAGCCGCGCCAAGGATGCCATCCACTCCATCATCGGAGCGGCAAACCGGGCGGGAGTCAGCATCTACGTTGTCTTGCCCGATGAAGTGGAAGACACGGACCGACTGGCCTCCATATACAGTACGGCCGGCCTGGGGATGAGCCTGCAGCAATCCGGGGTGGATATCACCGGAGCGGGCAACCCGATGATGGGAGATACCACCCAGTTTGCAATGGCCGCGATGGCGACCACCAAGCCGAGCGCTGTTGCCTCGCAAGATAATTTAAATATGCTTGCGCGACAAACCGGCGGAGATGTACTGAACTCCGGTGGAAGCATTTCGGGGCCGGTGAGAGATCTTATACAGGGCCTTACGACCTATTATGAAATCGCGTTTGCCCCTCCATTCACAGTCGAGGACGGGAACTTTCACGCAACGGTTTTCAAAACGACCCGACATGGCCTGAAGATGCGCTCGCGGACAGGGTACCTGGCGTTGCCTCGGAGCGCCGGACTGATCGAGCCGCCCCAGCCATTCGAACTGCCGTTGATGGCCGCACTCAGGCGGCCGCAGTTTCCCGAAGAGATCGACTACCGCGCTGCAGTCTTGCGGATGGGGCACCGCGATGAAGGCAACCTCGGACTGGTGGCCATGGAAGTGCCGGTGAGCGGTTTGGAGGTTCGCGAAGACCCGAGCACGCATCTCAACTCCGCACATCTATCGGTTCTGGCAACCATCAACGACAGCTCTGGCACAATCATTGAACGGTTCAGCGAGGACGCTGCACGGCGATGGGCCACAGGAAATGGCGCCGGGACTGCTCCTGAATTCATTTCATTTGAGCGCAGTTTTTCAGCCCCGCCGGGGAAGTATTTTCTTGAGACTGCAATTGTGGACGGTAATAGCGGCAAAGTTGCCGCCAGGCGGCAGGCATTTGAGATTTCAGCTTCGCAAGCGGTGCCGGAACTTACTGACATTCTCTTGGTGCGTGGCGTTGAGCCTGTCTCTGACGGGAGCAACGAACCCGACCTCCTATGGCGCGGCGACCAGCGCGTGTTGCCGAACGTGTATGGGCGGCTGCCGGCCGGCGCACACACCCTGTCGGTCTTCTTCTTTGCGCACACGGATCCCAGTTCGCAGGAGCCGGCGACAGTCAAACTGGAAGTTTTGCGCGGTGGCGTTCCGCTAAGGGGCGAACCGCTAGTGTCGACATTGAAAGCCGGCGCGGAGTTTGAGCCGGTGCTGAAGGGCTTTGCCATCAGTTCTGCCACCGATGGAGATTACGAGGTTCGTGCAACTTTGACGCAAGGCGGAAAGTCTGCGGAGACCACTGGCGCGTTCGCCTTGTTGGGCGAAGAAGAGCACGGCGCAGGCAGCGGAACAGGCGATGTGCAACTTGGCGTTGATCCTCCCGGACTGGCGGCTACCAGTCAGACTGCGGACCATCCGGCGCCGGAAGAGCTGGAGCGTATTTTGGCGGACGCGCGCAAAAATGCGCTGGAATACGGCGATGTACTGCCCAACTTGATCTGTCAGCAGACAACAACCCGGTTAACGGATGCACATGGAAATGGGAACTGGCAGCTAAAAGACAAGATGGTTGAGGTGCTGACTTATGTCGATCATCGGGAGAGCCGCACGGTTCTGGCTGGAGAAGTGAACAACCAGAAGAAGGACGAAAAGACGATGTCGGAAATCGGGATGATTTCGACGGGCGAGTTTGGCGCCGCGCTCAACAACATTTTCAAACCGTCGTCGAAGGCCGTATTTACATGGAAGCAGACCGGCATGTTGCACGGCGAAGCGGCGGAGATCTTCGACTATCGCATTGAGCAGGAGAATTCAAGCTTCGCGTTGACGGCGCCAACGGCCGCGATAAAGGTGGGCTACCATGGCCGTGTTTATATAGATCGCACCACGCATGGCGTCCGGAGCATCACCATCATTACAAGTGAAGTGCCAAAGAAATTCCCCATTCGCAGAGCGGCAGTACGCGTGGATTATGACTACGTTGCGATCAATGATCATGACTATATGCTGCCGGTGAGCGCGCAGGTAGTCGCCGGCCGGCAAGGGAATCTGCTCGAACGCAACGATCTCGAGTTCAGCAACTTCCGCAAGTACGGATCGACTGCGCGCATCCTTGGTTCCGATGCGGAGAGCGAGCTGCAGTAGCGGCCTCGCCAGGTTGAAGGAGAAAGTTTGTGAATTCCAGCAGGCGTGGTTTTATGCGCGGGGCGGCGGCAGGGGCTGTTGCCATGCCGTTGAGCTTGTCCGGACAGTTTTTGAATGCGCCACGGCATGGGCTTCCAGGCAAACTCCAGGAACGCTATGCGCGGCTTGATGCAGTTTTAAAACAGCCGGTATTCAGGCGGGAACTCTTTGCGGAGCCGGTCATCATCGAGTCGGTTGAGCTGCTTCATCTGCAGCACCAATATCTTTGCCGGGTGCGATCGAAGGATGGGCACGAGGGCATATCGGTTTCGAATGCCGACCAGATGGCGTCTCTATATCCGATGTTTGTCAGGCGCATTGCACCTTTCTTCGTAGGCAAAGACGCGCGCGACATTGAGAGCCTGATTCCCGCGGTGACAGTGCATGAGAGCAACTACAAGTTGCAGGGAATGGCCATCTGGGTGCCGATTGCGACGATTGAATTTGCCATTCTGGACATGTTCGGCAAGATGGCCAACCGGCCGATTGGGTTATTGATCAGCGACAAGATTTATAACCCGGCCGTCAGTGTTTACCAGGCGAATGGCGAGCGCGACAATTCGGCTGAAGAAGTGATCGAGCATTTGAAGCGCGACGTGGAGATTTCACATGCCAAGGCCATCAAGTTCAAACTAGGCGGTCGCATGAGCCACGCCGAGTCTCCCCAGGGCCGCAGTGAGGAGCTGATTCCGCTGGTGCGCAAGACGTTTGGCGACGACATGGTCATCTCTGCTGATTCGAACGGCTCGTACACTGTGGCTGAGGCGATTCCGATTGGCAAGTTGATGCAGGAATACAAATACGCGTTTTACGAGGAGCCCGTGCCGTTTGACTGGTACGAAGAAACGAAGATGGTAGCCGATGCGCTTGAGATTCCGATAGCAGGCGGCGAACAGGAGCCGAGCACGCATAACTTCCGCTGGCTGGTTGCGAACGGTGGCCTGTCGATTGTGCAGCCTGACATGTTTTACTTCGGCGGCATGATTCGCTGCACGCAAGTGGCGCGCATGGCCCATGCATTTGGCAAACAGTGCATCCCGCACATTTCGTCAACGGGACTGGGATACGTGTACATGATGCATTT
>JADGNO010000198.1 GCA_017883405.1 Occallatibacter sp. | reverse complement strand
CTGGCGCTAGCGGCTTTCACTGCATCAGCCAACACGTCAGCCGTGAACACGCGGCTGTTCACGCCGATCACTTTCATTCCCGGCGCAATGCCCGCCTGAAACGCGGGGCCGCCCACAATTGCATCAGACACCGTTCCATCCGCGCCAATCTGCAGACCCAGGGAATAGGTGTATCCAGCGCCGCCACGTCGTTCCTGCGAGCGGGGCGGCTTCTCGTTCATCACAACTTTCCATCCGCCGTTTTCAATGCCGCTCGCCGGCGCATCGGCCGACGTTGATTCAAGCCGCGCTTTGAAGAACCCGGCCCAGTCATAAGGTGCGATTGCATTCAGCGCGCTCGTCAGTTGCTCGAACGTGTAGGTCTTCACTTCCGGCCCATTGTTCGCGCCGCCATGAAAGGAGTGGCAGAAATCATCAATCGATTTCGCACCCTTCGACTCGCGATGAATAATGGTGGCCACTTCAAGCCAGAGCAAGTCGCCTTCATCGTAGTAGTCAGTACCGCGCCGCCAAGTGAACCAGCCTCCGCGCCCACTCACGCCGGGCTCCCCAATCGCCGTGTCAAGCAGCGGCCTCCATGTGCGGCCCGGACGCCCAGGCCCAAGAGCGCCGGCAATCGTCGCCATCTGTTCCTGGTACTGCTCCTTCGTCCATAATCCGCTGCGTGCAGCCAGCAAGGGTCCCAGGTAGTCGGTAAGTCCCTCGTAGCCCCACAGCAGTTCAGTCTCCATCGGCTGTTCGTAATAAGGCACTGTCAAACTCGCGGGGCGACGATACTTCCCGTTCCACGAATGCACGAACTCATGCGCAAGCAAACTGCCCAGCGACATGCCGGCACCCGGCCCCAGCAACGCGCGCTCGCCCAGCCGGCTGTCATTCGATTCGTGATGTTCCAGTCCGAAGTGCGCAACGTGATCGCTCAGCGTCAGCAGAAAATGGTAGTTGCGATAATGACGCGCGCCGAACAGCTTGCCCGACTCCGCAACCAGGTTCACCATTTGCTTCTGGTTATCCGCGCTTATGTTCAGCGCTGCCTCGCTATCGGCAACCATGTCGAGTTCGTGATGGATCGCTTCGCCCGCTGGTGTAATGTCGATGGCGCGATAGTATTGGCCGGCGATCACCGGCGAATCCACAAGCATGTCCAACGAGATCGGTTTGAATGCAACCTGATTGCCCGCTTGCTTGCTGACCGGCAGCGATGTGCCAAACTTCCATCCCTCCGGCAATTTCAGCTTCGCCTCAAATATCTGCTGTTGCGCCGGAGTGCCGGCAGAGTAGAGAACGACCGTATTCCACTCCAGCACCATCAACTTGTCTGTAGCCGAGTAGCCCTGCGGCTCAATCACGTCGAAGCTGGCGTCGAGGTTTTTAACGCCTGCGGGAATGTCTAAGTGAAACGTGAATACATCCAGCGTGTCACGCACCCACGGAATGGTTTTTCCCGCACCAGAAAATTTCAATCCAGTGAGACTCGCAATCGGTCCATCAGGTCCGTGCTCGCCGGGAATCCACTTGGGGTAATAGAGCGTGAGTTTTCCAGCCGAGACAGGAATCGATTCACTGACGTGCAATAACTTTTGCTGCGTCCCGATCGCGTCAACAGTCAGCGGGATTGTTTGAGAGCTAAGCCCGGCCGAAAGCGCGAGCAGACACACGAAGAAAAAAGACACAAATGCAAAATGGCGAAAGCGCCGCATTCGAAAACCTCTCATAAGAACTGTATGGATACTTAATAAGAATCTTACAATCGAGAGGTAGGGAAGGTCATTGACCCCGACGGAGTTTCCCTCGGGAGCTGAAATCCACATGCATTCGCAATAAGTTGCCGTACCAGTAGGCTGGTGCGTTGCTACAGGGCCTACACGCTGTAGAATTTCCCGCGGGCCTTAACCTGAGCGATTCATATTCTGTTCGTTAAGGAGCAGTCGGTTGGGGCGCGGCAGTAACGGGCGCCGGAAAGGCCTTCTCAACGTCGTCTTTGAACTGGGTAAACAATAGGATCCGAGGCGGAGCCAGGCCGCCATCCATCGAACGGCTCCACAACGCACCTGTCAGTTTTCCGTTGGGTTTCAACTGGCACACGTCCAGATGATCGATGTTGAAAGGATTGTCATCCTGGTTGGCGTTGTCACGTCCCTGTCCTGGAAACTGCTGGCCGCCCTGCGGTGCCGGCATGTCACTCCCGCCAGTTCCCACTCCCGTTCCGTTCCCCTGCGTTCCCCGGCCCATTGCAGGGCCTCCGCTGTTGTTCATCCCCCCGCCACTAGCGGTACGAACCACGAAGATAAGGTCCGCTTTGCTGCGTTCATTGGTAACCGTATAACGGCCCCAGCCGCGCAAAAGGGTGCGAACATTTGCGATCGCCTGCATATCCTGCCTGGAGAGGCCGGGCTTGGTCTCTTCACCGTCTGCGGCCTGAACGTATACCGTGTGCGCCTGGTTGATTGCCTCAGCAACTTTGGGTTTTTTTTCAGCCGACAGCAGCGTGGGCAACAACACCAGCGCTACACCCACAATTTTTATTATTTTCATACCGATGCCCCCGCAATTCTCTTGTATCTGACGTTTCGGACCGGAAGTAGTTTACGGCGGCCGCTCAGCGTTTAGCCAGCGCAATCATCAGGCCAAAAATCAGGATCGGCACCAGGGCCAACAGGGCGTACATCATCATCTTGCGCCCGCCGGGAAGCCTTTGATGAAGCGAAGGCCGGCGTACGCCTTCTTCCACGCCAACCGATTCCGGGTGCTCAAGATCCCAGGCCATTTCGTGGGCGGTAGCGTACCGGTGGCGAGGATCGCGCTCCAAGGCGCGGAATAGAACTTCCTGCATCTGCGGAGTTATTTCTGGGTTCAGTTTGCGTGCGGGCGGTGGATCGGCAATCAGCCGCTCGTTCATAATGGCTAACGGACTGGGGCCCGTAAAAGGCGGTTGCCCGGTCAACATCTCGTAGAACATGGCGCCCAGTGCATAAATGTCGCTGCGCTGATCGCCGCGCTGGCCCTTCACCTGCTCGGGAGCGATGTAGTCCGGCGTGCCCAGCAAGGGCGAAGGTCCCGCAAACGTCAGCCGCCGCGCATCTTCCTTCATTGCAATTCCAAAATCGAGCAGCTTGATGTGGTCGTCATCGATCACCATCACGTTTTCCGGCTTCATATCGCGATGAACCACGCCGTGCTTGTGCATGTAATCAAGCGCGTCGCACAGCCGCAGCATGATCTTCACCGCGCGTTCGATCGGCAATCGGCGACCGCCGCCTGCGCCCTCTTCGTTCATGATGGATCGAAGCAGGCGGCCGTCCACCCATTCGATCACCATGTACAAGCGGCTCCGATGCTCGCTGTTATACGTCTTCACCACGCCCGGGTGGTCAAGCTCCTGGCCAATCTCCTGCTCGCGGTTGAAGCGCTCCAGCAAAACGGGATCGGCCTCCATCTCAGGATGGGGCACCTTGAGCGCGACCAGCTTGCCGCTGTTCAGGTCGGTCGCGCGGTAAAGCGTGGACATGCCGCTGTGCGCAATGGTCGCCTCAAGCTGGTAGTGGTCCAGCGTGTCTCCGGGGTCGAGCGTCTTCATGAGTTCCGATTGCATATTCAACTGTGATTCTTTCATGTGGCCCGTAAGAAACCCGAAAGGAAAATTCCGGCAATCCGGTTGCCACGATTCAGAGAGCGCCGGTAGTTACAGGATGGGTTCTCCCGGCATCAAAATTCCAATAGTTAATCGCTTTAGCGGCCCAACACAAGATGCGGCTCAGCGATATCTTCAATCCCTCCGTACCGGCTAGCTGGTTTCATACCGGTATATTTGTCATTGGAATTTGTAATGCTTATTGCTCGTCGATTCCAATCCGTTTGCTTGTTAGCATGGCTGGCCCTCGCGGTCTTCGTGGCGCCTTATTCCGCTTCCGCTGCTAAGAGCAAAGATCGCAATAAACCGCCGCAGGAGACTGGCTTTCTCAATCGCAGCATCCTGGTGCGCGGCGTTTCTTACCGCTATCAGGTTTACCTACCTGTAGATTGGCGCGCCGATGACCACAAGCTCTGGCCCATCATCCTTTTTCTGCATGGCCGTGGCGAACGGGGCAGCGAGGGCATGTGGCAAACGCAAATCGGGCTGCCCGAGCAAGTGCGCGATCATCCAGAGCGCTGGCCCTTCATCGTCGTGATGCCGCAGTGCCCGCGGAATGCTTATTGGACCGATCCAGCCAGCATGGAAATGGCCATTGCCACGCTCAATCGCGAGACATCCGAGTTCAACGGCGATTCCGACCGCACCTATCTGACCGGCCTTTCGCTGGGAGGCTACGGTGCGTGGGAACTGGCGCGCCTCTACCCCCACCGCTGGGCCGCCGTCGCCATCTCTTCCAGCGGGATCTTCTGGAGCTACGCGCCCGAGCGATGGACGCGCGCCTACTCGCTTCCGGGCGAATATGCCCGGGCCGTTGGACGCACCCCTCTCTGGCTCTTTCATGGCACTGAAGACACGGTCGTGAATATCCGACAGAGCGAGATCATGTACGAGGCGCTGAAAACCTCCGGCGGGCGCGTTCGCTTATGGATCTATCAGGGCATGCACCACGACACCTGGGCCCGTGCATACAACGAGCCAGAACTGCCTCGCTGGCTGCTCGACCATCGCCTGCCCGCTGCGCCCAATCCACGTAACGGCAAAGGCCTGGTGCGCGAGCCTGAGCCACCGCCCTACTCTGAGCGAACCCTTATTCCGCTGCATCCGCCGGCTATCCGGCTTACTCAGGCGCAAATTGACAATCTGACAGGTGAATATGTGGAGCCAAACGGCTACACCGGCATGACTCTCTTCTGGCAAAACGAAAAGCTCTACGGGCGCAACCGCTACGGCGAAATCGATGAGCTGGCCGCCGCTTCGCCCACCGAACTGTTCTATCCTCAAGGCTCATATTTGCCGAGGATCATCACCGAGCGCGCGCCAGACGGCCGCATCACCGCCATAGTGCTTCGCGACGACCGTAACGAAGAGCGCTGGGAAAAGCGAAAGCCACCTGCCAGCCACTAGGTTGATTCCGTAGCGGTGCCATCACGAGCGTGAGAACCGGGTGCCCTATCTTTCTCGCAGCCTTATCGCGAGAAAGATGGGATAGCACGCCCCCAGCCCCACCACAAACAAGCTAAGAGCTACGGGCTAACAGCTAAAAGCTGGGAAGCGGAACCCCCAGCGCCCCATTTGCGTACGACCATGCAGAAAGAGAAAAAGGAGGCACATATGTATTGCAGCGGATGTGGACAGGCTCTGGCTCAGGGGCAACTGGTTTGCCCGCAATGCGGCCGCCAGGTGGCGCCGCCGGTTCCTCCCGTTCCCGGCCTCCAGTTTGAATTGGAGAACTACTCCAGCAAAATCCGGGTGCTCAGCATCTTCTGGTTCATCTATGCGGGTCTTGGATTCGTGCTTGGCATCGCCGGCATTACCTTCGCCAAGGCCTTCTTTGCAGGCGCCATGGGCCCCTGGGGTCCGTGGACGCATGGCCCGATGCCCTTCTTCATGGGTCCGGCATTCCTGCACCTGATGTGGTTGGTTATCCTGCTGCGCAGCCTGCTGGCTGCCGCCGCCGGCTGGGGCTTGATGGAACGCACCCAGTGGGGCCGCCTCGTCGCCATCATCGCCGCCATCTTCAGCCTGCTCAAGTTCCCGTTCGGCACGGCCATGGGTATCTGGACCCTGGTTGTGCTGCTTGGCTACCGCAACCAGGCTCTCTACGAGCAGCTGTAACGTTCGTTGAGCCCTCGCCTGGATCAGCTATAACTTAGGCGTCGAGCGGCCAGCCCCCATCGACCCTTGGACTACAATTTATGTATGAGTTTCCCTCACATGCGTATGCGCCGTCTGCGGCGCAGCGACCAGATGCGCGCTCTTGTTCGCGAAACAACGCTCGAGCCCGGCGACCTCATCTACCCCCTGTTTATCTGTCCAGGCGAAGGCGTGCGCAAAGAAGTAAGCTCCATGCCGGGCGTATTCAATCTCTCTGTGGATGAGGCCGTGCGCGATGCGGAAGAAGCCGCCAGCCTAGGCATTGGCGGCCTGCTGCTTTTCGGCCTGCCGGAGAGCAAAGACGAGCAGGGCACCGGAGCGTGGAGTGAAAGCGGCATTGTGCAGCAGGCGCTCCGCACCATGCGGCAATCCAGCGCCTCTAAAAAGCTCGTCCTCATTGCCGACGTTTGCCTTTGCGAATACACCAGCCACGGTCATTGCGGAGTGGTCATTGAAGGCCGCGACGGCTTTGAGGTGGACAACGATCCCTCGCTCAAGCTGCTGGCTCGCACCGCGCTCAGCCTGGCCCAGGCCGGAGCCGACGTGGTTGCTCCAAGCGACATGATGGACGGGCGCGTCGCCGCCATTCGCAGCGCTCTCGACAGCGAAGGTCATGCGCAGACGCCAATCCTCAGCTACGCATCGAAATTCGCTTCAGCGTTCTACGGCCCCTTCCGTGAAGCCGCCGACTCAGCACCGCAGTTCGGCGACCGCAAAACATACCAGATGGATGGAGCCAACCTGCGCGAAGCCATGCGCGAAATCGAGCTCGACCTTGAAGAAGGCGCGGACATGATTCTGATGAAGCCCGCCATGCCTTACCTCGATGTTGTGCGAGCGGCTCGCGAGCGGTTCGGCGTTCCTATCGGCGCATACCAGGTGTCAGGCGAATACTCCATGCTGCAGGCCGCCATCCAGCGCGGCTGGCTCGATCGCGATCGCGCCATGCTGGAATCGCTCGTAGGCATCCGTCGCGCCGGCGCAGATTTCGCCATCACCTACTTTGCCAAGGAAGCCGCAAAGCTGCTGGGGTGAGTGCGGGCAAACGCTGATATCTAAAACTGCTTGCGCAGATACTCAAATACCACGTAGCCAATGCACGCCGAGATTATG
>JADGNO010000197.1 GCA_017883405.1 Occallatibacter sp. | reverse complement strand
GCGTAAGCAGCAGAAGCACGAAGAACGCGCTGCGAAGGCCAATGCAAAGGCTGCCAAGGATCGCTCCAATGCCAAGAAGCACCAGGACAAAGCCCAGCAGGAGCAGGAAAAGGCCGCTACCCCGCAGAACTAGTTACGTGTCCCGCTGCCCTGTTCATATACTGACGTATTTGCCTTAACTCGCTTGAATCCCCATACTCGGGCGCACCCAGACGCAGTGATAGCAGACGACGTATCCGGCGCCCCGACTCCCGATGGCGGGCCTGCTGTTTTCGCCTGCCAAAAGTTTGTCTGGGGCGCTCCCGCGATTTCGTCGATCAAAATCGCCCGCACCGCCCCTATGGAGTGAGCTGTCCATTGAAGGTCGGGCAACTGCTCACCGTTCCCCCATCAAGCCCCTTGTGGAACCACTCCGCTCTTTGCGCGCTCGACCCGTGCGTCCAGGTTTCGGGGCTGACCGCGCGGCCACTCATACGCTGCAGGTGATCGTCTCCCACCGCGGCGGCCGCCCTCAAGGCGCCTTCGATATCGTTGGCATGCACGATCTTTCGTTGCTCGGTGCTATGGGCCCAGACGCCCGCGAAGCAGTCCGCCTGCAATTCGAGATCGACAGAGAGATGATTCTGTTCCCCCTCGTCCTGCTGGGCCAGGCGGCGCATGCGCGTCTCAATCCCCAGCAGCTTCTGCACGTGATGTCCCAGTTCATGCGCAATCACGTACGCCTGCGCAAAATCTCCCGTATCTCCGCCAAAGCGCTTCAATTCGTTCCAGAAGCTCAGGTCGATATATACCTTCTCATCCTTCGGGCAATAGAAAGGCCCGGTGGACTGCCGTGCCGTGCCGCATCCTGAGTAGGTCGCGTCGCGATAGAGCACGAGCTTGGCGTGGCGATACGTCCTCCCGTGCGCGGCGAAGATCCGCGTCCAGGTTTTTTGCGCATCATCCAGCACGAAGCTGACCAGTTGCGCATCGCGGTCTTCGCCAGCGGAGCGGGGCGTTGCCGGACCCGTCGCGGGCCTGGTCATCTGCACGCTGCTTGAACCACCGCCTGAGAGCACGCCACCCAGGTAGTTTCGGCCCGTAATCAGGCTGATGACCAGCAGGACCACAAATCCAACGATCCCCAATCCCCCGCCGCCCATGCCAAAACCACCGCCGCTCGATCCCCGGCGATCTTCCACATCGTCACTCATGCCACCTGGCGTCCAGTCCATGCCCTTAGCTCCTCTCCACTGAGATGCAGTTTGGCGCTGCGGACGGCGGAGCGACTGCCAAAATCCGCACCACTTCATTCGGACCACAGCGTGGCCCTCCTGTCGCGGCGGTCGCATCGGTTCCTCCACAGCACACATGCCCGCAGAAGGTTCGCGCATGAATCATTGCCTTGACAGTTTTCAGCCTTACGACTTAGTCTCTAAAACGTTCACGTTAACGGTTACTCTAAAGCGCTTTCCCGGCACGACCGCAGTGCGCATTGAACCCCCAATGCGATCGAAATTGCGAAAGGATCAAATTCCAATGTCCATCAACCGGCGCGAGCTACTTCAGTTAATGGGAGGCGCGTATTCAGCGCTTGCTCTTTCGCGATTCGCATCTGCCCAGCCATCAAATCCAAGCGCAAACTTTCAAGGCACGCGGAATTCTCTTGAGGCCTACCGGATTCCTGAATGGTTTCGCAATGCGAAGTTCGGCATCTGGTCGCACTGGGGTCCTCAATCGGCCATTGAAGACGGCGACTGGTACGCGCGCAACATGTACATGCAAGGGTCAGAGCAGTACAAATACCACATCGCAACCTATGGACATCCCTCCAAAATTGGCTATAAAGACCTGGTCGGAAACTGGAAAGCCGCAAAGTGGGAGCCTGATCACTTAATGGGTCTCTATAAGAAGGCCGGCGCCAGATATTTCGTCAGCATGGGCGTTCACCACGATAACTTCGACTTATGGGACTCAAAGTACACACGCTGGAACGCGGTGAATATGGGTCCCAAGCGCGATGTCGTCGGCATATGGCAAAAGGCCGCGCAGAAGCAGGGTTTGCGCTTCGGTGTCAGCGAGCACTTATGGATCAGCTATAAGTGGTTTGCGGTGAGTCACGCCGCCGACAAGACCGGGCCTTTGGCAGGAGTTTCTTATGACGGCATCGACCCCAAGTTAGCCGACCTTTATCACGATGCGGGTTGCGCAAAGTTCGCCGAAAAGCTCGATTGGAACGATGACGGCATCCCCGATTCCTGGCGCAGTCACTATCTCGACCGTATGACCGACCTCATCGACAAGTACCATCCTGACCTTCTCTACACTGATGGTCACCTTCCCTTTGAAGAGTACGGCTTGAAGATGGTAGCCCACCTCTACAACGTGAGCGCGCAGTTGCACGGCGGTCAGACGCAAGCCGTCTACACCAGCAAGGAGACGGCTGATTGCGCAGTCGGCACCTGCCTGCTCGATCATGAGCGCGCAGTCTCCGACGGCATCTCTGAAAACCCGTGGCAGACCGACACCTGCATTGGAGACTGGCACTACAAACGCGGCGCGCAATACAAAACACCCAAAAAGGTAATTGACCTGCTGGTAGACATCGTCAGCAAGAATGGCAACCTGCTGCTCAACTTCCCACTGCCCAACTCCGGCGAACTCGATCCGCAGGAGATGAAGGTCCTCGAAGGCATCACTGCGTGGATGGCCGTCAACAGCGAAGGCATCTACGATTCACGCCCCTGGAAGATCTATGGTGAAGGCCCGGCGACCAAGGTGAAGATTGAAGCCGGCAACTTTAACGAAGACAAACAGAAGGACCTTACTGGAGAAGACGTCCGGTTCACAACCAAAGGCAACACGCTGTATGCCTTCGTAATGGGCTCGCCTGAAAACACTGCGATCAATGCCCTCGGCCTCGCCAGCCCGCAAGGCGCCGGTAAAATCGGCAAGGTTGAGCTACTCGGTCACCACGGCGACGTAAAGTGGAAGCAGGATGACACCGCACTGAAAGTTCAACTGCCACCAGAAAAGCTCTCCGACATCGGAGTCACTTTGAAGATCGATTTGGCTTAGCCGCGGACTTGCCTTTGTATCAGCCTGACAACCGCGCAGCGTAGCCAACGATTGGCCGGAGGGAAGCGTGAGCGCCGACTTTGATCGATTGGACCACGCATTCAAACCCCGGCATCAAGTACTACGCCGGCACGGCAACCTATCGCAAGGCTCTGCACATGCCTGCTCTCACCGGCCGCAAAGTCCTCCTCGACCTCGGCACCTGCCACCGTCTAGCCGAAGTTACAGTAAATGGCAAAAAGCTTGGCGTACTCTGGACTGCCCCTTGGCATATCGGTCTTCGATTGATTCGCTCTCCTGACCTTCCAATGAGCGGCATGCTTATCAATCAAACATTCTCTTGCAGTGCACAACCAGAAGGGTATATGACCTTCCAATGATCTCTCTCTTTCCCAAAGGCACATTCAGGTTCTTCCTTCGGCTTATGTCGATAAGTGCGGGACTGCCGCTGTTGCTTTCCACGCCATCGATTTTCGCCGAGGCTCCGCGTGCATCGCACGTTTCCTCTCACCTGGCCGCGCCTAGTGACTTGCGCTGTACCGGGTTGACAGAGCCACTGGCCGTTGCAGACGCCAGGCCGGAGTTCTCGTGGAAAGTGCAGGCTGCGTCATCGGCTCTGCATGCTGTGCTGCAGTCCAGCTACGAGATACGGATTGGAACGAGCAGCCAGCGCCTGATCGCCGGCAAGTCGCTCTTGTGGGATAGCGGCAAAGTCGACAGCAGTGCGACATCCACGGAGGGCAAAGCCTACACGGGTCCCGCGCTTCAGCCGCAGCATGCCTATGCGTGGCAAGTGCGCGTGTGGGACGAAAAGAACAACACCAGCACGTGGAGCCGCCCGGCGCACTGGACTCAGGCACCGGAATGGGAAGCCAAGTGGATTGCAGCCCACGCCACCGACGCTGAAGCTGGTAAAGATCCTATGCCCCTGCTGCGCAAAAAGATCAGTGTG
>JADGNO010000196.1 GCA_017883405.1 Occallatibacter sp. | reverse complement strand
CAGCATCCTATCGATGCCGACGGATATCTTTCCGAATATCGATATCCCTGTCGTTACAGTCGTCTGGATGTACAACGGCCTCTCGCCGGAACAGATCGCCGAACGCATCGCTTCACCCAGCGAACGCTCCATGACTACCACCGTCGGCGATATCGAGCACATCGAGTCGCAATCGTTGGCGGGCTTGACCATCATCAAAGTCTTCTTCCAGCCTCACGTGAACCTTGGCGTCGCAGTTGCCGAGATTGCGGCCATCAACCAGGCGCAACTGCGTCAATTGCCGCAAGGCACCAATCCGCCGTTCGTTCTTCAATACAGCGCGTCGAGCGTGCCCGTTCTGCAACTGGGCCTATCTGGGAAGGGATTAACGGAGCAGGAACTCTTCGATCTCGGACAAAACACCATCCGCATTCAACTGGCAGAAATTGAGGGAGCGCAATCGCCATTCCCATACGGCGGCCGGCAACGGCAGATCATGGTCGATCTTGATCTGAACGCGTTGCAGGCTCGCGGCCTTTCGCCGGTAGACGTGGTGAACGCAGTCAGTGCACAAAACCTGATTGCGCCCGCCGGCACCATGAAGGTGGACCGGTTCGAGTACCAGGTGGAGACCAACTCCGCGCCTAGTATTGTCGGACAGTTAAACAACATCCCTATCAAGGCTGCGAACGGCGCCATTGTCTACATTCGCGATGTAGCGCATGTTCGCGACGGCAGTCCGCCACAAACGAACATTGTGCGCGTAGACGGCCAGCGCGCCGCCGTGATGAGCATCATGAAGACCGGCTCCGCCTCAACGCTCGACATCATCAAGGGCGTGTACGAGAAGGTAGACAGCGTCAAGAGCCAGCTGCCTCCGCAGTTGCAAATCAAGGCGCTTTCCGATCAATCGGTCTTTGTCAAAGCTGCAATCAACGGCGTGGTGCGCGAGGCAATTGTTGCAGCTTGCCTTACCGCTGCCATGATTCTGCTTTTCCTCGGCAGTTGGCGTTCCACCATCATCATTGCCGTATCCATTCCGCTATCGATTTTGTGCTCGCTAATCATGCTTTACGCACTGCACGAGACGATCAATATCATGACGCTGGGCGGGCTGGCCCTTGCGGTAGGCATTCTGGTAGATGATGCCACCGTCGCTATTGAGAACATCAATCGCAATCTTGAAGCAGGAAAGGAACTGGAGCAATCCATTCTTGACGGCTCAGCACAGATCGCGATTCCGGCGTTCGTGTCCACTATTGCGATTTGCATTGTTTTTGTGCCCATGTTCTTTTTGAGCGGCGTTGCGCGATACCTGTTTGTGCCCATGGCCGAAGCGGTGGTCTTTGCAATGCTGGCCAGCTATCTGCTTTCGCGAACCCTTGTGCCCACCATGGCCAAGTACATGCTCCACGAGCATGATGACGCACAAGCCGCTCGGAAGCACGCCAGCCGCAATCCACTTACGCGCTTCCAAATGGCGTTCGACTCTGGCTTCGAGAAATTCCGCTTCGGCTATCTACGCGTTCTCACGTTTAGCGTGGATCACGCCAAAGTGTTTCTTACCGTTTTCATGTTGTTTGCAGTGGCCTCCCTGGGGCTGCTGATTCCCTGGCTTGGACAGGACTTCTTCCCTTCAGTTGACTCCGGTCAGTTCAAGATTCACGTTCGTGCTCATACCGGGACGAGAATCGAAGAGACCGCTGCGCTTTGCGATCACGTGGATCAGACGATTCGCCAGGTGATTCCTGCAAGCGAGGTCGTCACGATCGTTGATAACATCGGCCTGCCGTATTCCGCGCTAAACCTTTCCTACTCCACTTCGGCTCCCATTGGTTCCGCTGACGCCGACATTCAGGTTGAACTGACAAGAGATCACCGTCCCACAGCCGCCTACGTGGAGAAGCTCCGTTCCGTTCTGGCGCACGATTATCCGGGCGTGTCGTTCTACATGCTGCCGGTCGATATTGTTACGCAGATTCTGAACTTCGGACTCACCGCTCCTATCGATATTCAAATTGTCGGCCCCAACCTGGCCGGGAATCGAGCGCTTGCGGAGAAGATGCTGGACGAAGTGCGCAATGTTCCCGGTGCCGCTGACACGCGTATTCAACAGCCTTTTAATGCGCCTATGCTGACGGTAGACGTGGACCGCACGCGCGCGCAATCAATGGGACTGACGCAGAGGGATGTGGCAACTAGCTTGCTGGTTTCACTCAGCGGCAGCTTCCAGACCAGCCCCAGCTTCTATCTCGACCCGCGTAATGGCGTCACTTACAACGTGGCGACAATGACTCCGCAATACAAACTCGATTCAATCGGCGCATTGAGAAGCATTCCTGTTCCAAGCGCAACTGCCCAGTCGCAGAGCGTAAATGCGCCACCCGGAGTGACCAGCAGCGCAGCGCCTTCAACGGCAGTCCCCGGAGTTCCTTTGCCGCAAAACATTCTGGGAAATGTGGCTACTATTACGCCGGGCGCTGAACTTGGCACCGTGAGCCACTATGACGTCATGCCCGTACTGGATATCTTCGCCAACGTGGACGGCACTGACCTTGGCAGCGTCACCCGAGGAATGCAGAACATCATCGACCGGCATCAGAAGGATCTTCCGCGCGGCTCGCACTTTACCCTTCGCGGCCAGAGCGACACCATGCGCAAGTCGTACATTGGTTTGCTTGCCGGACTGCTGATTTCGATTCTGCTCGTCTATCTGCTCATCGTTGTCAACTTTCAGTCATGGCTTGATCCGTTCCTCATCATCTCTGCGTTACCGGCCGCGCTGGCAGGTATCGTATGGTTTCTTTTCATCACTCATACGCGGCTGAGCGTTCCCGCGCTGACCGGCGCAATTATGTGCATGGGCGTAGCCACAGCCAATTCAATTCTGGTGGTGAGCTTTGCACGTGAACAAATGGAAGCACTAGTGGGCGACGCACGGCGCGCCGCATTGAACGCAGGGTTTGTACGACTGCGTCCGGTATTGATGACGGCGCTGGCCATGATTATCGGCATGGTGCCCATGGCGCTGGGCATGGGAGAGGGCGGCGAGCAGAACGCGCCGCTTGGTCGCGCCGTAATCGGCGGCCTGCTGCTGGCAACGGTGGCGACCCTGCTGTTTGTGCCGGCATTTTTCTCGCTCATCCATGGGCGCATCCAGCGCCGCCATTTGGCTCGCGGTTCTCAGCGCGCCGCCACATTCGATGAATTCGACGAGCTTTCGGAGTAGGTATCTATGAACGATCCATCAACACCAAACCCGCATGAGTCCGCGCACGACGATATAGCGGCCCCTGATCAAAAGCCCATTTCGCCACGCATGGCAACCATCGGCGCGATCGTATTGATTGTTGTGGCAGTCGTTCTGGCGGTAGTGGGAATACTGAACCGCAAATCAGCCGACACGGTGCTTGCCGACCGCACGCAGGAGATAGCTGCGCCCACCGTGCTGACCGCTCCGCCCAAGCCTGGTGCTCCGTTGAATACGTTCATGCTGCCGGGTAACGTAACCGCGTTCACTGATGCGCCGATCTACGCGCGCACCTCCGGTTATTTGAAGAAGTGGTATTTCGACATCGGAGCACGCGTGAAAAAAGGCGACTTGCTGGCTGAAATTTCAACGCCGGAACTGGACCAGCAACTCGCCCAGGCAGAAAGTGATCTGCTGACCGCACAGGCAACGGCCAACAACGCCCGCATTCAAGCCGAGCGATATACGGGCTTGGTAAAGACGAATGCCGTTTCGCAACAGGACACCGATACGTACGTGAATCAGGCTGCAGCAACAGCGGCTGCTGTACGTTCGTCGCAGGCAAATGTGCAAAGGCTGCGCGAGATGCAGTCGTTTGAAAAAATATATGCGCCGTTCGATGGCGTTGTGACCGCGCGTACTATCGACACCGGCCAGTTGATCGATACCGGCGCCGCGAAAGAACTGTTCCGGCTTCAGGCGATCCAAACACTGCGCGTTTATACGAACGTTCCGCAGGCATTCTCAGGTGGCGTGAAGCGCGGAATGAAGCTCGACGTCTCCTTCTCCGAGCACCCCGGAAAGGTCTATCAAGGCACAATCGAACGGACCGCGGATGCAATCGATCCGACAACGCGCACTCTGTTGGTTGAGATTGATCTGGACAATCGCAAGGGCGAGCTTTTCCCTGGTTCGATGGCGCAGGTTCATTTCAAAACGGCCTTCCTGGGCCAGAGTTATGTAGTGCCCATCGCTGCGCTCATCTTTGGCAGAGAAGGGATGAGGGTGGCGGTAGTAGTAAACGACGGCTCGACTGCGAAGGCGCATCTGGCTCCAGTCGTCATCGGTGAAGACGACGGCGCAACAGTACAGATCACCAGCGGCCTGAACGCGAATGACCGCATCATTCAAGATCCTCCCGACTCGCTGATCGAAGGTGAAAAGGTTACTGTCGTTAATCCCGGTACCTCCTCCAATGCGGGAGGAAAGTAAAAATGACCGTGTCCGGGCAAGGCTGCAAGAACCGAAAATCCGGATTCGCGACATGGCGCGCGGCGACTGCACCGCGAGCAACAATGCTTGTTACTTCGCTGGTACTCGGCCTTGCTACGGGCTGCAAACCGGTCGGCCCCGATTACAAACGACCGGACTACCAGGCGCCCGCGACCTACAAAGAGAGCGGAGCATCAGCGGTGGTGGTGCCGCCACCGAATCCTGCCGGCGGCGGCTGGCATCCCACAAATCCTTCAGATGGCATGTTGCGCGGCAACTGGTGGGAAATTTATCAGGACCCGCAGCTCAACCGGCTTGAAGACCGCGTCGCTGCAAATAATCCGAGCCTGCGCCAGGCACTTGAAACCTACCTTGCCGCACGCGACACCGTGAGCGCAGTACGCGCTAACCTTTATCCCTTCCTCTCAGGCAGCGCATCTATTTCGCGCGGCCGCGTTTCGCAACACAGACCTCAGGGTTCCGGAGCGCCCACTTCGGCCGCCGGCGATTTCGTAATCGGCGGACAGGCAAGCTGGGAACCCGACTTCTGGGGCCGCGTTCGACGGCAGGTTGAAGCTGC
Source organism: Occallatibacter sp. (assembly GCA_017883405.1). Classification (GTDB taxonomy): domain Bacteria; phylum Acidobacteriota; class Terriglobia; order Terriglobales; family Acidobacteriaceae; genus Telmatobacter. The sequence continues at coordinate 956 of JADGNO010000196.1, read as the reverse complement.
GCGCGAAAATGCGCAGGCCGATGCCGCGGTAATGGCGGCAGTTGACCTCAGTCTGCACGCTGAACTGGCATCAGACTATTTCGCGTTGCGCGGACTCGACGCTCAATCCAAATTGCTCACCACCTCTGTGGGCGATCTGGAAAATCAACTTGAGCTCACACAGCAGCGCTTTTCCGGCGGCGTTATAACGGGAGTGGATGTGGAGCAGGCTCGCACGCAGCTTGAAACTGTGCGTGCTGCTCTAGTCGATATCGGCGTGGCTCGCGCACAGTATGAACATGCCATCGGGACCATTGCCAACTACAGCCTGCCCGATTTCAGCATTTCTCCATCGCCGCTCGACATACCGCTGCCCAACGTTCCCACCGGAGTACCGTCGCAACTCCTTGAGCGCCGTCCCGATATTGCCGCTGCTGAACGCCGCGCCGCCGCTGCCAATGCGCAAATCGGCGTCGCAGTCAGCGCCTTTTATCCCAACATTAGTCTCGGTGGCTCCGGCGGTTTCGAAAGTACAAATCCCGGTACCTGGCTGCAGGGACCAAGCTCGCTATGGTCCTTGGGCGCACAGGCTGCACAGCTGCTGTTCGATGCCGGCCAGCGTCGCGCCATCACCAGCGAGGCGCAGCACAACTACGAGGCGCAAGTCGCAGGCTATCGAAACACCGTTCTGCTCGCGTTTGAAGATGTTGAAGACCAGCTCTCCGGTTTGCGCATCCTCGAACAGGAGTCAGGTGTAGAGCAGCGTCCCGTCGAGTCAGCGCAACGTTCGTTCGATCTCTCCAATCAACGCTACAAAGGCGGCGTCACCAGTTACCTTGAAGTCCTGACAGCCGAGACCACACTGATTCAAAATCAGCGCACCGCCATCGATTTGCAAACCCGTAGATTTCTGTCGAGCGTCAGCCTTGTTCGCTCACTCGGCGGCGGGTGGGACGCGACTAAGCTGCCATAGAGTT
>JADGNO010000195.1 GCA_017883405.1 Occallatibacter sp. | reverse complement strand
TAACTGGAACTGGAGCATGGTCGCGATGGGCTTTGTGGGCAAGGATATCGAGTGTGCGGACATGCTGTTGCGCGAAGGCGATAGAGACAAGACCGCGCGCGGGCAGAAGATGCGCCAGACCGGCTTGGATATGATCACGACCATTGTCACGATACTTCACGACGTTCCGCTGCGGGGAACCGGATTCGATCTCGCTTCGGGAACACCGTGGGATCACATCTGGACTTCTCCCTGGCTGCGCAATGCAACGGAAGACATGACTGTGCTGATGCGCGCGTATCGCCGCGAGCTGGCACAAGGGCGGCAGCATCCTGAATGGCTGGCATGGGTGAAGTCTTATTCTGACTGGCTGATTCAGCAGCAGCGAGAGGACGGATCGTATCCGCGGCGTTGGAAGCCTGGAAGCAGCGAAGTGGCGGAGCCTTCAGGTACGTCAAGCTACAACCCTGTGCCGCTGATGGTAGTGATGACGCAAATTACGGGCGATCAAAAATATCAGCAGTCGGCAATCCGTGCGGCTGACTATGCATGGAGCACGTGGGGAACGCGCGGGCAATTCATCGGCGGCGCAATCGACAATCCTAACATTACCGACAAGGAAGCGGGAATGCTGAGCATGGAGGCTTACCTGAGCCTTTATGAAACGACCAAGGAACCAAAGTGGCTGGAGCGCGCGCAGGCTGCCGGGAACTTTGCGGAGAGCTGGATCTGGATTTGGAATTTGCCCATGCCAGTGGATGCCGACGGTGCGCTGCTCCACTGGAAGAAGGGTGTACCGACGGTTGGCCTACAGGACATTACTGCGGCCAACACCGGCAGCACGGATGAGTATCTGGATTGGGCAGTGCCCTCATATGCGCGGCTGTACAAATACACCGGTGATCCGCACTATCTTTACGTGGCCAAGATTCTGCTGCATGACACGAAGTCAATGGTTGCGATTCCCGGACGCCAGTACGACATGAAAGGCATTGGCTGGCAGCAGGAGAACTTCAGGATGGGGCCGGGGCCCTCAGGACGTGGCGTTGGATCGCATCGCCATTGGCTGCCGTGGGTTTCAGCGAATCACCTCCATGGGATTGCGGCTCTGGATGAATTTGATCCGGCGCTGTACAAGCAAATGTCGACGAAGCCCGCAGGTGAAGCGGGGAAGGCGGCTAAGTAGGTTACGGCGAGTTTTTCCGCCGCTTGTGGGGCGATTGTTTACAGTCGGCGCAGTCGTTCGCAGGCTTCATCCAGTTCCGCATCTTGTTTTGCAAAACAGAAACGGAGCAGATCTTCTCCGCGGCCGGGACGGAAAAATGCCGAGCCAGCTACTGCTGCCACGCCTGCGACAGATAACAGGTGCCGCGCTTTTTCTCGCGCGCTGTTTCCCTTGAGCCTGCTCGCTTTGGCCAGGATGTAATAGGCACCTGGTGGAGTTGATGCTTCCATTCCCGCGGCGCGAAGTGCGCTCAACAACGTCTCGCGCTTTTTCTGGTGGTCCGTGGCAAGTTGCTTGTAGAAACTCGGCAGAAGCTGTTCGAGTCCTGCGGCAGCGCCGTGCTGGAGAGGAGCCGGCGGGCAAACATAGGTGAGATCGTGAAAGTGCGCCATGGTAGGCATCCATCGCGCATCGGCAACGGCGTACCCCAATCGCCAGCCAGTGATGGAGAAGGTCTTTGAGAATCCTGAAAGCACAATGGTGCGTTCTCTCATGCCCGGCAGTGTGGCTGGGGAAACATGCTCGGCGCCGTCGTAGACAAAGTACTCGTAGATTTCGTCGGTGATGAGAAACAGGTCGTGCTGAATGCAGAGCGCGGCGACGACTTCAAGTTCTGCCCGGGTAAAAATTTTGCCGCTGGGATTGCCGGGGGTATTGAGCAGGATGGCGCGCGTGCGCGGTGTGACGGCGGCTCGCAGGGCGTCGGCATCCAGCGACCAGTCAGGCTCATTGAGCGCAACCAGTACTGGGCGAATGCGCAACGATTGCATGGTAACGGCGTGGTATCCGTAGAAGGGCTCAAAGAGAATGACTTCGTCCCGTGGATTCAGGAGCGCCATGGCAGCCGCGTGCAATCCGCCGGTTGCCCCGGAAGCTACCATCACCTCGCTTTCAGGATCGTACGACATTCCGTAATCGCGGAGCTGCTTGTCTGCAATTGCCTTGCGCAGGCGATCGATGCCGTCGCAACGGGTGTAGATGTTGTTGCCGTCGCGGATGGCCTGCATCGCTGTTGCTTCAACGACCGACGGAACCGGCGTGTCGCAGATGCCCTGGGCGAGATTGATGCCGCCGATGCGGTCGCACTCTACGGACATGGCGCGAATTTCAGACTGCAGCGCGCCGGATGCAAGTTGGCTGAGGGAAAGACGTGAGCTTGCTTGAGCTGATGGCATTGGGGAAGATCCTTACTTCAGAATCTTACAGTCTGTGAGCCGAAAAACTAAAGGCCGGGATTCGATCAACCGTTCGGTCAATCGGCCCGGCCCTGAAACAACCTGCGGGATTTACTTGCCGCGCGATTCGGAGATGGCCTGATCGATGATTTGGAAGAGCTTGGAGCGATCGACGATCTCGACGAATGGGGCTCCCTTGCTGTTGGCGGTAACCACCCAGATGGTTGGCGTATGTTCAATGCCGACGCGTTGTCCGAGTGCGTAGTCTGCCTTGACGAGGGCTGCCAGCTTGCCTTGCGGGTCAATGGCGAATGGCATTGCGACGCCGTGGGCCTGCGCAAACTTGCTGGTGGTTTGCGTGAGCTGGAGCGGGGATTCAATGGAGCGCTGGTTAGCGAAGATGTAATCGCGATAGTCGTCGCCCATCTTCTTGCTCTTGGTGTCGAACCAGCGAGCGTTCACGGCGGCCTGGAAGCTCCAGTTATGCTGCGGCAGCGGGAAATCGTGACGCACCCACGGAATGTGGTATTTCTGCGTCGCTTCCATCAACAGCGGATTCGCGTTGGCACAGTCGGGACATTCCATGTCTTCGAATTCGACAATGGCCACCTTGGCGCCGACTGGCGGGCGAAGCACGCTGACGTCATGAACCTGGGTTGTAGCCGGCTCGTTGAATTGAGCTCGCGCGAGCGGCGCTGCAATCAGCGCGACGGCGGCAAAGCTCAGAAAAAAAACTGAGCGATAACGGCTGTTTCGGGCGGAAGGGTCAAATGCTGAATATCGAGACATATCTGGTTGGACGACTCCCTTAAATCATTGTAACGGGCTAGCGAAGAAGAAGTTGCTATTGGCGGTCACGGCGGCGCTCGGCCATCCATTTACGCCATTTGTAGTCAGCCAGGATGGAACCGGCAAGGACCGCAAGAACGAGAATGATGAGAACAATCTTCATGGCAGATGCACAGGCAGCAACTGAAACGATTGTCAGCTATGTTACCCCCTGCGGCAAATCTCCCGGGCGGCAAGACCTTACTGAGATTTGTGCATTACCCTCATAAATGCGGGCTTTGCCGCGCCGGAGATTAGATTGCGGATCGTTCTCTCGAACATTGGAACCTTGGGCGACATTAATCCTCTGATTGCGCTTGCGCTGGAATTGAAACGGCGCGGCCATGTGCCGGTCATGGCGTTGCCGGCGGTTTACGGTCCGCGGATTAAGCCGCTCGATCTGGAATTCCGCCCGATCCGGCCTGATATCGACCCGACCAACAACCTTCTTATCGAGATGATTTATGACGTAAAGAAGGGCACCGAAACGGGTCTGCGCCAGTTTCTTTTTCCGGTGCTGCGGCAGACTTATGACGATCTGCTGGATGCCGCAACGAAACCCGAACGCGCCGATCTGCTTTTGCTTGGCGAACTGAACTACGCGGGGCCGGTAGTTGCGGAGGTTACCGGAATTCCCTGGGCGAGTTATGTGCTGGCGCCGCTTTCGTTTTTTTCTGCATTTGATCCGCCTGTTTTGCCCATGTACCCACGGCTGGCTCGTGCCGATAAAACGGTTCCCGGCATGGGCCGGGCAATCAGGTGGCTGGCGCGATTTGTAAGCCGCAAATGGCCGCAACCCATATACGACT
>JADGNO010000194.1 GCA_017883405.1 Occallatibacter sp. | reverse complement strand
TACGTGCTCGGCAGAATGTTGTTCATGAGACTGGGTTATTCCAAGGCAGACTAGGATTTTCGAGGGCGATAGTGCTTTTAGAGGAGGGCGTTGAAGAGTTCTCGAATCTGGCAGGAATTCAGTACATCCCCTTCAAGAAGGGACATATCAACGGCACTTTTGGAGACGTGCTGGCCACAATCCGCCGCGAGTTGAAACGTGCAAACCCCTCTTGGGTGGATCGCCCTGCGAACCGTTCTCCACTTCTTCTCGGATGAATCCTTCTAACCTTTCCAGCTACGAATGCATCAGGAAGCCGCTGACAGTCGCCCCTATAACCTCAGTAAGGCTGGTCTAGAGCGTCTCTTGCGCGGCTGAACCGCCCTTCCGCCATGCAAATGCACGGATCACGATGGAGCTGTACACGCAGGCTCTCTCGCAAGACAAGCGGACCGCTCAAACCAAGGTTGTCCAGATGATCCTGCCGAAAACGACCCAAAGTGGCCCACTTAACACCGGGGAATTCAGAGCAACTGCCTAGTTGTTCCTTTGTGTTCCCAGATTTGAGATGCCTGAAAACCAATCTCTTTATAAATCATTTATTTTAAGGAGTTTATGGTGGGCGCTGCAGGATTCGAACCTGCGACTTCCACCGTGTGAAGGTGGCACTCTACCGCTGAGTTAAGCGCCCAGATATTTGGCGGTAATGGAAGGCTCACGAGAAGCCTCGCCGTAGGTTAGAGTAACACCAGCAGGGCTTTAGGACCAACTCAAGCGGCAAGCAGCTGGCGAGTTGGCGGCCGGGTCGAACAGCGCATCCTAAGCACCTGCGGAACCTGAAATGTACTGGCGCAACAGACCAATCCGGCAGCCCGATGACTTTCCCGCGGAAGGGGAGGCGGCGCATGATCCCGGAGCTGGAATCGGTCGTGTACGGCTGGCTGGCTCCAGCCTGAAGAGTGACGCACGCAAAGCACCCGGAACTGTCCAGCCGGTGTCTAAAGCCGGGGGGGGAACCGGCTCGGGCCGCAACCCCATCAAGGATGAGGATTTCGAGGCAGAAACTGCTTATCCAGCGCAACCTTCCGGTGAGAATGGGGTTTCAGAAGACATGGCAACCATGGTCCTGGACAACACGACCCTGGGAACGAGCTCAACGATACGGCCGGAGACAGCCGGACTGCGGGCGGAACTGGACCCGGCAAGCGATGCAGCAGTTATGCTGCGCGTGGCTGCCGGCGATGAAGGTGCATTCAATTTCCTGGTGGAAAAGCACAATCGTCCGGTGATCCATTTCCTGTACCGGATGGTCCATAACCAGGCGGTTGCCGAGGAATTAGCGCAGGAAGTTTTTTTGCGCGTGTATCGCGCCAGGGACAGCTACCGGGCCGAGGCGAAATTTACCACTTGGCTTTACCGGATCGCAACCAACCTGGCGGTAAACAACGCGCGCGACACGAAGCAGGAACGTTCGGCGCAGACGATTTATCTGGATGCACCTGACCCGGAAACCGGCACAACGCCGGACGTTGCCGACGACGATCCGTCAGTAGAACAACGGCTGATGAAGGATGAACGCATGGCCGCCATTCGCAACCACGTAATGGCTTTGCCGGAGCGGCAGAGAATGGCTGTGCTGATGCACAAGTACCAGGGGATGGATTACAAGCAGATTGGCGATGTGTTGAAGCTGAGCGAGTCTGCAACTAAGTCGCTGCTGTTTCGCGCATATCAGACGCTGCGTGACAAGCTGAAGGAATTTATTTAAGTGGAGACACGCCGGAATGAACCGGCGGAAGGCGGGGTGGCAACCATGGAACACGTGAAGATGAATTGCGCGGAGATGGAATCGAAGCTGGCGGACTTGCTGCTCGATGCTGAAGCCGTGCCTGCCAAGGTTCAAATGCATTTGACGGAGTGCGACGACTGCCGGACTCAGTTGGCGGAGTTGCAGGCCACTATGAATTTGCTGGACGAGTGGAAAGCGCCTGAGCCCAGCCCGTACTTTGCAACGCGCATGCAAGCGCGAATGCGCGAAGAGCGCGAGACGGCTCCAGGCGGATGGCTTGCCCGCAAACTTGCAGGATTGCGCTCGAGCTTTGCCTACGGGCCTGTAACTCACACACGGCCGCTGGCCGCGATGGCGCTGACTGTTCTACTGCTGCTGGGTGGCGGCACTTACCTGGGCTTGACGGATTGGACGCAGACGACGCAGCCGCCGGCGCAAACCGCAGTCGTTCACGATCTGCAGTTGCTCGACAGCAATGCGCAGGTTCTCGATCAGTTGGAGTCGATTGCAGACAACAATAATCAGGACGGCGAATAGGAATCGGGACGGCGAATAGCCGCTGGCTTAAAGGAATTTCCTCTAATTTTTCGGTTGGGGACCGAAGGAGAACATTGTGGCAAGAGTGACCAACGCGCGAGTGATGCGTACCGTGGCATTAGCTGCGGCAATACTGGTCCTCTGTGTCTCTCCTGACTGGTCGCAGCGCGACCGAGGTGGACAACGCGGGGGAGGCGGCGGGCAGCGATCTGCACAGGCGCCTCGTGCCGCGCAGCCGCGCAATGAAGGCCGCAATTTTGGTCCGCAGATGCGTCAGGCCCCGCGACAGGAAAATCGGCAGCAGTTCAGGCCGGCTCCGCAGCCGCAGGGCAGCAATGAAGGAAATTTCCCGCAGCGCGGACCACAGAATAATTTTGCGCCATCTTCACGGCCCAGAATGAACGGCGCACAGCCACCGTACAACGGCGCCGTTCCGCAAACGTACGGCAATCGGCAGCCTTTTGGCAGTAATCAACCGGGAGCAAATCAACCCTACAACAGCAACCGGCAAACATTCACGGGCTCGCAGCCAAACAATTACGGCGCAAGGCAGCCAAATAATGGAGTGCATTTGCAGGACTGGCTGAATCGCAATCAGAATGTGCCGCTGCAGGATCAGGAGCGGCAGTTGCGCAACGATCCCAGCTTCAGGCGTCTGCCGCAGGCCGATCAACAGAGGCTCACGCAGCAACTGCGCTCCGTGGACCGCATGCCGGAACAGCAGCGCGAGCGCAGGCTGGCGCGTAACGAAATGTTGGAACGGCTGTCGCCCGAGGATCGTCTGAGCATCAATCGGTCGGGTCGCTCGTGGTCATCACTGCCGGCCGATCGCCAGACGCAGATGCGGCGCGCATTTCAGGACCTACGCGGCGTTCCGCTCGATCAGCGGCAGACAGTACTGAACTCATCGCGCTACCAGAATATGTTTTCGCCGCAGGAACGCGGAATCCTCTCTGATTTTTTGCGGGTGGAGCCGTACGAGCCGCAGCGATAAGGCGTTAGTCCCTTTAGACAATGCCGATATGGTTTCTGTGGGGGTCGTCATCCGGCGCTAACAATAGACCCATTGCACCTACCGCCATCAGAATTGTTCCGAGAACCATGCGCGTGGTGATTGCGGGCTGCTCCAGCGCGATGCCTGCGAGGACTATAAGCAGCGGAACAAGAATGTAGCGCGTGGTCATGCGCACAGCCGTCATACAACGCAAAAGCCAGAAGATCAGCAGCAATGCTGGTAGATCGATCAATGCAATCCAGACAAGTTGCGTTACGCATTGCGACATGTGCCATTGCGCGTGTTCAGTGCGGGCGCCAGCCACCGCAAATGCCAGGGCAGCGGAACCGCAAGCGAAAGCTGCGCACAACGCAAGCGAGGGATTTGATTGAGAAGATGCAAAGCGTGCGGCGATGCAATTTCCTGTTGCCGCACATGCCGCCGCAGCAACAATGGCAAGTACAGCGGCAACCGCACCGGGACTGCCGGGCACATTCAGTGGAAAGATGCATAGAGCGCCGGCCACCGCGACCAATGCAGATAGCAGTTCGCCGCTTCTGCGAAGCTCCGGATTGCCCAGATGAGGCTCAAGCACTACGGCGAACACCGGCGCAAGCGAAAAGATTGCAACCCGCTCCAGTTGCGACACCCAGCCCTGAGCAGCGGCCACGAGCAATACCGGAGTCGCAAAAAGCAACAGCCCGATGCCCACCCATACCGCCGCCGTTCGTCCTGCGGGCCATTTGGCTCGCTGCGTTACTGCGTAGGACACTGCAACTACAGCAAGCAACGCATACGTAATTGCCTGGCGCTCCATGGCAGGCAATTGAGAATAGCGTAAGACAGGGAACAAGTCTGGACCAAGCCCGTCCAGCGCCCACAAAAGGCAGAGCAGAAAAAGCGCGGCCACGGGTTTCCATTTTCCCGTCGTATTTATGCCTGCCAACCGCGCCACGTTCGCCAATATCACCCTTCCTGTACCGTTGGAGCCTGCACTCACATAGTCTCATTTACAATGAATAGTGGGCTAAGGCCAATCTTCATTGCGCACTGAGCGCAACCCCAGTAAGGAGTTTCAATTCCTATGGCGATTCCCGCCACACAAATGCGTCCGGGCATGATCATCAAGCACAACGACAATCTTCACCTTGTGTTCAAGGTAGAGCACCGCACGCCCGGCAACCTGCGAGCATTCATCCAGGCCAAGCTGCGCAACCTCAAAACGGGTGCCATGTTCGAACATCGCTTCCGCTCTGCCGACGCAATCGAGAAGGTCGTGGTGGATGAAATCTCCATGGAGTTTCTCTACGCCGACGGCGACGACTACTACTTCATGAATCCCGTGGACTACGAACAGACCGTGCTCAAGGGCTCAACACTGGGCGACGCCGTTGAATACCTTACGCCCAATCTGCAGATCAAGGTCAGCTATCACGATGGACACGCCGTCGGCATTGAGCTACCCTCATCCGTTGAGCTCACAGTGTTAGAAACCGAACCGGGACTCAAGTCGGCAACCGCATCCTCTGTCACCAAACCGGCCAAGACTGAAACCGGCCTCGTTGTGCAGGTGCCTTCATTCATAAACGAAGGCGAAAAAATCCGCGTGGATACGAGCGAAGGTGCTTACCTGAGCCGCGCATAATTTCGATGCTTCTATTGCAGAAAAACCACCGCTGATTGACGGTGGTTTTTCTTTTTTTGCATTCAAGGGCCAAACTGCAACTCAGTGATTGCCGTTTGGCAGTGTTACCGGTCTTGCCTCAAGCAGAGCCTCGATGGTGCCCAAGGCTTCGAGCACAGTTGCCGAAACTGGCGCGTCCACCTGCACGACGGCCAAGGCCTTCACTGGCTTGGCTCCGGCGCGTTCGCGGCCCAGCGCGAAGTTGGCAATGTTTACGCCTTTCTCGCCAAGGATTGTTCCGATGCGGCCGATGACGCCAGGCACGTCGAGATTGCGGCAAACAAGCAGGTTGCCTTCGAGCGGCGTTTCAATATCAATCGAATCGAACTCAAGCAAACGCGGCTGCTCACCGTGAATGACTGTGGCGCTGGCGCGGCTGACTCCATTCGCGGTATGCAACTCAATGGTTAGCACGCTGGCGGCGCCGCCACGGTGCGTCTCTGCTTTCTGCTCGCAGATACGAATGCCGCGCTCCTCGGCGACAGCAACCGCGTTAATGCGGTTCACATTCTCCGAGCCTTGTAGCAGGCCGGCGACGGCAGCGTTGCGCACCAGTTCCGTTTTTGCTTCGGTCAGCGTGCCACTATAGATCAAATCGATTGACTCAATGCCGCCCTTGCCCGCCTGCGCAAGGAATGCTCCCAGCCTGCCCGCCATGTCGATGTGCGGAGCGAGTACAACATATTCCTCGTGCGTGAGCGAAGGCAGATTCACAGCATTCTGCACCACGCCGAGCTTCAAGTAGTCGCGTACCTGGCGCGCAATCTGTATGCCGACTGCTTCCTGCGCTTCGGCCGTCGAACCGGCAATGTGCGGGGTAAGGATGACGTTGTCCATACCGAAGTAGGGAGACTCTTTGGGCGGCTCCACGGTAAATACATCAAGTGCTGCGCCGGCTACCTGGCCACTCTTGAGCGCGGCCACCAGGGCAGCATCTTCAATCAACTCGCCGCGCGCGCAGTTGATGATGCGAATGCCCTTCTTCATTTTTGCGATCGACTTCTCATTGATGACACCATTAGTTTGCGGAGTCAGGCCGACATGCAGAGTCAAAAAATCGCATCCGGCAATGAGTTCATCGAGCGTGACAAGCTTGATGCCGTTCTCGCGCGCCACTGCGGCAGAGACAAACGGATCGCTGCCGATGATGTCCACGCCGAAACCGCGAGCGCGCTTTGCCACTTCAAGTCCAATGCGGCCCAGGCCGAGAATGCCAAGTGTTTTGCCGCGCAGTTCCCCGCCCTGCAGATTCTTCTTGTCCCATTTGCCTGCATGCATCGTCGTATTTGCCGCGGGCAGCTTGCGTGCCAGGGCAATCATCAGGCCCACCGTGAGTTCAGCGACCGCCACTGCGTTTGCGCCTGGCGTATTCATCACCACAATACCGCGGCGTGTCGCCGATTCGGCGTCGATATTGTCAACGCCCACGCCGGCGCGACCAACCACACGCAGCTTCGGAGCCTTCTCCATAAGTGCGTCGTCAACCTGCACCGCCGAGCGAACCACCAGTGCGTCAGCATCAGCCAGCGCGGCTGCCAGGCCGTCCGGCAGTTGATCGTGCGTCTTCACATCCCAACCAGGCTCAGCTGAGAACACGGCCAGCGTTGCTGGAGAAACCTTCTCTGCCAATACGACCTTCATACTGTCTCCCTTTTGCGCAGTTTCATACTCGTCAAAACGAATGCCCTGTTGCTCGCAGAGCAGATCGAACATCCGCACCACTGCCGCATGCGGCTTTCCTTCGCCGCGCTCGTAGTTGGTAATCGAGTTGGCGTGAACACCCAGCTTCTCCGCCATCTCGTATTGGTAGAGATCCAGCCGCTTGCGAGCGATCAGCAACTTCTCCCCGAATGTAAGCTCAGCCATGAAATACAGCTCCTAGCCGTTAGCCCCTGACTTCTACCCAAAGGCTTGATAATGCGATTTCGCTGCTTTGTTGTTTCATTGCGGCGGTGCTGGTTGAGTTAGCGGGGTTGATGAATCGCTGGTTGGCGTTTCGTCAACTCCGCTAACATGCGAAGTGGCGGTTGACCGCCGGCTTCGCGGTCCAGCGATTACTTCGCTTGTTCCGCATAAACTTTTTGCGCGGCCGCCACTGCGTGGCCATACGTAACCGGCAATCCCAGTGTGTCCTTGGCAATGTGCTCTGCAGCGCCCAGAAACGCGATGGTGTCGAGATAGTCGAAGAAGCCGAGGTGCGCCACGCGGAAGATCTTGCCCTGCATCTCTCCCTGACCGTTCGCCGTAACGAGGGCGAACTTCGCCTTTAACGCCTTCACCACTGCGCCCGAGTCCATGCCCTCCGGCACCGCCACAGCAGTAGCAGCAGCCGCAGGCGCTTTGGGTGCGAACAGCGTGAAACCCAGCGCCACCAGGCCTGCGCGTGTGGCCGCGGCATTCACCTCGGCGTTGTTCACCAGCGCAATGCGACCCTTTTCAAGATCGCCACCGGCCTGCCCGGCAATGTAGTCCAGCGCCGCGCCAAGACCCGCAACCAGCGCGACGGCGGGTGTGTATGCGCTCTCGCCCTTCACGGCGTTTTTGCGTTCCTTGCGCAGATCGAAGTAGTAGCGCGGATTTTTTGACTTCTCCATCGCCCCCCACGCGCGTTCGCTCACGCTCAGGTAAGCCAGCCCCGGCGGAATCATGACCGCCTTTTGCGAGCCGCCGATCAAAACGTCAATGCCCCAGCCATCCACATCGAAGTGCGTGGTACCCAGGCCGGTGATCCCATCCACAACCAGCAGCGTGTCGGTGCCCTTTACCAGCTTGGCAATGGCTTCCACATCGTGACGCACGGCCGTTGAGGTTTCAGTGGCCTGCATGTAAATAACACGATGCTCCGGCTTGATGGCTTTCTTAACTTCTGCCAAGTCGAACGTATCGCCATAAGGAGCGGAGTGAACATCAACGTCGCAACCGAATGCCTTGGCCAATCCTGTCCAGCGTTCGCCGAACTTGCCAGCCGTCAGCACCAGCACTTTGTCACCCGGAGAAGTCAGGTTCGATACTGACGCTTCCATGGCTCCCGTGCCGGAGCACGATAGCAGCAGCACGTCATTCTGCGTACCAACGAACACCTTGAGCTGCGCCAGGACCTTCAGAAAGAGGGCGCGAAACTCGGGTGTGCGGTGATGCATGTCTGCGGCCGCCATGGCGAACTGGGCGGCAGGAAGCAGCGGCGTTGGGCCGGGTGTAAAAAGACGTGTCTTCCTGATCATGTGGAATTCTCCTCGCTTGGGACCGGGTAATTGGCCGGCGCAGCGTCAATCACAGAATACACACTTTTGTGGTTTTTGTGAATATTGTGATTTCGTGGAAAACCTCCTGGAAGGGGAATAAAAGGCGACACCTCACTCTCTTCCCTTTTACAGAGACCCTGAGTCGGTACAATTCTTGTTTGGAAAGACGTACCAGGAGCGAACTAAATGACCGGAGCAGGGGCACTTGAATCTCTCATCAGTCAGAAAATAATAATTTCCATGAAGGCACACGACGCCGAGCGCACCGGCATTCTGCGGCTGATCAAGAACGCTCTCAAGAACAAGGCAATTGAGAAACGCACGGAACTGACACAGGCCGAGTCAGAGCAGGTGCTGGCAAGCATGATCAAGCAGCGCCGTGACTCGATTGACCAGTTTACGAAAGGCAATCGGCCGGATCTGGCGGACAAAGAGGCAATCGAGATCACAGTGATTGAAGAGTTCCTTCCCAAGGCGCTGGACGACGCTGGACTGACAACGCTGGTGACCGAAGCCGTAGCAGAGGTAAGTGCTGCGCTGGGACACAAGCCCACGCAAAAAGAAATGGGCCCGGTGATGAAGGCTGTGCAGGCCAAACTGCAGGCCGCCGGTGCTCGCGCAGATGGCCGCCTGGTAAGCGAACAGGTCAAGAAGCAGCTTGCCGGCTAGCGTCAACTTTCGGTGCCTCCGTCGCGCTGAGTCTACTTCATTGCACGCCGATGATCGGCTTGTAACTCAAACTCAGTAGCTTGTGATTCCGAAACACGCTGGAATACAGTTGCCGCATGGGGACTGCGCAAGAAATAGCCTTCGATTCTTCCCAGATGCAAGCTCGCCGTCGTTAACGATGTTCGATATTTAATTCGCTCGATGCTTGATCTTCCAATTTCAGGCGGCATCCAATTCGCATAGGAGCGGCGATGACACTTCCCCTCAAAATGGCCATCGTGGCTTTGTTCTGCTTCCTAATTGTTCCCGGATTATGGGCTCAAGGCCCTCCTTATCAAACTGACGATCCCGTACCTGTTGATTACGGGCACTACGAGTTCTATATTTTTGGCGCCACTGATTCGACACCGGTAATCGCCACATCCGCAGGCCCGGCCTTCGAGTTCAATTGGGGCGCGCTGCCGCGCGTGCAGCTTCACGCAGTTCTTCCCGGGGGTGAATCAGCGCCCACCAACAGTCTCGTGTATGCCCCGGCAGGCCAGGGCGCAAGCGCGTTCGGGTTGGCGGATATGGAACTAGGCGCAAAGATCGCATTCATCAAAGAAAGCAAATACGTTCCCCAGATTGGGTCCTTCACTATGTTCGAGATGCCCACCGGCAGCTATGACAAGGGATTGGGAATTGGAAAGGTCTGGTACAAACTCCCAATCTGGATGCAGAAGAATATCGGCTCCTGGACCTTGGATGGAGGTGCGGGTTATGAGGTCGTTCCGCAAACTGGTTACCGCAACTTCCCCTACACCGGGTGGCTCGTAAAAAAGAAGTTGAATGAGCGGCTTGAACTTGGGGCGGAAGTCTTCTCTCATGGACCGGAGGGCAAGGCAGCTCCTCAGACGCAATCTTCAACCATGATTGACATGGGCGGCTACTATCACTTCAAACACAATCCAGATCACCAAGTCCTGTTCTGTTATGGCCATTCTGTCGCAGGACAAACAGAGAATTACGCCTACCTCGGCATGTATTGGACCTGGGGCAAGAAAGATAAGTGAAACTACGGATAGTTTCGGGTTCTATGCATTATTGAACCGGCCAAGCAAGTCCAATTCACTTCCAACTATCAAAAAAAAGCGCCGGGGCATCAGCAGCCCCGGCGCTTGTTGTTTCGTGCTCTCGTTTAGAACGCGAAGGTTGAAAGGTCAGCAAAGTTGAATCCGTCAACGTGGCGGGCCAGCAATACCAGTTGACCGTTGTTGGGGTTCTTCAACAACAGGCCAACTACACGGATTTGCGTGGCGTTCGTCAAGTCACCGAATTTGCCCATGCCATAGCGGAAATCAGAATCCGCTCCCAGGTAGACCGTCACATTCTGCGGAACTAGCACTCCAGCGAATCCGTCGATCTTCATCTGGAACGTTCCGTTGGTTGTGTTTTGACTGCTGGGAACGATCGTGCCGTTAAAGCCCCAGTTGCGCAGATGGATGCGTGCGACAGTTACGGCACTGGCATTGGCTGCGCCGGTTGCCGGTCCGCCTACTGCTAACGCCTGTCCCGGAACCAACGCACTGGAGTTGAACAGAAATTGTGTGAATGGGTTGTGCATCCAGTAGATGAAGTACTTCTCATTGCCGGTCAGGTTGACGGTTGCAAGCTGACCCAGCGTGAGACCTGTGTTAGTTGGTTCGAGTCCGCGAACGTAGAGGTCAAAGCTGGTGGCCGGTCCACTCGCCGGAGTCACGTAGGTCACCTGGCCTGTTGCATAGAAGCCTGTATCCGTCAGCACGGCGACTTCATCCGCGTCCAACGTACTATCCGCGGCATCGAAATGTCCGGAAAGCTGAACAATGCTGCTGGTGTTGAGAGTGCTCAGGCTCGCATTGCCGTCCCACTCCGTGCTGCCGTCCACCTTAACGGTAAACTGCCGTCCATGCGGCCCCTGCACAACGAACGATTGGCCGCTGGTGTTTACGCTCATTACCCCGGCGATGAACTCATCAATGTAAGCGCCGGGCTCTGCGCGCGCCACGGTACGAACGTCAAACGTGGGGTTCACGGTGCCAGTGAAGTTGCCGCCTGCGTCCGTCTGAATGGACTGCCTGAGATCGAAGTCCATACGCAGGCCCACGGGCTCTCCGCCGGTGGTGACGACCAGCGGCTTGTTAAGCGTGATGTTCACTGTGGAACTGGTGAGCGTTGCGGCCTGGCTTGAGATGCTTGGGCGAGCTGTGCCGGTGTTGAGATAGCCAATGGTGGCCGAGCCAAGCGAAATAGTCACGCCCGTATAGGTGCCCGCCGGAACGCTGTTCATGTCGAGCAAGGACTGCAGCCCGTTGTAACGCGCGAAGTCAACAGTGGGCGTGCCGCTGACTAAAGACGGCGTACTTCCACCGCTGTTTGTCAGCACTACGCTGTTGATCTGTACGGCAAACGAAGTGACGCTTGCCAAAGGAGCATCCGTACCGACGACGAATACCGACCCTGAGTTAGCCGATAGTGACGATGAAAGGGATCCGCTGCCGCAACCGGTTACCGCAAGCACGGCAACGGACAGCAATGAAATTGCCAGCCTCAAACGTTTGTCGTGTGACATATCTATAGTTCCTTTTCTGCGCGCTGCCGTAACTTATACTGAGCGGATGCTGAGTAGGCAAGGACTGCTTGCCTCTCACCCTAACCGACTATATGCACTCGCTTCGTCGAGGGAGCATTCCCATACCCAAACACATTTAGAGGCGCGAACCGGCTCATGAACCTGGGATGGTTCTACTCGTCCTCGACAGAGAGATGGGAAGTGAGTCAGTAAGGGGCGCACCCGCGCACGGAGCTGTCGCCTGAGATTTCAGTTGCGGCGGCCGGCGTTGCTCTTACTTGAGTCTTTACCGGCCGTCGATCAGCATTGACCCAGTGTAAGAGTCAAAGTTGCGCCAGGATTCTTATTTATTTCCTGAGCATAGTTACCTAAGTCATGCTTAGAGCAACTTAGAGCTCCGCCACTTAACCCATGCAAACAACAAAGCCGCGCTTTGCGGCGCGGCTTAGTCGTCGAAATTATCACGATGGCTTAGTAGACTTCAGACCGCACGCCCACTGGAAGAGGTACGTGCTTCAACAATCCAAGTTCACCAGCGAGGCGCTCAAGTCGCGTGCGTGTGGTGGGCAATGGAGGAACCAGCGGCAGGCGCATATGGTTTGAGCAGCGACCCATCAGATTGAGAATTGTCTTCACCGGACCGGGGTTTGACTCCCAGAAATTTGCATCGAACAACTGCGAAAAACGCCGCTGAAGCTCACGCGCTTCGCTCCAGTTGTCGTTCAGCGCGGCGCGCACCATCTGAGTGCACTCTCTTGGAATTTCGTTTGACGCAACGCTAATGAGCCCATGCGCACCCTCGGCGACCGCCGCCAGCGCCAGGTTGTCGTCGCCGGAAAAAATCTTGAACCCTCGCGGCATAATATGCGCCAGTTCAACAAACTGCGATATTTTGCCGCTGGCTTCCTTAATGGCCTGGATATTTTTGGCAGACGCTGCCAGCCGCGCCACCGTTTCCGGCTCAAGATTAGCGCCGGTGCGGCCGGGCACGTTGTAAACGCAGACCGGCAGCGGATCAACGGCCTTGGCCAGCGCGAGGAAGTGCTGGTACTGCCCTTCCTGCGTAGGCTTGTTGTAATAAGGATTGGCTGAAAGCACGGCGCTCAGCCCAGGCACGCGCTTAAGCAGGTTGGCCTGCCGAACAAGCGTTTTGGTGCTGTTGTGCGTGCAGCCACCCCACACCGGAACACGGCCGGCTGCCGCTTCCACCACGATGCGCACCGTGTTCAACCACTCGTCTTCTTCCAGAGTGGCGGCTTCGCCCGTTGAACCGCAGGCCACCAGAAAATCGATGCCCGATTCAATCTGCCAATTGACCAACGCCCACAGCGCCGGCTCGTCCACTGAGCCATCGGCGCGAAAAGGCGTCACTATCGCTGTACCACAACCTGTCGTTTCCATTGCATCTTCAAGTTTATAACGGCGAAGTCCAGTGATTGGGCTGCGGCAAGAGGTGTGCAAGCCTGCGGAAAACCGGCATGCGACCGCGCTCCAAGCCTGGATTGTTGAAAAGTTGCGAGACTGTAACCCCGCCTTTACGTAATCGCAACTCAGGGCTTTGTTCGCAGTTGGCTCTGGCGGTTACTATTGCTCCTGCGTCAATGCTTCCCTTTTGCCGCTCACTCCCTGATCAAAGGAATGACCGCATCGTGCCCAGTCTTCAACGACATATCCTCTCGGTCGCCGCACTTGCCCTCCTGATGTCACCCTCGGTTGCGTTCACCCAAGCACCGGCGGGCGCCCCAAAATCGATCGCGAAGGAAAAGATCTGGCGATTCGATCGCATTGATACGATCGGCGGCCTGCCGACCGAAGTGCTGGGCCACCCATCGGTGATCAATTCGCCCTACGGCAAAGCTGTTGAGTTTCACGGCGACGGTGACGCCATCATCGTCCCCGAGCATCCACTGGCAGGCGCGACGGCATTCACGTGGGAAGTCATCTTCCGTCCTGATGCGGACGGCCCTGAGGCGCAGCGCTTCTTTCACATTGCGGAGACTGACCCCGCCACCGGTAAAGACGGCGACACTCGTATGCTGTTTGAGATTCGCATCGTCGACAAGCAATGGTGCCTCGACAGCTTT
>JADGNO010000193.1 GCA_017883405.1 Occallatibacter sp. | reverse complement strand
TGGCACACCCTTGTCGCCCGAGAACAAAAGGCCCGCTGGAGCGTTTGGAAACACCGTGGAGTGGACCCCTGGCGCAATGTTCTCAGGATGGAACGCCTGGTTCTGCGGAAACAGAGAATCGTGCCATACCCGCGAGGGCTCATAGCGCACGCCATAAGTTAATGTCAGCCGATTGTTGATGCGGTACGAGTCCTGAGCATAACCGTTCAGCACCCAAACGCGGTTTTTTATATGCTGGCCGTTCGCCTGGCCAAAGGTGCGCAGCCGCCCGGTCAGGAAATCCACAATGGCACTGCCCGTTGTATCGCCAGAGAACGTAAAGGTACCGGGCAATCCCAGTACGTTGACCATGTTCAGCTGATCTTTCTCAAAGATGCCGCCAAAGGCAAAGCTGTGCTTGCCATGAACCCAGTGAATGTCATCGATATAGGAAAAATTCGTGCGCGGGAATTTGGCCGTCGGATTTGCACCCGTGCTGAAGTAGCCGCTGATTGAAATGCTTTGAATGGCCGGGGCTGTCGTGGGCTGGTAAATTGGCACGCCAAACGTCGCTACATTCGGTGTCCCCGAGGGAGGCTGGCGGATTGAAACCATCCGCGAGAAGCCGATCCGGAAGTCATTCAGCAGCGTCGGCGAGAAGATATGCATTTCGTGAATCGTTGCGTTATGCGAGCCGATCGTGGAACCCTGCCGGTAGGCCAGAAGATTGCCGCCGTAAGATCCCACGTTGTAGAAGCGGTCATAGTAATACCGCCCCACCAACGTATCCTTCGATGAAATCTTGTGGTCGCCGCGCAGGATGTACTCGTCATAATTCTGAATAATTGGCGTGCTGTAGAAAACCTGCCCGGTAGTTCCACCGGAAGGAATGTAGGTCAGCATCTTCAGCGATGCCGGATCAAAGCGTGTTGGACTGATGAATTTCGACGGAATCACAACCCCTGTGTCCGGATCCTTGATCGTCGCGCTCAGGTTGGAAAAGTCTCCAGTCATGTTCGCTGTAGTCGGCACAAAGCTGCTGAGTCCGCCCTGAAGGCTGCGAATCCGCGTACCCTGGTAGCCGCCAAAGAAGAAAGTATTGTCCTTGATTACCGGCCCGCCAATTGTTCCGCCAAATTGGTTTCGTTTCAGCGGATCTACAGTCTTCTTTCCGCTGGTGTAGCCAAAGAAATTCGCCGCGTTAAATACACGGTTACGGATAAACTCAAATGCGCTGCCGTGAAATTGGTTGGTTCCCGACTTGGTAACAATGGAAACCACGCCGCCCGCATTCTGCCCATATTCAGCGTTGTAATTGCTCGTCTGGACGCTGAACTCCTGTAATGCATCGGGGAACGGAAACGGCTGGTTGATGTTGCTGAGGTTATCCATGTTAGGAGCGCCGTCCAGATAGTAGCCGGTCTGATTTTCACGGGTTCCATTAACTGCGATCGACACCGCGGCTGGAAAGGTCTTCGCGTTGCCTTGATTCGAATTGTTGGAAGGAGCAACTACTGCACCCGCCACCAACGTGGTTAGAGTAGCGGCGTTTCGGCCGTTCAGGGGCATCTCCACCATGCGGGTGGGGTCTACGACTTCTTTTAGCGTTGGTGTCGAGGTATCCACCTGGTCCAGATCGGCTTCGACCGTGACCTGCTCATTGGCGCCGCCAACAGTGAGAGAAAGATTCAACGTCAAACTCTGGCTGGCCTGGAGAACCACACTGGTACGCGTTACTTTCTTGAACCCACTCTGCTCAACGCTGACGTTGTAAGTGGCGGGATTCAGCGACGTGATGATGTAAAGTCCGTCCTGGTTTGTTTGCACAGTTCTGGTTTGCCCGTTGGCCAGGTTAGTTGCACTCACCCTGGCACCCACCACAGATGCACCGGCCGGATCAGTAACAGTTCCATTGATCGTTCCGTATGCCTGGCTGAATGCATTGCGGCTGGTAACGGCGAGCAACAACGCTGCGGCGATAAACCAATTCCTGATTCTCATAATGCGCCCTCCAACTTCGGCGTAATGGCGATTGGGAAATCGCTCGAACTCACAATCGAACTCTTACTGCCGATGGCAGAGAATAATAGGTGGGTAAATGAACAATATGCAAGAAGAAAGTTGCCTGTTGGTCCTACCTTTAATGGTCCGACCAGTCGCCCAATAGGACGCAGTGATCTCGTCGCTTCCCGGTTGCGCAAATGCAAACGTTTACCAGGGCTCAAAAACGCCTGTATGGCTTTCTAGCAAGTTAGCGTGAACTGGACTCAGCCTTTTACAGGCGCGTTTGTTCCAGGCGGCGCGCCCATATATCATGGGCGACACAAATATATGACTGATCAATCAAAACCTCTATTGCAAATGAACAGACGGAATTTTCTTGTGACGTCGATGGCAGCCACCGCCGCCGCCGAACTTGCCGTTGTATCGAACCCCTTCTTGTCGAGCGTGGTTGAGGCGGCAGGCGAGCCGAAAGTAGCTGTCTTGCTGGTCGATACGGACGTGGTGAAGGCTCCGATCGACCAGCGAATTTACGGACAGTTCCTTGAGCACATCAACCACTCTGTGGAAGACGGTCTCTTTGCCGAACAGATTCGCGGCGCCGGTTTTGAGGGCGAGGACTTCAAAAAATATTGGGAGCCGTTCTCTGAACGCGGCGGAGTTGAGATCGCCAACATCGAGTTCCAGAACGGCAGCAAAAGCGTGCGCATCAACGTTGAGGGCGGCCAGTCCGGAATCCGGCAAGGGCGCATCTTTCTTGAATCAGGAATCAAGTACGACGGCTCGTTGTGGGTGAAGCGCGAGAAGGGCACGCCCCAGTTGGCGCTCCGTGTTAAGAGCTCCAAAGGCGACGCCATCGCATCCGTGCCGCTTGCGATCAAAGGGCTGGACTGGCAGGAAGTCCCATTTTCCTTCAGCAGCAACATGCGTGACACGCAGGCCTCCATTGAAATCGCCGCGACGGGCAAAGGCTCGCTGCTGGTCGATTTCGTCTCAATGATGCGCGCCGATGTACGTGCCGACGGCATGCTGCGTCCTGATTTGCTGAAGGCGCTTGATGACATTCATCCGGCCTTTATCCGTTGGCCTGGCGGCTCCTTTGCTTCGACCTACAAGTGGAAGCAGGGCATCGGCCGCTACGCAGCGCGCGGTTACCATCCCAACACGTTTTGGGGCGGCTACTCAGATTACTGGGGCTTTGGCACTGAGGAGTTCCTCGGCCTTTGCAAGAAGGTCAACGCCGAACCTCTGATTGTTCTGGCAGCGCCCACAACCAAGTCTGAGGATGTTGAATACGCAATGGAGTGGGTCCACTACCTGAACGACCCGCCGACCACCGAATGGGGACAGAAGCGCGCGGCGAACGGACATCCTGAGCCCTACGGCGTAAAGTTTTTCCAGATCGACAATGAGCCCATGAATAACGGCTTCACGCCGGAGACGTACGCGGAAATTGTGAATGTGTACGGTAGCCGATTGCGGGCCATCGCTCCCAGCGCGCGCATTGTGGCGTGCGGACAAAAGCGCTCCAACGACATGAACTGGAGCGAGAAAGTCATCGACATCGCCGGAGAAAACTTTGACGTCCTCGGCTGTCACAATTACGAATACGAACCCAACAACTTCGAAACCGGCGTCAGGCGCCTCCACGACTATCTGAGCAAGCTGCGTGAGTATGTGCACGGGTCGAAACACCCCAACATCGAGGTCGCCGTCCTCGAGTGGAGCTTGCAGCATACCTACGACTGGCGCGCCGGACTGCATGCCGCCGGAATGCTGATGGCATATGAAGAGTTGAGCCCGGGCCTGACCATGACCTGCCCAGCGCTGCTCATGCGCAATACAACCGACGATCCAAGCTGGACGTCCCTCATCTATCACGACCACGTCTCATGGTTCCCCGGCGCGGGCTACGTGGTTGAGAAGCTCTTCCGCGATCATTACGCCGAACGCTTTCTTGCCTCGGCCACCGGCGACTTTCACGACATCCCCGACCGCAAGCGCTTCTTCGACAGAATCTCCACGCAGATACCACAAGGGTGGGAGCCCGGTGCGATTGATGCCGTCGCTACCACCAGTACAGACGGTCGCCGCATTGTTATCAAGGCCGTCAATTATCGAGGCGAGCGGAACACGCTGCTCGTCCGCCTGCAGGGCAAGGGGATTCCAGCGAAAGCGGTTGCGAAGTTGCAAACCATCACCGCAGGGCTCATGGACACAGCGTCTCTTGAACATCCGGATGCGATTGCTACAGTTACCCGGCCATTCGATTACGCGAAGGACTTCTCCATTGACCTTGATCCTTATACGGTTGCGGTGCTCGAAATCCAGGCGGAATAAAGAATTAATCGGACGCGAGGCGTGGTTTAATCATCGCAAGATGATATGAAGTTCTTTGCGCCTTTGTTCCACTTCCTGTTCAGCATTGGTTATCTCGGGCCCGCGGTCATGGGCATTCTCGATTCTTCGTTTTTAATTTTACCGTTCGGCAACGACCTGCTGGTGGTGGGATTGGTGGCACGCCACCACCAGGGTCTGCCTTGGTACGTTCTTTCCGCCGCTTGCGGGTCCACCATCGGAGCATTTCTGGTGGCCATCGTCTCAAGAAAACTTGGCGAGGACGGCATACGCAGAATTGCGGGCGATAAGCGCTACGAGAATCTGAAGAAGCGAATTGGCCAGCGGTCGGGGATTGCGGTCGGAGTGGCCGGCCTGGCACCCCCGCCGTTTCCTTTTACCACCGTAATTGCCGCCGTCAGCGCCCTTGGCTATCCGCTGTGGAAGACTCTCGTCATCAATTTCTTCGCGCGCGGAATTCGCTTTGTCATTCTGGGAATCCTGGCGGTGAAATTTGGCCGGCATGTGTTGCGCATCGCCAGTTCGGCTCCATTTGAATGGTGCATGGCGGCTTTCCTGCTGCTGTGCCTGGCGGCCAGCGTGTTCTCAATTGTCCATTGGATGCGCAAGCCACCGAAGAAATCTTCCGCGGCTGCTGCAGGCAATTGAAAGCATAATCCCAGTCAAGAGAATTGCGGCTGCTATCGCGGCCTGAGCGTCTGATATTTCGCGATCGAATATCCAAGCGACGCACCAAGCCAGACATCGGATGGGAAATGCGCCGCCTCGGTAATGCGCGAGAAACTGATCGCGGTTGCCAGCGTGTACGAGAGAATTGGAATCCAAGGCTTGCCACGATTTCGGTAGCGCTCTGCCACAACGGTTGCCACTGACCACACGGCAGTCGCATGCCCTGAAGGAAAGCTGCTGCCTTTGAGCGGCGACTTGCCACCGTTGAAAAACGTGTTTCCGAAGTCACCGTTTGGTCCAACGTCTGAGGGGCGTTGGCGTCGCGTCACCGCCTTCAGGGCGAGATTGATAATCACGCTGTCGCCATAGGCTTCAGTAGCCAAAATCGCCGTATTCACTTCTCGGTTGTCGTGGCGAATGTATCCGGCGGTCAACAGCGCAGCCGGCAACGCAATCACTTCACTCGTTGAAATTACGGGATCGAAGACGTCATTTACGTCGTCCCAGTTCTTCTGGTGCTTAACGAAGTAGGGCATGTCGTGGGAGTCGGCATAGATCAGGCCGATTGTTCCGCCGACTACGAGGGCAACCGGCAACAGGTGGCGCCCCTTCATCACCTGAAAAGGAAATGCCCACAGGTCCTTCTGGTCGTGCAGAAAATCGCCGGGCAGGCTGCGCCATGTGGCTTCGCGCTGCGGCACACCGGTAGTGGTGTCGACTGTGGGTTTTAATGATTGCGCGGAGTCGGTTGGTTTCTCTGTTTGCCCGGGGTTGTTCGGAATTGCCTCGCGCGCAGCGGCCATAGCCAGAAACGCCTTGCCAGCATCATCGGCAAGCTGATCGCGCCCCGGTGCTTTGGCAAGGAAGGCTTGCCCCGGATCGTCCGGAAGCGTGGAGTCGTCCTGCGCGCGCAGTTGGAGGGTGGCGATTGCGAGCCCAAAACAAGTGAGAGAAACCAGCGAGATCTGTCTTCCGAATTTATTCATCCGAAAGGTAAGATGCGGAATTTGGCATTGCCGGACTCAAATCAGTTTTGCGAGGGCATGGATTCTGGCGCCGCGAACGCCGAAAAAATCGCTTATTTCGAGTGGAGATTGCCGAGCAGTGACACTGGTCGGAACCGAACAGGCGGAAGGACAGAGAGCACATTAGCCAAAACTCTGTTCCTTGATCCCTGACACCTGTTCCCTGCTTTTATCCTGCTGCCAGCCGGATGCGTTCCGGATCTTCTTCGACTTCGCCGCACTCTTCACCGAGTCC
The DNA here is from genome assembly GCA_017883405.1 of Occallatibacter sp. GTDB lineage: Bacteria > Acidobacteriota > Terriglobia > Terriglobales > Acidobacteriaceae > Telmatobacter. The sequence goes on along the minus strand of JADGNO010000193.1, from coordinate 4,762 downwards.
GCCATAGCGTCGCTCGCGGCGTTGGAAGTCTGCAATGGCTTGCAGCAGATGAAGGCCGCGGAAGTCGGGCCAGTAGCGATCCGTCACGTAAATTTCTGTATAAGCAATCTGCCACAGCAGGAAGTTGGAAATGCGCATCTCGCCCGAGGTGCGAATCAACAGGTCGGGATCGGGAATGTGCGCCGTGTAGAGGTGCCGATGAATATCTTCTTCGCTGATGTGCTCCGGTGGAATGTTCTTCTGCTTCATCTCCGTGGTCAACCTGCGAAATGCATCCACCAGCTCTGACCGGCCGCCGTAGTTCAGCGCCAATGTGAGAGTAGTGCCGGTATTCCGCGCCGTTGCCTCCGATGCCCAGGCCATCTTCTCCTGCACGTCGGGCGCAAGATCGTGCGTCCGCCCGATGTAGCGAATGCGCACATTGTTATCCATCATGCGTTGCAGATTGCTTTCAAGGTAGCTTTTCAGCAGTCGCATCAAAAAGCTGACTTCGGCTCGGGGGCGGCGCAGGTTGTTCTCAAGCGAAAATGCATACAGCGTCAGCCACGGCAGTCCGATGCGCGAAGCCGTTTCCGTCACAAGTTGTACGCTTTTTGCGCCTTGCTGGTGGCCAAGAAAGCGTTTCAGCGAGCGTTGCCCGGCCCAGCGCCCATTGCCATCCATGATGATGGCCACATGTTCAGGCAGCCGCTCAGGCTTCAGCGACGAATAGACGGCGCGTTCCTCATCCGTAAGCTCATGAATGCGCAAAGTGCCCGATGGATACAAAGGATTCGCCTCAGTTCTACATTACACTTTCGGCGCGCAGGATTGCTTCGGGCAGCACAGGAATTTTGACGTCACAGGCGGCAATGCTGACCCGAAACGGGCGAGCCAAAATCCGTGAACGTCCCACCGCGCAAAGCTCAATACATGCCGCAGCCGGGTAACACAATCGACCCTAGCACAAGCGAGAATACGCCGCAATTCTGCGGCGCACAGCGCAATGTGACAACCGGCAAGGCGCCGTCCGCGACGTGCAGGCCGCCAGGTCGGCCGCGCCTGGTCTTGCGCCAACGCGGCCGATCCGGAAAGTGGTCTCTTCGCCGGTCGCTAGGCAGTGCGGCGGCGGCCTGAAGCAGCATCCCGAACGGCGCCGAGAAACAGCGTCCGCTGCAGGGGCTCCAGATGCGGCAACAGATATGCGACCTCGGCAAGGAAGGGATCGTCGAATATCGCCGCCACTTCCTCTTCTCTGCGGCTGCGCGAATCCCGGACCAGGTTCCTGACTTCCACTTCCAAAGCCACGGCCAGGCGTTCAAGGGAGCCCAAGGTTGGAATCGCCTTGCCATTTTCGATTTTGGAAATGTAAGTACGAGGCACTTGCATCCGTGCCGCGAGCTGCCGCTGGCTCAAATGCCGGGCGCGGCGGATTTCCCTCACTTGCCCTGCCACCTGCAGGCCAGCCTCGGCCGAAGCCGGAACAGGCGCAGTGGTCACCAGCTGTGGCGCCAGCGCTACAGGCTCCTCAATGTCGAGGGGCCGGTGGCATTTTCTGCAGAGGGAGTTGGACGTTCTATATTGCATGAGCCTGCAGTGCTCACACCTCACAACCTCACGTGTCTCCACGTTCATGGGAGTGGTTGCCATAGGCTGGGTGCGGAGCGCCAGAGCAGGGCCCCGGGGTGCTGTTTTCGCACCTCGATGTGGTCTACTGTCGGGGAAGTGAACCATAATTGTCAAGTACAACTTCGTAGTCAAACAGAAGAATACCCCATAATTGCCTAATAAACCCGGGAAAAAGCGAACCATCTTAATAAACATGGAGCCGAAATAAATTTTGAGCGATCAAAGAGTTTTCAACAGAGACATGGCGTGGGCCCTGCTAACCGAGTGGACGCAGGGCGAAAGCCTGCGCAAGCACGCGCTGGCTGTAGAGACCTGCGTGGTTGCCTACGGTGAAGCCGAGGCAGATCGGCTCGGCCTGGGTGGGCCAGAGCGCGAGGCAATGCTTCAGCTCTATTCCACCACTGCCTTACTGCATGATTTCGATTACGAGCGGCACCCCACGCCCGAGGAACATCCATTTGTGGGGGTTCGCGAACTGGAGAGGCTTGGCTGGCCACTGGAAATGCGCCGCGCCATCCTGGGCCACGCTCAGTACTCGGGAGTCCCTCGCGATACTCATCTGGCCAAGGCTCTGTTTGCCTGCGACGAGTTGGCAGGCTTTTTGACCGCATGTGCACTGGTCAAGCCTTCAAAATCCATCGCCGAGGTAGAAGCTGCCAGCGTTCGCAAAAAAATGAAGGACAAAGCATTCGCACGCGCCATCAACCGCCAGGATGTAATTCAGGGAGCTGAAGAGTTGAATGCTGACCTCGACCAGCACATCGCTTTTTGCATTGCAGCCATGCGCCACAATGGGACTGCCTTGGGGTTGTGAGAAGAGCGTAACCGAGCCTGGTTACCGGAACAGGAGCAGGAACCAGTCCGAAAACTCAGACCAGCAGATTAGCTAAATACCGCGAGTGCTTGGATTTGCGCTTATCGGCCCTCAGCAAATATCGGTTGCGATGATATAAATGTCGGTCTTCCCAGCCTTAATTAACCTTCGCGGGAACACACTAAAGTTGTAGGTGGGTGTGACTTCGGAGCGAAATTTTTTCTGGCTTCTTGGGTCAAAGTAATAGGAAGATAGTTCGAAGGCCCAGTAGCGATCTTACCAAGCCAGAGGAGGCCCTGACAGTATGCTGAATATCTTCGGCAACAACTCGGGATCGGATTCTTCGCAGGAACACCACCTCTCCGGCTTTCAGGCCGTCGATGCACTTTATGAACGGGAAATGCAAGCCAACCTGGCGGCGATGAACGAGCAGCGTCGCAAGGCGCGCCGTTATCAATCGGCGATAAGTTGGGCTGAGTATTGGCCCTTTGCCGTTGGCATCGCCCTCAGTTGCTTTGTCCCGCAGATTCGCGATTTTATTGATGCGTTCCGGCCCTGGGGAATGTGGATCGCCTTCCCTTTCGCGTCGATCGCCAATCGTCCGGAAATCAGCCTGGGAAATCAGGTGATCACCAATATGCCGCTCTTCTTCATGTACGCTCAGTTCCCCATGGAGGGCCTGATGGCGCGCTTTGCGCTTCGCGGACATGTGACATTTCTGCGCGTGCTAGGGCAGGTACTGTTCCTGCACCTGTTCGCGATGGCCGAGCTCTGGTTGGTAAATTCCCCGCTGGGCAAATAACCTCTGAACCAATCCGTACACTCAGTTGGGATCCGTGTGTTCTGCCGGTATCACCTGGCTGGGTTCTTTGAACGTAATTCCGCCACAATTTCCGCAGCCGCGGCACGGGCCTTCTCTTCGTGGTCGGGAGGAAAGCTGATGGCGCCCACGCGCGCATGTCCTCCGCCGCCGTAGCGCTCGCAAATCTGCGCCAGGTTCACCATCGTCATGGGATCGACTTTTGTCCACGGATTTGAGCCGACAGCAACCTTGGTGCGGAAGCTGGATTTCGACAGGCCGATGGAATACGTCGCTTGCGGATACAGGTAATACGGAATGAATTTGTTGAAGCCCTCGAGCGGGTGGTCCGTGATGTCGAAGAAGATGGTGCCGTCGCGTTCTTCCGCGCGGCTGCGAATCAACGCCAAAGCTTCCTCATGCCGCGCAAGCAGTGGCTGAAGAAGCGGCGCTACAAACGGCTGCGCGAGCACTTCAGCCAGCGGCATTTCAGTCAGCAGCGGAATCATGCGCGGAATAAACACAGGATCCTGGCTTGACTCAATGATGAGCGTTAGCTTCATGGCGGGCTCGGCCATTTCAACCGCCGCCTCCGGGCTGTCGTAAAGCGCGCCGTCGACAATGTTGGCCCAGTGCACCAGGTCGGCGACCGGGGCAAGGTTGAACCCGAAATGCGATGAGGCAATGTGAGCGATGAAGCTGGTGCAGGAGGTATATGTAGGGTCAAAGAACTTGCGCTCCGCACAATCCAAATCCCGCTGGCAGGCCTTGAAGTGGTCCTGGTCCTGTTGCGTCAGGAAGGCGGAGAGGTGGTGATCGAACCACCACGTGATCTTCGGAGAGGGCGAGTACTTGAAGTCCACAATGGCATTCTGGTCACCGGTAAACTCGCTTTCGTCAAAAAGCGCGCCCGCGCGATGGACCAGCCCGTGATACTCATATTCGGCAGCAGCGTCTACGCACTCGCGATGGAAGCGGGTGAAGAGCGAAGCAGAACATGCACCGTCAAAACACTTGTCGTGATAAAAGACTCGAACCCGCAAGAATTGACTTCCTCCTGGGCAGAAATGTGCAACAGCCGGAACTGTTAAGCATCAAGGGAGCGGCCCGTTGTGTCAAGGTGTGGAAGGAATGCGGGATAGGGCCGGTGTCACAAGAAACCGGCTGTCTGAAGAGGTATGATGTCTTTTCGCTTGCAGGATGATCAGGAAAATTGCGACAACACCTCCCGAGGAGGCTCAATGGAACACGAGGGTCAGCCCAGTCCGTACGATGAACCGTCCTTGAACGCAGATGCGGCTTCCGGTCCAGTCAGCGGTCCAATATCGCCCACCGAAACACTTCTTGCTCGGCCTCCAGAACCACCTCAGCCAAACCCAATCGTATCGGTCTTTGTCGGAGATCAGGGACTTCGCGCAGGCTGGTCGATTGCACTTTTTTTAATATTGCTAGCCCTCATTGGATCAGCGGCCGGATTTGTCATCTCTCTTTTGCACCTTGGCGGCAGATCGGGTCACCTGACAGTTCGTGCAGTGTTCAGC
>JADGNO010000192.1 GCA_017883405.1 Occallatibacter sp. | reverse complement strand
GAGCCGAGCAAAAATCTCAAAAAAGCGCGGCACCGCGCCGTTATCGCGCGACAGGACATGGTGGTCGCCGGTCTGGGCGCGGTGCCGCGCTTTTTTGAGATTTTTGCTCGGCTCGATCCGCGCCCTCCGGCGCATACACGCTTTGAGGTCATCAGCCATCCGGAAATCTTCGATGGTGTGCGCGTTCATGCCGGCCAGGTCCTGGCAGTGATTCGCCACAACGCCCGCGCGCTGCTGAGTTGCGAACGCGTAATTCTGAACCTGATACAGCACCTGAGCGGCATTGCTACACTGACGCGGCAATATGCCGACGCCATCCAGGGTACGCACGCGCACGTACTGGATACGCGCAAGACCGTGCCCGGAATGCGTGCTTTGGATAAGTATGCGGTGCTCTGCGGCGGCGGCACCAACCATCGCATCGATCTCGCTTCCGGAATCCTGATCAAGAACAATCACATCTCGCTTGGCGGCGGGCTGCCTGCAGTGTTGAAACGTGCGCTCGAAAAGCGCAAGCCCGGCCAGCGCGTGCAGGTGGAAGTGCGCAGTATGCGCGAGCTTGAAGAAGCGCTCGCCGATGGAGCCGAAGCGATTCTGCTGGACAACATGTCTCCGCTGCAGGTGAAGCAATCCGTCGAACGCATTCGCCAGGAGGCGCAGGGGCAGACAGGCCGCTGGATTCCTACTGAGGCCAGCGGCGGCATTCAGCTCGACAACATCCGCGCTTTTGCCGAAACAGGTGTGGACTTTATCAGCGTGGGCGCTCTGACGCACTCGGCGAAGGCTGCCGACATTTCAATGTCGATTACGGCCGAGTGATTCGCGATGTTTGATCTGGCAGCGCTTGAATCATCGAGAGAAGACGGGCTGGCGGAGACAGTGTTTGCAGGCAAGCTGCACTACTCCGCCGTTACAGGGTCAACCAACAGCGATGCACTTTCTGCCGCGCGCAATGGCGCTCCGCACGGCTCTGTATACTTTGCCGACGAGCAGAATGCAGGCCGCGGCCGTGGCGATCACGGCTGGCACTCGGCTGCTGGCGAAGGGCTCTATGTGAGCGTGCTGCTGCGGCCGCGCATTGCTGCTGCCCGACTGCCGCTGATTCCGCTCGTTGCTGGCTTGGCGGCTGCTGAGGCGATTGGCACGGCTGCCAAATTGACCGTGGATTTGCGATGGCCCAACGATCTGCTGATTGGGCCGCGCAAGACAGGTGGCATCCTGGTGGAAGCGCACAGCGAGGGCAGTTCCGTTTCCTACGCTGTGGTTGGGATTGGGATCAATGTGCATCAGCGGAGTTTCGCGCCCGACTTGAGCACCCCGGCAACCTCGCTGGATATTGAAACGGGGCGCAGGGTTTCGCGACAGGCGCTGCTTGTGGCCCTGCTAAAATCTCTTGAGCGAGAGATACTTGCGCTTGCTGAAGGATCGCCGGCCGAGCGAATTCCCACGCGTGTAGAACAAGTTTCAACGTGGGTTCGCGGCAAAAGCGTTGAGGTACACGGACCGCAGGCCTGCGATGGCGTAACCGAAGGCCTGGATGAGCACGGATTTCTGCTGGTGCGCACGGATGCTGGAACAGTGACGGTACAAACGGGCGGGATCCGAGTCAAAGACTAGCTGCCGGTTTTTAACCTGCCGAGCAGCCATGGGCCTCAGATTCATCATGAAGAAACGGTCGGCGAGGAACGTAGGAGCCATGGTTCGATGCTGCTTGCTCTGGATGTAGGAAATACCAATACCGTGCTCGGCCTTTACCGGCTCGACGGCGAAAAGCCCGAACTGGCTGCGCATTGGCGTGTGGCAACACATCGCTCACAGACGGTTGACGAGTACGGCGTGCTCTTTGTGAATCTGTTTGAAATGCACGGATTGGCTCCCACCCAGGTGACGCACATCATCATCGCGTCCGTTGTGCCGCCGGTCGACTCGACGCTGCGCAGAGTTTGCGAAACGTATTTTCACGTTGATCCCATGTTTGTGGAGCCGGGAATCAAGACCGGCATGAAGATGCTGATCGACAATCCTACCGAACTAGGCGCAGACAGAATTGCGGACTGCATTGCCGCTTACGAGCGCTATGGCGGTCCGTGTATTGTGGTTGATTTTGGCACAGCAACCAAGTTTGAAGTGGTCTCAGCAAAGGGCGAGTACCTGGGAGGCGCAATCGCTCCGGGGCTGGGCCTGAGTGCCGATGCGCTGTTTTCTCGTGCAGCTCGACTGAGCCGCGTGGACATCAAGAAGCCGGCAAAAGTCATCGGCACCAACACCGTGGGCCACCTGCAGAGCGGTCTTTTCTTCGGCTACATCGGATTGGTGGACGGAATCATTGCGCGCATACTCAAGGAACTGGGCGGGGACCGGAAGCCACGCATTATTGCAACCGGAGGGCTGGCGCGGATGGTTTCAGAAGATTCGGAATACATCAGCGAGATCGACGAACTGCTCACGATTGACGGCTTGCGCATTCTGTTTGAGCGCAACCGGAGTGTCAAACCGCGCCTACGCCCACATTGAGCGTGCTACGTCCGAGTGGCGCAAAACAGTCTGGCCCTCAAATGGGAGTGGCTTCGCCGTCGGATGGCTGAGACGGACGATTTTTGGGCTTGGGTGGCAGCGAAATGGCAATTGGTTCGAAATCGGTGATGACGTCGTTAATCGTCCGGTGAAAACTAATTGCCACAGGCTTGCGCTGCTGATAAGAAAGGCTCGCCTCAACTTGCGATCGTAGCCGGTGAAGTGTTCTCCAGATGCGTGCTGCTCTTTCGCCGTCCACGGTGCCTCCGCAAAACTTCAGATCGATGTTTTGATGCTGGGACAAAGATCGTGGTTGCATAGACGAAATACAGACTCCACAGATTACATGCTGATCGCGCCATATCAAATGCGGCCTAGAATTTATGATTACAACATGTGTATGCAAGGCATTCTTTCGGGACACCGCATTGATGCCGACAGACCCAGGAAGTCGCCATTGATCACTCGGCGATGGGTGACCATTTGACATCCAAAAATAACTATTTCAATTACTTCACCGAGATCGAAGAGCGCTTTCAGCAGCGACGCGGATCGATCCTTCTGCTGTCGACGCTGGACTGGGCTCTGATCGACATGTGGCGCGAGGCGGGTATTCCGCTGGAGGCCGCTCTGCGAGGAATCGACAACGCGTTTGACAAATACGAAACACGGCAGAAGCGTGGACGCATGCGGCGCATCAACGGATTAGCATGGTGTGCGCAGGCGGTAATGAAAGCGGCTCAGGAGTTGAGCGAGGCCGCTGCCGGTAGCCCCGCAACGACTACTGCTCAGAGCGATTCCGGATTTGAACACGAGCGCGTTGCTGCGCATCTTGAATCGGCAGCATCGGCACTGGATGCGGCAGAGGTTGCTGCCGACCCGTGCAAAGCCACCGCAGCGCGCTTGCGCGAATTGGCGGCGGAGGTGCGTGCGTCAGCTGCAAATAATGCGCACGTTGATTTGGAATCGCTGGAACGCTCGCTAACTGTACTGGAAGACAAGTTGTTCGCCGCACTCAAGGCCGCAGTTCCGGAGAAGCTTCTGGTTGATCTGGACGAACATGCGTCACGCGAACTTGCACCGTACGGCAGCCGAATGGGAGTGGTACAGATGCGGCAAGTGAAAGACCAGTTCGTTCGAAAGCAGCTGCTCGTGCAATACAATCTGCCGCGCCTCAGCCTGTTCTACATGAGCCAGCAATGAGAGATCGGCGGAAACCGAAACCGGCGCAGCGCAAGCACGCGGAGCACAAGTCCGCGCGGTCAGAAACTGGTCCGCCGCAATTGATTCAAATTGAGAAGGCGATTTACGGCGGATCATTTCTGGCGCACGTGGAAGGTAAAGCCGTTTTTGTGCCGCTAACGTTGCCGGGCGAAGCGGCCTCGGTTCGAATCACAGAGGAGAAGCGGGGCTACGCAACTGGCGAAGTGATGGAGATTGTCACGCCGGCCCCGGAGCGCGTTACGCCCGCGTGCCGTCACTTTGGAGTCTGCGGAGGATGCCAGTACCAGCACACAGATTACGCGACGCAACTTGCGCTCAAGCGGGCGATCCTGCGCGAGACGTTGGAGCGGGGCGGTGTTCACGCGCCGTCTGAAATCGACGTGCTTGCCGGGACGGAAACCGAAGCGTGGGGCTATCGCAATCGAATCCGCGTGGCCTTCGACGCGCAGGGCAACCCCGGCTATCGTGGCCGGCGTTCGAATGCCGTAGTTCCGATTGCTGAATGCCCGATTGCCGCGCCGTTGCTCGTTCGCGCTGCGCTTGCGTTTGCCGAAGTGGCACGACTGGTTGCGCCACAAATGCGCGTGGAAGAGCTCTCGCTGTTTTGCGACACGACGGAGACGGCCCTGCTGGCCACTGCTTTTGTCAAAAGCGCTCCGAGGAACATTCTCGAGCCGTTGGCGAATGCATTGGCCGCTCGCACTCCTGAAATCAGCGGAATGGAGCTTGCCTCAGCTATCGGAGAGCGGAGCGCCGAGCAAGCTCCGCGCACAATTGCGCGGTGGGGCAAAGCGCACCTCGCGTATCGCGCCATTGGGTTCGACTATCGCGTTGATCACGGCGCGTTTTTTCAGGTGAATCGCCATCTGGTAGATGCACTGGTAGACCGCGTGACTGCGAACCGCAAAGGCTCGCTGGCATGGGATCTTTTTGCCGGCGTCGGGCTGTTTGCGCACAAGTTGGCCGGGAGATTTGACCGTGCAATTGCAGTTGAATCAGCGCCCGCCGCGATGCCGGGCCTTGAGGAGAATCTTCGCGGCACCAACGGCTCCGCTGTTCAGGCATGGACGCTGACTTTCCTGCGCGGCAAAGCGAAGCACGAACAACCCGACCTGATCGTCGTCGACCCGCCGCGCGCTGGGCTTGGCGCGGAGATCACGACGGCTCTGGCGGAGATCGGTGCGCCGGCTATGACCTATGTTTCATGCGATCCAGCGACCCTTGCTCGAGATCTTCGCGCGCTGCTGGCTTCGGGCTACGCGATTGAACGCGTGACACTCGCTGACCTGTTTCCCCAGACCTTCCACTTGGAGACAGTGGTCCATTTGCGCCGCGCCTGATAGGCTTGACGGCATAGATCCTTTAACTTTTTAGAGTCCTATGCGCGTAGAACCCTCCAGTTCCGGCGCGACCGCTTCGCGTCCGGATGCCGTGCCCTTATTCCATGCTGCGTGGCTGTTTGCGGTGGGGATCGCCGTTACACATTGGCTATGGCTGCGGCCTGGCCTGTTGTTGGCGGCCTTGGCGGCGGTGGCAATTCTGTGCGGCATTGCTGCAGTCAAGACACAACGAATCCTGCTGGTTCCGCTGGCAGCGCTCTGGTGCCTGCTGGGCGCATGGTGCGGGCTGATGGAGCCGCATCCCGCTCCCGCCGCTGACATCGCTTCCCTCTCCGACGGATTGGCGCGCACACTTGAAGGCACGGTAATCGACGCCGCGCCGGTACGCAATGAGTCTGAGCAGAATTTGAACGACGACGAAGCCCGAGAGGCGTCAGCTCCGGCCGAGCCAACGCAAAGGATTGACGTACAGCTCGGCAGCCTGGAAAAAGCGACCGACACCGCTGACACGCAGGAGCCCATGACCGGCCAGGTGCGGCTGACGGTTCGTTGGCCAGCGGGAACAACAACGGAGATGGCCGGACAGACATTCCATTGCGGTGATCGAATTCAGGCTGATGCGCGATTGCTGCAGCCCGCGGTCTATCACGACCCCGGAGTGTGGAGCCGCGCGGACTACTTGCTCGATCAGGGCATCACGTCGACCGGCAGCGTAAGTATCGATAGGATCTCGGTTGCCGAACACCATGCGGATGTTGGGTTGCAGCTTCGTTGCAGGTTAAGCCAGATGCAACACGCCACGACCGCCCGCCTAATGAGTCTTCCGGCAGCAATGCGAAGCTGGCCCGGGCCCCTGCGCATTACGCAGGAAGACGCAGTAATGCTGGCGGCGATGGTGGCAGGCGATCGCACGTTTCTCATTCATTCACTCCGCGTTGGTTTTGAGCGTACCGGCTCCTTCCACATGCTGGTGGTTTCGGGTTTTCATCTGGCGATTGTGGCCGCATGCATCTTCTGGTTTGCGCGCCGCCTGCGCATGCCGCGCGTTCCGGCCACGCTGATCACCATTGCAGCGTCATTTGGCTACGCGCTATTTACCGGCTTTGCCACTCCCGTGCAGCGTTCACTGTGGATGGTGACGCTCTACCTGGTGGGGCGACTTTACTATCGCGAACGCAGTGCGTTGAACACAATTGGATTTGCATCGCTATGCCTGCTGGCGGTGAGCCCCCGGAGCTTGTTCGACTCCGGTCTGCAGATGACGCTGCTCGCCGTGGTGTCGATTGCCGGCGTGGCCATGCCGCTCTTGGAAGGCACTGTGAATCCCTACCTTAAAGCAACACGGGATCTGCGTCTGGTCGCCATCGATGTCAAGGCTGTACCGCGCGTTGCCCAATTTCGAACGCTGCTGCGCATGATCGCCGAGCGAATCCAGCGGAATGCGAACAAACGAGTTGCATGGACTTGGTTTCCGTGGACGGTGCGCCTTGTAATGCGCGTGGGTCAACTGGTCGTTGTATCGTGCGTTGTTGAACTGGCCATGACGCTATCTATGGCCATCTATTTCCATCGCATTACGATTTTCGCGCTACCGGTAAATCTGTTTATCCTGCCGTTGCTCGCTGTGCTCATGCCCGTGGCGCTACTGATGCTGGTTGCCCTGGTAATTTGGCCAGGCATCGCGGCGTTTCCTGCTGCGGCCGTAGCGGTTGTACTGCATACGGGCGTGAGCCTGGTGCGCATTTTCGGCTCATTCGCGTATGGAGATTTGAGGATCGCTTCGCCACAGCTGTGGCAGTCGGCGGCATTTTACGCAATGATGGGCGCGGCAATTCTGATGGCACATAGAAGCCTGGGGCGTGACGGCCGATGGTTGCGAAGGTCAGCGTGGGCCTGCCTCTTGATTGGGGCAATTGCGGCCGTT
>JADGNO010000033.1 GCA_017883405.1 Occallatibacter sp. | reverse complement strand
TAGCCGCATTACTGAATGGGAGTTGCGTTCTTTGTCTTTATGGCAACTGGACCGGTTTCGGTCCAGAGAAAAGTGAGCTGATCCGCGTCATCCTGGATTTGCTGGTCGACGCTTACGCCGGCCGAATGCCCACCGTTCACGCTGTAGTGCAGCAGGATGGGGCGGCCGCTTCTTGAAACCGTCTGCATCAGCGCCGTCATCTTGCGCGCGTGCAAGGGATCGACGCGGGTGTCGCTGTCGCCGGTAAAGAAAAGAATCGCCGGATAATCTGATCTGACTTTCGCGTTCTGATAAGGCGAATATTTCATTAGGTACTTAAGCTGTTTTGCGCTATCCGATGAACCGTACTCCGTTACCCAATAAGAGCCCACCAGAAATTTCTGATACCGCAGCATGTCAAGCAGCGGATATCCGCACAGTACTGCCGAGAATAACTCGGGCCGCTCGGTAATAGCCGCGCCCATCAGCAAACCTCCATTCGAGCGGCCAGTGATGGCAAAGTGTTCCGGCGAAGTGTATTTATTCTCGATAAGATATTCGGCGGCGGCGAAGAAATCATCAAAGACGTTTTGCTTCTTCTCGAACATCGCCTGCTCGTGCCAGTTCTCGCCATATTCGCCGCCACCACGCAAATTAGGCAATGCGAACCACCCCCCCTGCTCGAGCCACCAGGCCCATTGCGGATTCCATGTAGGTAACTCGCTCAGATTGAAGCCGCCGTATCCAGTCATCAGGAGCCGCTCGCTGCCATCCTGCTTGAGCCCCTTCTTGCCGGCGATAAACATGGGGACATTCGTGCCATCTTTCGATTTAAAAAATACCTGGCGGATTTCGTATTGCGTCGAATCGAACGGTACCTTTGGCTGAAAGAACACATCTTTCTTGCCCGTTACCGTATCAAGCCGACACAGAGTCGGAGGCAGAATGAACGATTTGAATTCGTAATAGCCATAACGGTCCGTCGTTCGCCCTTCCATTCTTGAGGCTGACCCGATGCCCTCATACTCCACTGTGCCAGCGGCCTTGCCGTCCAACTGGTACACGGCAGTTTCTGTTTTCACGTCCTTCAAGCGGCTCACGTAAATTTTGCCGCCCACAATCGTCCATTCATCAATTGCGTTTGGCCCCTCGGGAACAATTGGAATCCACGCTTCGGGCATCACGCCGGGATCGGCCTTCATGATGCACCCATTGGGCGCATGGTAATCGGTCTTCACATACCACGCGCCTTTGGCGTAGATGGTCGTGAACCGCGACTCTAATCCCCACACCAGCACATCAAACGGCGCGTTCGGCTTGGTCAGATCGCGATACACAATATCCTCTCGCTTGGCAGGAACGCCGCGAGCGATCTCGACCACCAGGTAGTGGCCATCATCGGTGACAAATGCGTCGAACAGATCGCTGCGGGTCAACAGCTCGTCGCGATACTCATGCCCGAAGATCAGCGCATCGCGCGCTACACGCGTTCCGAGAATGTGCTGATAGAGCAAAGTTCCTTGCTTGTCGTTGCGCGCGTAGTAAAAGCTCGCGCCGTTGGGCGCAAACGACAGGCTGACGTAGCGCGCGATAGGCAACTCGTCTTCAAGCGTTTTGCCGGTGACCACATTCAACACATGCAGGCTCGTGTCGTCCGCGCCGCCTTCCTGGACCGAATAAATCAGCAGCTTTCCGTCGCGCGACACGTCCTCAATGTGCACGGAAATATTCGTATCGGTGCTCAGTTGAGCCGGATCGACCAGTCGCTTGTCTTTCCCAGTCCAACCCATGCGCATGTAGATTGAGTACTGCTGTTCGCCTGCCAGGCGCTTTCTTAAAAAAAAGTTTTCGCCGCGTTGTCGCGGCCTGTCGGCGGCTGAAACATTTTCGAGGTCGGTCAGATCGTCCACGACCTGCTGCCGAATGCGGGCCTGCTTCATGTAGCGATTGGTATGAGCATTCTCCGCATCTATAAAGTCGCGCGTCGCGGTGCTTTTCGCGTCTTCAAGCCAGCGGTAATTGTCCACGACGCGGGTGCCGGAGTAGTTGTCGGTCACCGGATCAGCGTTTACCGGAGGCGGCGTAGGCAGAGTGATGCCGTCGCGCCCGCGAATCGTCTGACACATGGCACTCGAAACTACGAATAAAACGAATCCGGCAGCAGCGATGGACTTCATGAAATTCTCCCTTTTGGAAAGGATACTCGCGCAAGGGATCGCTCGCTGAACTGAATAAGCTGCTGACTCCAGTGGTTCAGCCTGTGAAGACTCGCTTGGCATATCCACTCCCCTTATAGAATTAACTCAAGTGACAGAAGCATCTCCAACCACGACATCCGGGACAGCACCATCGCGGTGGACGCGCGGGCTGCGCCTGCTGAGGCCTTCGCATGCGCATTCGGTGTTTTCCGCTTCGATACTTCTGGCCGTTTCGTCGATTGCCTCAAGCGTAATTGGCCTGGCACGAGGCAAATATATTGCGTGGCTCTTTGGCGCCGGACCGCAAACCGACGCATATATGGCCGCTTTCCGTCTCCCCGACCTCATGAACAACTTCCTCGTCGGCGGGGCCGTCAGCATCACGTTCGTCACGCTTCTTAACCGCTACCGGGAACGTGGAGAAGAGGCGGAAGGCGAACGGGTGCTCTTCATCGTCCTCAACCTCATGGTGTTGGTCCTCGTTGCTGCTTCGATCATTCTCATGTTCTTTGCGGCACCCTTTATCCGCTGGACTAACCCTGGGTTTCCTCCTGACCAAGTGGAATTGTGCGCCATGATGACGCGCGTTCTGCTTCCCGCTCAAATATTTCTGTTCGCAGGCAGTCTACTCGGCGCGCTCTTGCTGGTACGGAAGCAGTTTCTCTATCAGGCTGCAACCCCCATCATCTACAACCTCTCGATAATCGCTTTCGGAGTAATGCTGCATCGCCGCTACGGCGTCATGTCGCTGGCCATCGGGGCGACTGCCGGCTTCCTGATCGGGTCTTTAGGGATCAATGCTTTCGGCGTCGCGCGCCAGCGGATTCGTTTCCGGTTGGGCATTGATCTTCATCATCCTGGTCTCCGTACCTGGCTCTACATGACGCTTCCGCTCATGTTCGGATTTACGCTTCCATTTCTCGACCAGTATTTCGCTGGATTTTATGCTTCTCACGGAGCCGGCGACATCACGCGCCTGGCCAACGCCAAACAGCTATTTTCCGCTCCCATGTCGATGTTGGCCCAGGCAGCCGGGGTTGCCGCTATGCCCTTCTTCGCACAGTTATGGGCGAGCAACAAACGATATGAATTCGCTACCGGAGTTGCAGATTCCGTCTCCCACGTGGTCGCGCTTGGCTTGCTCGCGGCTTCTGCCATGATTGCGCTTTCGCACCCGACTGTCGGCTTGATCTTTGGAGGAGGACGATTTACGCCGCATGATGTGACTCTGACAGCAATGTTCTTCACTTTCTACACGCTGTCACTTTTCGCATGGTCGGCACAGTCAATCTATGCGCGAGCTTTTTATGCGACAGGCACGACCTGGCTGCCGATGCTGGCGAGCGTTGTCATTCTTTTCATTGCGTTTCCTCTTTACGGAGCTGGATACAAGAGCATGGGCGCTGGGGGACTCGCTCTGGCATCCGATGCAGGCATTCTCCTCCAGGCGATCACGCTTGCCGTGTTACTCCATCGCCGACAAATGGTCTCTCTTGCGAGCCTGGACTACAAAGAAATGGGGCGTTGTTTGCTCGCCGGCCTTACCAGCGGCTTTGCCGTCTGGATTGCGATATGGGGAGCCAACACTGTGCTCGCACATATGCCCGACCAGGTTTTGCTGCAGCACGCACGTATTTACGACGCATGCGTACTGGCAATAGGGATCACGGTGTGGCTGGCAATCACCAAAGAGATTCTTGAAAAGACCGGCTCAAGTTTGCCTGAGATCGCCATGGCAAAACTTCGCCTTTACTAGCCGCCTGCTCGCTACTTCATCGCGCCGACTTGGCGCACACTCCATTTAAGTTCCATGCAGGTAGGCACAAACGCCCCTGCACATGCAGGGGCGCTCGCGACACAGGGCGGTTTTACGCGCGGCGTGCTGCCGCTTATAACTGGCCCTTACTGTGCAACCTTGACGGGCTCCGGTGTTGGAGCCACTACGGCCGCCTGCTTTCCTTCAGGTTTGCGGATGTCGATTCCGCCTTTGAAAAACGCGCCGTCTTCAATACTGATGCGCGCTGCAGCAACATCGCCACTCAGCGAACCTTCAGCACGAATATCCACGCGGTCTGTGGCGGTGACGTTTCCGCGAACCTTGCCCAGCACCACGATCTCGCGCGCTGTAATGCTGGCCGCAACCTGGCCATTACGGCCGACGGTCACACGGTTGCCAGGCAGGTTTACGCTGCCCTCAACTTTTCCATCGATATACAACGACTCTGATCCGTTAATTTCGCCCTTGATCGTCAGGCCTTTGCCAATAGTGGCTTGTTCGCCTGAAACGGCGGCCTGGGGACGGCTGGGGGCGTTGTTCTCATATACGGGAGCCGCCGGTGCGGGACGGGCAGGTTCCGGTGTAGGAGCTGCGTTGGTCGTTCCAGTCTGGGTGGGTTTCCACATTGCGCTCAAGATATTTCCTTTTCTGTCCTAATGGACGCGGGGGATTCCAAGGCAGGGCCAAGGTTGCTTGCCCCAAAAAATCAGAATCACGTAACATCCGATCTGCCCTGTTCTTGCTTTACTCACGGCCGCGAGCCAAGTCTCTCTTGCGGTCCGGTCGAACAAGTACGTTGTAGCTATTCTAAGACGACCGCCGGAAATGTTCGAGAGCACTTCCGAAAATCCGTCTTCATTGCCCCATATAGTAATCGGCTGGCCACCGCGCCACACAAGGCTTTCCGCGAGGTGCGCATCAACTTTCGTAATACTACTGCTTTGACGCGCTACGGCCGCCATTGCCGCTTTTGGCACGGACCGGCTTATGCGCAAAACGTGCACCGCGCCTATAGCCTACTCTAAATCTATGACCGACCGTGAACTGGTTGAGCGAATTGCACGCTCTGCCGGTGGCAAAGCCGGGTACAAACAACTCGTTCGCGAACTGGGTATGGGCGGCGGACGCGAAAGACGCCTGCTGCTGGAACAGTTGGCGCGCCTTACTGTGCGCGGAACCCTCGTAAAGCTTGATCGTGAACACTGGAGCATTCCAAGGGCGCCGACCAATCGGGATAACCTGGCCGCGGGCCGCCTCGACCTGCACCGCGACGGCTTCGGATTTGTTCGCCCCAACGCGCGACAGGCCGTAGGACAAGACGATATCTTCATTCCTCCCAACGAGATAAACGGCGCCATGCAGGGCGACCAGGTGCTGGTGGAAGTGGAACCTCCCAAGGCTGACGGGCGTCGGCAGGGCCGAATTGTCCGAGTGCTTGAGCGCCGCAATCCCACCGTCGTAGGCATGTTTCATTACCGCAGCGCTGACCGCTCTTTTGGCCCCAACCATTACGTAGTGCCGTTCGACGAGCGCATGAGCCAGCCCAT
>JADGNO010000191.1 GCA_017883405.1 Occallatibacter sp. | reverse complement strand
TCGCTACCCGATAAATCCCCGATTTTTCGCAACTTGTCGTTCACAATTCTTGAGTGGAGCACAGCAGCCTCAATCATCCCGTCAAAATAAGATTTCAACCAATCTCAAGAATTCACACCATTGCAAAATTACCGTAATCCAAACACAAACTTCAAACCCCTATAGTCCTGATTGGAAGGAAGAGTCCCCAGGCCTTCTGCACCTTTCTTGAATCGGGCGTACTCACGTGCTCGCAAAGCGCGGAGAGGCTGAGTGCGCGTGAACTCACTCAAAAATCAGATCTGTATCGGAGGTTGACAAGCGTATGAAGAAGGCAGCTCTTATGCTGGTTGCAACAGCGCTGTGTGGCTCAATGCTTACAGCGCAGGATCGCGACCATGATCGCGACCACGACCGAAACGTTCCGCACCTCGATCACGTGTTCGTGATCATGATGGAAAACCGTTTCTATGGCCAGATCATCGGCAATCCCAACGCAAAGTACATCAACGACTATGCGAAATCGGCAAATCTCGCCACCAACTATTTCGCCGTAGGTCATCCGAGCCTGACCAACTACCTTGAAATCGTGGGCGGATCGAACTTCGGAATTCAGAACGACAATCCGCCGGATTGGCACAACACCAATTGCGTTTCCACTTTGAGCGTTCCGGTCGACGAGTCGTCAGCGCCGGTCATATGCCCCATCAAGGGCGCGGGCATGGACGCGGCAACGCCGGCGGTCGATACCACCAACGAGGGCACCCCGCAGGAGCCCGTGTACAACGAACCTCTCGATGCGGCCCCGACCGTCGGCATGACGATTGCCGATCAGCTCATGGAACGCGGAATGACCTGGAAATCCTACCAGGAAGATCTGCCGCCCTATGGCGCTGACGGCGTCAATAACAGCGACGGCCTGGTTTCAAACATCACGCAGAGCGAGCCGGGCATGCCGAATTTTTACGCCGTCAAGCACAACCCGTTTGTGTATTTTGCGAATGTGGAAGATGGCGATCGTCCGCGGCTGAGCCTCAAGCAGGTGACGGATTTCCATCAACTGTTTGCCGATCTCAAAAAGGGCGACGCGCCGAACTACTCGCTGATCGCGCCCAATCAATGCCACGATCAACACGGACGCGGCACCAGCGAAGTTGGGCCGGGATGCTCTGACACTCAAAACACAATTGCGCAAGGCGATGCGGCACTCAGCATCCTCATTCCGGCAATCAAAAACTCGAAGGTCTGGGAGCAAGGCAACAACGCCATCGTGGTTGTCTGGGACGAGAACGATTACAGCTCTCTGCCCAACCAAGTGGTCACCATTGTGGATACCAACTACGCGCCGGGCGGCAAAACAAGCAATGTGAAGTACAACCACTTCTCATTGCTCAAGACCATCGAAGCAGGGTTCGGTCTGGATTACCTGAATCACGCCGCGGATCACAACGTGAAAGTTATGTCAGATCTCTTCCGCGCCTACTAGTTGACGCAACTGTCCAGCATCCCATGTCTCGTTTTCGAGACATGGGATGCTGGACGGGCTAAACCCAACTTTCTGTGCAGATGCTATGCACGAAGCCCGTCACGAAATCCCCGCTCCGCAGCTAACCCTGATCCACTCCCCCCCAACTCGACCCATCTCCTTTACATTTATGGTGAGGATCGAATCAATGGAACGCAGAGACTTTATGAAGACCGCCTCGCTCAGCGCAGTCGGCGCCATGCTTCCTTCAAATGGAGCTGCACAGGCAGAATCGCGCAACCGCCGCTCGCCCAACATCATCTTCATCGTTTCCGATCAGCATCGGCCAGGGTTGAGCAAGCGTTCCGGTTTCCCGCTTGATACCAGTCCAACGCTCGATAAACTGGCTGATCGCGGCATCGCATTTGAGCGCGCCTATTGCACTTCGCCTCTCTGTGTTCCCAGTCGCATCAGCATGCTCACCGGCCGCTGGCCCGATGCACATCGCGTGCGTATGAATTTGGCCGCAGACGACGCGTTCTTTGAAAAAGATCTCTACCAGGTTGCAAAAGAGCAGGGCTACAAAACAGGTCTCGCCGGCAAGAACCACACTTACCTGAAAGAAAATGCGCTTGATTTCTGGCGATCCTACCAGCATTGGGAGGGTCACATTCCCGCCGGCGCGCCAAAAGAGTACAAGGAATACGACCACTGGCTGGGCATTCTGCAGGCCAACGCTGCGCTCACGCCAACGCCGTTTCCGCTTGAGCTCCAGTATCCATATCGCATCGTGTCTGACGCCATTGAGTTCATTGACAACTGCGGCGATGCGCCTTTCATCCTGCAGGTGGGCTTCCCTGAACCTCACGATCCAGAGCAGGTTCCCAAGCCATATTGGGATATGTTCCCGCCCGATTCGATTCCGAGCCGGCGCGGAGGCCCGGAATCCCTCCAGCAGCTCGGTTTCAGAGCGCGGTGGTTGTATGGCATTGAAAACGCCAGCTACGCATCAGAGAAGAACTGGCGCCGCTACAACTCAAATTATTTTGGAATGCTTCGCTTGCTTGACGATCAGCTCGCGCGGCTGCATCAGCACCTTGAGCAAAAGCAGCTCGTGGAAAACACCGTGATTGTTTATCTTGCCGATCACGGCGATTTCCTGATGGACTACGGCCTGGCGCGCAAGGGTGTTGGTCTGCCTGAATGTCTCACGCGCATTCCCATGATCTGGTCCGGCGGCCCGGTCAAGCCGTCGAGCATCGGCGCCACTGCCAGCGTTTCCAATGCTGACGTAATGCCCACATTTTGTGAGGCCATGGGAGCGGAAATACCGCATGGCGTGCAGGGCAGAAGCCTGTGGCCGCTCTTGCTCGGCCAGCAGTATCCGCAGGAAGAATTTCGCAGCATCTACGCAACGGCAGGGCTCGGCGGACTGTACTATCAGCAGTCGGACGACATACCGTACAAGTCCGCGTCGCTCAGCACCGGCAATGCTGGAGCGGTCGATCCCACCTACGGCATCGGTTGGGACGAGCTGAACAAAGTAACGCAGAGCGGCATGCAAAAAATGGTGCGCATGGGCGACTGGAAACTTATCTACGACATGATGGGCTACGGCCAGCTCTACGATCTGTCTACTGATCCAGGTGAGTTGAAGAATCGGTTCAACGATCCCGCAGCTTCAAAAAAGCAGCAGGAGCTGATGGCCGAACTTCTTATGTGGACCATTCGCACGCAGGATTCGCTGCCCACCGGGCCTCAAAATGCGAAATACCAGACCAAGTGGTCAAAGCAGCACAACTGGTATTCGCCATACAGGGAACAGCCGCCAGACACGGCATTCATCCCTTAAATAATCACGCTTGTCGCGCGCAGCAGTGTTTGAATTTCTTTCCGCTGCCGCAGGGGCACGGATCGTTGCGTCCTGCCTGCGCCATCGCCTGCTGCGCATCCTGCGTCGCGGTCCATCGCATCACGTTTGCCGGCGCGCGCTGTGCTGCGAGCTCGCGCGCCATGAAACGCATATACGGGTCCACGTGATGGAAGAACATTTTGTAACCTGCGCAAAGATAGTTCAGTCCAGCCTCTCCGTCCGGCGTCTTCAAAAAGCGATGCTTAGGGCACTCGCCGTTGCACGCAAAGCGCACGTCGCACTCGCGACAGTATTTTGGCAGCGTCGATTCCTTCGCTTCGCCAAAACTGCGCTGCTGTTCTGATTCCACAAGAGCCGCCAGCGGCGCGTCCATGATGTTGCCCAGCCGATTTTGCGGATAAACAAAATGATCGCAGGAATAAAGATCGCCCCCGTGCTCAAGAGCAAGCGCCTGGCCGCACTGCCGTTTGAAGATGCAAAGACTGGCTTCCATGCCCGACCATGTCTCGAGACTTACATCGAACAGTTGCACAAAGCATGTGCCTACATCCCTGCGCACCCATTCGTCGAAAATGGCGCATAAAAATCGACCGAACTGTCGCGGCTCAACTGACCACGGTGCTACCTGCGCCGCCCCGGAAAAGTCCGGCGAAATCAATTGCAGCCCATCCGCCGTAACCTGCTGCGCAATCCGCTCCACAATTGGAATGAACTGCATAAAGCCGCTGCCATTCTCTTTCAGAAAACGATAGACCTCCACTGGATAATCGGCATTGCCGCGATGCACCGTCGTCAGCGTGTTAAACTCCACGCCGTTTCGCTTCAGCGTTTCAATGCCGCGTATGACGCGGTCAAACGTGGGCTGCCCGCCTTTGTCAACGCGATAGGCATCATGCAGCGCGCGCGGTCCGTCAATGGAAACGCCGATCAGAAATTCGTTTTCTTTGAAAAGCGCAGCCCAGTCATCGTTGAGCAGCACGCCATTCGTCTGGAACGCATTCTGAATGCGTTTGCCGTTCGCGTACTTCTTCTGGATGTCCACCAGGCGGTGAAAGTAATCCACGCCAAGCAATGTTGGCTCGCCGCCTTGCCAGGCAAAGTTGATGACGGGTGCGTCGTGGGCCTCAATGTATTGCCGCACGTAGCTGTCGAGCACGTCCTCCCGCATGGCCCACTTTTGCGCCTGCGGATACAGCGACTCCTTCTCAAGATAGAAGCAGTACTTGCAGTCCAGATTGCAGATGGGCCCAATCGGCTTGGCCATCACGTGGAAATCGAGGGGCGTCATCAATGCCTCACCGGAATTTTCTACCTTACGGGAATCACGCCCTTCTTCAGAATCAGGTTTCCGTATTTACGCACTTCTCCAGTCATAACGATTGCGAAGGCGGTTCGTGCTCTCTCGTAAAATGCATGGCGCTCAATGCGTTCAGGATTCGGAGCCGCCGGCGCATGTTGCCGCACCGCTTGCATGTAGTCCCGCTCCACCGTGGGATCAGGTTGGTCGCCTGCCACGTAGTCCATCATCAACAGCGGGGCCGCGTACGAATCCAGTTCGAACAAAGGCATGATGCCCTCAAGCAACTGCGTCACGGTAATACCGTCCGCGCGTATCACTTGCGGACCCATGCTGTGGCCGGGAAAATGCGCGTCGGCCAGAATAATCTCATCCCCATGCCCCATGCGATAAAGTACCGCCAGAAGCTCAGGGCTCATGTATTTCGAAATTCCTTTTAACATCGTTCGGCCTCACTTGATTTGCCGGTAAAAATGGCCCCGGCTATTTCCACATCATTCGCTGCTAAACACCTGATGACTCACAGTATTGTAGCCCCCGCACCTTCGCCGCTCCTGGCTTCGTCTCTAACCACAAATCGCTAAATTACTTTTCGCAGGCAGCATTTCATTCGCACTCTGCAACAAACCCCTCCTCATTTCCGCGCATCTCTAGATACTGCCGTCCAATTGGCGAATCATTGGCGTTCGGTGCGCGGCCTGCTTGATCCTCGCTTCGCCAACTCGCGGCAGTGCTGTAAGTTGCAGAGGATTAACGGCCCATGAAACCACGCGATGGCCGCCAGCGCGTTGTGATCGAAGACGTGGCCCCACAGGTCGATGCCGGAGCCCATCCGATTCAACGGGTATCGGGCGAAGAGATTGTTGTGACCGCGGTAGTTTTTGCCGATGGCCACGATCATCTTGCGGCGCGTGTGCTCTACCACCATCAGAGCGAAGCGGCCTGGCGCTTTGTGCCCATGCGCGATCTGGGCAACGATCTTTGGACTGCCACCTTCGTCGTCGACAAGCTTGGCACATGGCGCTTTACCGTGCAGGGATGGGTGGACCACTTTGCCACCTGGGCCAGCGATTTCGCAAAGCGTGTTGCCGCGCAAACCCAGCCCGAGATGGCAGATGCCACGGCCGACGCGAATGCCGGAATTCAGATCGGATCGAATGCAACAGCTCAGGATGCCGCGGCAAAAGATGTGGCTCTGGCGCTCTTATCAGGGGCGATCCTCATTCGCAAGGCAGCTCAGCGTGCCCATGAAGATGATGCGCAGCGCATGAAAGAGATCGCCGCAAGCTTTGAAGAGCTCGCCAATAAACAACAAAGCTCCTACGAAAATCCGTGCACTGAAGAACTCGATCGTTTGATGGCGAGCTATCCCGACTTGGCGCACGCCACGCAGTTCAAAATCGATCTGCCGGTGTGGGTTGATCGCGAACGGGCGCGCTTCTCTTCATGGTACGAGCTGTTTCCCCGCTCGGCTTCGCCCATCGCCGGACGTCACGGCACGCTTGGCGACGTAGAACAGCAGTTGCCCGAGATTGCAGAGATGGGATTCGACGTGGTGTACCTGCCGCCGATTCACCCTATCGGTCGCTCCTTTCGTAAAGGGCCAAACAACACCACCGTCGCGCCGCCCGGTGCTCCGGGGAGTCCGTGGGCCATTGGCGATCACGCCGCCATGCCCAACGCGCCGCTCGGCGCTGCTGTTGCAGGCGATCGTGGCGGTCACAAATCCATCCATCCTGAGCTCGGCACGTTCGCCGACTTCGATCGACTGGTCAAGTCGGCTCGTTCTCGCGGCCTCGATGTGGCGCTCGACATTGCGTTCCAATGCTCGCCAGACCATCCGTGGGTTAAGGATCATCCCAACTGGTTTGTCACCCGCCCCGACGGTTCAATCCAATATGCTGAAAATCCTCCGAAAAAATATCAGGATATTTATCCGCTCAATTTCGAAACCAGAGACTGGCGTGACCTTTGGGACGAGCTGTATTCCGTTTTCGAATTCTGGATCGAGCGCGGTGTGCGCGTTTTTCGCGTCGACAATCCGCACACTAAGGCACTGCCATTCTGGGATTGGTGTTTAAGCACGCTGCGCAACAGATATCCTGACGTGATCTTTCTGGCCGAAGCATTCACCCGCCCGAATGTGATGTATGGCCTGGCCAAACGCGGCTTTACGCAATCCTACACATACTTCACATGGCGCAACACCAAGGCGGAGCTGCAAAGTTATCTTGAAGAAATAACGCGGCCGCCAGTCAGCGATTTCTTTCGTCCCAATTTCTGGCCGAACACGCCTGACATTCTGCACAAGACTTTGCAGCAGGGCGGGCGTCCCGCATTTATGTTTCGGCTCATTCTGGCCGCCACGCTGGTTTCGAATTACGGCATCTATGGCCCCGCATACGAGCTCACTGAAAATGCTGCGGCTAATCCGCCCGCCGGCCGTGGCGAGTCAGAGGAATATCTTGACAGTGAAAAATATCAGATCCGCCAGCGCGATCGAAACAGGGCCGAGTCGCTTGTCCCGCTCATCGCCGCACTCAATCGCATCCGTCGCGAAAATCGCGCGCTCCAGTCCAACACGTCGCTCCATTTTCACTCCATCGATAATCCCAACCTGATCTGCTATTCGAAAGCAACGCACGGATTCGAGAACACAATCCTGGTAGTCGTCAACATCGATTCCTTCAGCGATCAAACCGGCTGGACCAATCTCGATCTCGACCATCTGGGTTTTTCCCCCAACGAAGACCTGCTCGTTGAGGACCTGCTCACCGGCGCGCATTACACCTGGCACGATCGCAACTTTGTCGCGCTACGGCCTGGCGTTCAACCCGCACACATCTTTCGCGTAAGCCGCCTGCAGTAGCGCGATTCGTTTTGCATATTTTGACTGGAGAGCTGAAAGCGTGAAGAAAATCGCAAGTGCCACTGATCCTCTCTGGTACAAAGATGCCGTCATCTACGAACTGCATGTACGCGCGTTCGCCGATTCAAACAACGACGGCATCGGCGACTTTCCCGGCCTGCTCTCGCGCCTGGATTATCTGCAGGACCTCGGCATCACCGTCATCTGGCTTCTACCCTTTTTCCCCTCGCCGCTGCGCGATGACGGTTACGACATCGCAAACTACGTCGATGTGAATCCGTCGTATGGCACGCTCAACGACTTCAAAGCATTCCTCGACGCTGCGCATCAGCGCGGCATGCAAGTGTTGATTGAGCTGGTAGTCAACCACACCAGCGATCAGCACCCGTGGTTTAAAGCGGCGCGGCTGGCGCCTCCAGGTTCGCCGCAGAGAAATATGTACGTCTGGTCCGATACTGACCAGCATTACAAAGACGCGCGCATCATCTTTACTGACACGGAGAAATCGAATTGGACATGGGATGAAACCGCCCATGCCTATTACTGGCACAGATTCTTCTCGCATCAGCCCGATCTGAATTACGACAATCCGCTCGTGCTTGACGAAATTCTGAAAGCCATGCGCTTCTGGCTCGACATGGGCGTGGATGGGCTGCGCATGGACGCCATTCCATACTTGTGCGAGCGCGATGGAACCAGCTGCGAGAATCTGCCGGAGACGCATCACATCATTCGCCAGCTGCGCGCGGCCATCGACGCTGAGTACGATAACCGGCTCATTCTCGCCGAAGCCAATCAATGGCCAGCCGATGTGCGTCCCTATTTTGGCGATGGCGATGAGTGTCACATGGCGTTTCACTTTCCGCTGATGCCGCGCATTTACATGGCCCTCCGCCAGGAAGATCGCCTGCCCATCACCGACATCATGGCGCAGACACCACCCATCCCCGACAACTGCCAGTGGGGATTGTTTCTGCGCAACCACGACGAGCTCACACTTGAAATGGTCACCGATGACGAGCGCGATTACATGTACTTCGCCTACTCGGCCGATCCGCGCATGCGCATCAATGTTGGCATTCGGCGGCGTCTCGCACCGCTGGTCGACAACAACCGCCGCCGCATTGAACTGCTCAATTCCATCCTGCTTAGCTTTCCCGGCACGCCAATTCTTTATTACGGCGACGAAATCGGCATGGGCGACAACATCTATCTCGGCGACCGCAACGGCGTGCGCACGCCCATGCAGTGGACATCCGATCGCAACGCCGGCTTTTCAAAGTGCGACCCCGCGCGCCTCTACCTTCCTGTCGTGATGGACCCCATCTATGGATATCAAGTGGTGAATGTTGAGGCGCAGCTCAGCGATCAATCGAGCCTGCTGCACTGGACGCGCAACATGATTGCGCTGCGCAAGCTCTTCCAGGTCTTCGGGCGCGGTACGCTTACATTTCTCAATCCATCGAACAGAAAAATCATCGCCTATCTCCGCGAGCTTGAACGCGACGGATTTCACGAAACGGTTTTATGCGTCGCCAACTTGAGCCGCTTTGCGCAGCCAGTCACGCTCGATCTAGCCAACTACGCCGGCTTTGAACCAGTCGAGATGCTCGGTTACGTTTCATTTCCAACCATCACCAAAGAACCGTATTCGCTCACACTCGCTCCCTATTCTTTTCTCTGGCTCGAGTTGCAAGCGGCCGGGGCGATCAACGAACTGCCGGTGGATTTGGAGCTCGAAGTTCCAACGCAAATGGAAGCGCCTGCCGCACTGCCGTTACTGGCTGCAAGTTGGGAAGAGTTTCTTCGCGATGCGGGCGCATCGATACTTGAGCCTGCGCTGCTTGAATGGCTGCCGCGCCGGCGCTGGTTCGGAGCAAGGACACGCGTTATCGAATCGGTAAAGGTTCGCAACTGGGTCGAGCTGCCAATGCAAAGCGGTGGCGGACATGAAAGTCATCCGCACAGTGACGGAAGCGCGGTGAGCGGAGTTTCGCCTGCATTGTTTTTCTTTGACGTGAAATATCGCGACGCCGGCCCGACGGACACGTACCAGGTTCCACTCGCCATCGCCAGTGGAAGCGCATTAATCGAGATCACAGAAAATCAACCGCAGAGCATCATCGCAAAAATGTCTACGGCAAGCGGATCTGCGGTTCTCTATGATGCGGTACATCTGCAGGAGCTTCACCAGGAACTGCTGCACGAAATTGCAGGCAACGCAACACTCGCTTTGAAGGAGACGCCTGCGGCCGCATCGCAGCTCGCATTTACCGCTGCGCCCGCTTTTCCCATCCCGGATGGCGTCACAGATATCCAGCAGGGCGCCGCCGTGCGCGGTCCCGTTTCGTTGACAGCACAGCCAGGCGAGGCAGCAGAACCGCCCCGCGGCGAAACAGAAACAATTCAATCGTCAGTTGGACATCGTATTCAGCCGCGCGAATCTCCCTCTGCCGGTTTCCAGGTTCCCGAGGACGGCCGACTCGATGCTCGCGCCTCAAGGGCATTTCCCTCAGAGCTCATGGAGCAGCGGCTGACCTCTCGTTTGGGATCGGCTGAGCAGTCGAATACGTCAATCCTCTATGGCAACCAATTCTTCCTCAAGCTGTTCAGGCGCCTGCAACTGAATGAAAATCCCGACGTTGAAATAGGCAGATTCCTTACAGAAGTTGCGCATTTTCCCTGCATTCCGCCGTTCTTCGGCGAGATTTCGCTTAGCTCACCAGGATCGGAAAAGACCACCGTAGCCATGCTGCAAGGCCTGGTGCCGAATGACGGCGACGGTTGGCAATGGTTTGTCAACCATGTATCGCATTGGCTTTCCAGCGTCGAAAGTCCAGCAACAAATCTGGTTGCACCGATTCCGAATTTCCAATCTGCGCGCACCGACGTTTCAAAAGATCTCGGCGCCGCACAACAAACTCTTCAGGCAGCAGCGTTCCTTGGCCGCCTCACGGCCCAGATGCATCTCGCGTTATCAAGCTCAACCGATCTCGCGGCGTTTGTCCCCGAGCCGATCACCGAAAATGATTTGGCGCGCGATATCCAACGCATTGAAGCCCAGATCAAATCCACGCTCGATGCGCTCAAAGCGAAGCTGCCCTCACTTGAAGACGGCACATCCGACGCAGCAGGCCTGTTGATTTCGCGCAGGCCGGAGCTCCTCAAGAAAGCGCGTACACTGTTGAGCCTTGAAAGTGCAGGGCAGCGCATCCGAATTCACGGCGACTTCCATCTGGGCCAGACCTTGCGAACAACCAATGACGCGCACGCGGCCGCCCACACGTACGGCGAGTTTGTCATCATCGACTTTGAAGGCGAACCAGCGAGGTCGATTGAAGAACGCCGCCGCAAGCAATCTCCGCTGAAAGACGTGGCAGGAATGCTGCGATCGTTTTCGTACGCTGCCTACACCGCGGTTGAGCGTGCACTCGCAACTGCCGGGCATCGCCTTGAGCGCGAAGATCTCGCGAACTGGGCACAACAATGGCAGCAAGCCGCGTCCGCTGAGTTCTTGTGGGCCTACGGCGAAACTGTGGCCGGCCGTGCGGGCCTGTTGCCGGAACCACAAGCTGCGCAGGCCTTGCTTGAGGCTTATCTGCTTGAAAAAGCGCTATACGAGGTGCTTTATGAACTGAACCATCGCCCCGAGTGGCTCCACATTCCGATTAGCGGCATCTTACACTTGTAGGACTAACTGCAGCTTCTTCAACCAGGATTCACCTTCGAACGATGGCGACTACGAATCCCATTTCAAGCCAAACGACTGTTGCAGAACAGCCGCCCCCCAACCTGCTGGTGTTGGCGGCGGCCATGACATCTGACGAATTAGAGGGCGCGCTCGCAAACCTGTGCGAAGCCTTCTCGGCCGAGTCCCTCATTGTTGCCACTCCCAATGAGAATGTGTCGGCGGCCAATCCTTCCTTGCAGATTGTTCCCGTCCCGCAATCGAGCACAACCTGGACGCTCAAGCCGTCTGACTTTATTCATGCCTACGAAATTGCGCGTGAACACAATGTGCGCGCCATCGTCATGCTGGGCCCGGCAGGGAATTCGCTCAGCCCGCTGGCGCTGCGCGGCCTGGCAGACGCGGTGCTGAACGAATCCATCGATCTGGCTACGCCTCGCTACGCACTTCCGCCCAACTCCGGACTTATTAATTCAGCAATCATCTATCCGCTTACACGGGCGCTCTTTGCGGCACGCGGACGTTTTCCGCTGGCCGTCGATCTTGGTTTATCCATGCGCATGGCGGAGCGGCTTGCCGCGGCAGCCAGGCGGACCATCACGCCCAATCAGAACGAAGCTATTCTCTGGCCGGTCAATGAAGCGGTCGCTGCCGGATTTCCAATGGAAGAAATCGACGCCGGCCAGCGCGCAGTTCCGCAGCCTGTCGAAATCGATATCAATGCAATTCTTGCGCAGGTCACCGGCTCGCTGTTTGCCGACATTGAAGCTAAGGCAGCCGTGTGGCAGCGGCCACGCCGTACGCCTCCAGTCCGTCGTATCAGCAACAACTCGTCACCGGTT
The DNA here is from genome assembly GCA_017883405.1 of Occallatibacter sp. GTDB lineage: Bacteria > Acidobacteriota > Terriglobia > Terriglobales > Acidobacteriaceae > Telmatobacter. The sequence continues at coordinate 179 of JADGNO010000191.1, read as the reverse complement.
GGCAATGCTGCAGACGTTGCGCACATGGTTGAGGCGTTTCGTTTGGCAAACGCCAACCTGCAGGAAATCTGGTCGCTCGTGTTGCCGCCGCACTCCCTCGTAATGCTCAAGCGCTTTTCAGTTGTTGAGCCATCGCAATTCCGTATTCCCGATAATCTTTGGGCGCGCATTGTTTTCGA
>JADGNO010000190.1 GCA_017883405.1 Occallatibacter sp. | reverse complement strand
TGATGCGATCCACTCATTGACGTCATTCTCGTGCCAGCCAACTGAGTTTTGGCCGAGCTGAACACGTCTTGGAATCTCGCCACGCGTTTCCAGCCGATCCCTCGCCGGCGGCATCTACTTTGGTATGCCAGAGCTGCCGCGCCTGGCGCCGCCACATTGTCAAGGACAACGGTCTACAGGTCGCATCCCTATCGGCCTCGCGGGCACCAACGCATCAGTTCTCCAAATGCATGCGGAGGCCAAAGATTGTGACCGTCGTGCAAGCACCATCGCGACGAGCAGCCGGAGACTGCGAGCGATACCGCTCATCCTAGCTTGCGGCCGCGGCGCACCATTGATCGCGGCAAACCTGGGCCTGAACGGCCGGGTTTGGATAAACGAGTGCGGCAGGAGCCAAATTGGCAGCGCGGTACGCATTCCCGCGCAGTTTGCCTACCGACCTCTTATTCGTGATGGGCGCCGGTGCGGCTAGCGGTGCCATAATGGCCATAGCGGTGTCCCGTTTGTTCCGGTATCACCCAATCCTTTTTCTGCGTCATCCAGCGCTCGTAACGATCAAAGCTCCACATACCCTCTTCGGCGCCGGTCTGCAGTACGCTTGTGATCTGGCCGAATTGGCCCGATCGGATCGTACCTTTGGTTGCTGAGCTAGTCTTAAGTACCTCGCATTTGGGCACCCGCAGGTCATAATCCCCCAGGAATTCAAGCCGCTGACAGACTACTCCGACAATGCAATCCGCGAGCTGCGCGAGGATGCTGCCTTGAATCTCCGGCGCAAAGGACATGCAGATACGGCTCAGAGCCTCAGCGCAGGTCGCAGAATGCATCGTGGCCAGCACAAGGTGCCCGGTTTCGGCAGCGTTTAACGTAAGCCTCATTACCTCAGGAGTGCGCATCTCACTGACGACGAGTAGGTCGGGATTCTCTCGCAGGGCATCGACTATTGCCTGCTCGAAGCTCGGCGAATGCGTGGGAATTTCCCGCTGCCGTATGAATGAAAGACGGTTGGAAAAGATGTATTCGAGGGGACTCTCAAGTGTAATGATGTTCCGGGCGCGCGACGCGTTGACCTCCTCAATAAGAGCCGCCAGGGTTGTGGATTTTCCGCAGCCCGTCGGGCCGGAGACGATAATTAGACCGTTGTGGGCCTCCATTAGCCTCGCCAGATCCGGATGAAGATTACACGCGCGCAGGCTAATGGCCGACGCTGTCAGCAGGCGTACAGCTATGCCAACGCCGCGTAGCGTCTTAAAGACATTAATCCGGCATTGTGTTCCATCGACGGCCTTGGAAAGATCGGCGGAGCCGCCGGCGATGAAGCGACTCCAACCCTCGATGCCCAGCAATTCTTTTCCCATCTGTACGACGTCCACCGCGGAGATGGCTTCACCGATTGCAAGAAGCTCCCCGCGAATGCGTACAACCGGCGGGGTTTCTGATTCCAAATGCAGGTCGCTGGCAGCACGCTCACGAGCCTTTAGGATCCATTCATTGAACGTCATGCTGCCTCCAGGCAGGTTTGCCGTCTGCTCAGCGCTGAATCAGTACAGGGGACTGCCAAAGGCGCCAAAGTTGAGAAAGATATCGCGTCAAATCTGCCCTGATCACATAATGATCTTTATTGTCCTTGTTTGGCGCTCGCGCCGAAGGCAGAGTAGTCCTGCAACATCAGTATGGCAACGCATATCTGTCTAAAGGTTGCCGCCGCCGGACAGCCTTCAGTACGAATCGGCGCAATATTCGAACTGTGGCGATCGTTGGCTTGCCAGTCGATTCAGCAGCGTGGCTGCTAATTGAAGACGTCCCCGGCCGTCGCAGCAGCGCCCAAGCGATCCGTTCGTGCTAGAGAAGGGACGCACTTTCCACAGTAACGGCATTTAAAACCTAGCGGTACCAACCATAGAATGCCCAAGGAAGCCCTGCACAGGCGGTTGCACGATCATTTGAGATCAACAAAGCGATGGAAGTCGTAACAAAATCCGCTGCAGCGGATAGACCAGCACGTTTATGCGGTATTTCTCGCGGTTTTTGCGCCGCATCACCATCACCAAGCGCGCCTCCACTGCGGTGGCAGCAGTCGGCGCCGCAGCAGATCCAGGTTCGCCAGCGCGAAGGCGATGTTCAGCCGCGCGGTATTCTTCGCCAACCGACGACTGCGAACTTTGCAAAAGTTCCAGGCGCTTGGCCACATGGAAGACATGCGAGACTCAGGCCCGCGCGGCGAAGCGCCGACGGTTGGAACCGCGACTGCGCCTAATCCGTTCCGTTCTCTACTGACATGGCTGTGGTGCAAGAGTAATAAAGCTCTTGATCATGTTCAGGTATTTCATGGCGATACATTAGGTATCAAATATCAACAGGCCAAGATTTCTAATGCATCAGGTTGGACGGCTCAATATTCGGCGTCAGTCGCAAGTCTCTCGGGCATGAACTGGTGAGTCACAGGTCTCATCTAGAAAGGCCGGTATGAACCGCTTGACTTGAATAGACTAGTCTGTAGACTAGCCGATATATCATGGATACCTAGCTATGAAAATCGAAATCGGCGCGTACGAGGCGAAGACGAAGTTGCCGGAATTGCTGCGCCAAGTCCAAGCCGGCAAGCAATTTACGATCACGAACCGTGGCAAAGCGATCGCCGACCTGGTTCCGAGTCAGACACAAGAGTCGAAAGACCCGGCGGCGGCAATCGACAAATTTTTGGCCTTTAAGAAGGCAAACCCCGTGCGCGCGCGCTTCAATATCAAGGCGCTAATCGAAGAAGGCCGCGAGTGAAGTTTGTCCTCGATGCTTCAGTCGCATTGTCATGGCTTCTGCGCGACGCATCTGCGCGGGCTGAACCCTACGCGTTTGGTGTTTTGAAGGCGCTGCGAGTGGCGGGCACTGCCGCGGAAGTACCGGTAACCTGGGGCTTGGAAGTCGCCAACGTCATCGCCCGCTGCGAAGCCAAGGAGCAGGTGACGGAGGCACAAACCGAGGCTTACCTCGAGATGCTCCATGCCACGCCGATCGATGTTGATGCCGCCACTTTTACACATGTGCTGTCTGAGACCTTGCAGCTCGCACGCCGCTATCGGCTGTCCGCCTATGACGCGTCGTATCTGGAACTGGCATTGAGAACAGCGCTGCCGCTGGCTACGCTCGATGAGGATCTGCGCCGTGCCGCAGAAAAAGCGGGCGTCAAACACTTCAGGCCAAAGTAAACAGCGCTCCGATACGCCGCAAGGCCAGACGGCCGCCTCGGGGTATCGGTGAGTGGCATAAGTGATCCAGGCGAGCGGCTGGATAACTTCGCGCGGCCGGCAAGGTTCGAGTCCTGCTTTTCTTGGAGAGTGAAGTCTCCGAAAAGTACAGGCGATTGTGAAAAAATGCCTGGAAAAATGTGTTTTTATTTGCGAGATGTTATGTGGCGCGACAGGAAACGTAGTCTGAAAATGCCCAGAGATTGGGTACGCGCGGTGCGCGAATCCTCAATAGTTCCTACCCCACTCGGGGTCCTCTTCGGGCCTCGAATTAAGCTCGAAAAGAGTTATAATAGTTTGATAATTAACGAAAAAATGGTGCCATGAGACGACTCGAACATGCGGCATAAGCTCATGATCTATAAATGTGTTCTGACGTACTTCTCTGATTGTTACCCCTAAAGTTACCCAACAGGTAACTTACGACAACATGGCTGTTTGCGGGCACCAAAATCCAAGCGCGCCAATGCCAAGTGCTGTCGCAAGGGCGGCGAGGACGTTCAGGGAGGGGTTCCGTTGCCCTCGCTCAAGTAAACTGACCTACGTATGGTGCCGGATGCATTTGGGCAGCATGTCTTCTACGAGATTCAGACTTCCGACTTTCACGGCAGTCTTATCAGATGATTCTGAAGGTTCAGGTTGCAGAGCACGACCTTTGCGCAGGCTTCGCCATCATCCTTCCGCTTCTGGTATGGAATAGTTGGCTCCGGCACTTCGCGAGCCCGAAGCTAATTAAGATCGACGCGGTGGGCCGAGTCTTTGCGCTTGCTGGCCCGAGTCAGCAACCCAAAGACGTCGTAGCTCATGCTCGAACGTGGATATTTATTTTTGACGTGGACTGTGCATCAAGCGAGAGTCCGCAGCCGCTTCTCATTGCTCGCCGCATCGCCACATCCGCATCCGCTCTCACACATCAGGCCTTCGCAATAGCCGCGCAGCAAGGAATCGCAGGTGGGGTCATTGACCGCAATCGAGGGACGCTGGAGCGCCGCGTCCTTGAGAATTGGGCGTGCTAAATCCACGCATGCACTAGCCGTTGTGCCCACGGCCGCACGGGCGCGGGCACCCAGGATTGCGCCGTATCGGGCTAGTGCGCGGCCACGTGCTTCGGCGCAGCACGATCTCAATTGAATCTTAATGCCAACCCTTAGGTTCAGGCGTATGTTTCTCTGACGGGGAGGAAGACATCGCGTCTTGGGGCTGCGCTTGGGGTACCCATTCAGGTGCGCTCACCGACCCTAACACCAACACTTTCTAAGCAAACGATGGGGGAGACGACATGAACACTATGCTGGTCAGAGTACTGGCGGGCGTGTGCCTTGCGGGCGCGCTGGGGCTTGCAACAACGCCTGCGAGCGCGCAGTCGAGCGATGTCAAAGAGAAGCCGCGGATCTACACCTACGTGTCCAACTGGGTGCTGCCGCGCTCGAAGTGGGCGGACATGGAGAAGAACAATGCGGCCTCGCAGAAAATCATCGATGCCGCCCTTGCCAACGGCACGATCATCGCAGCCGGCAATGGGGAGACCTTGATTCATACCGAGCATGGCGCGACGCACTATGGCTGGTGGTGCGCGACATCCGAGGCCGGCGTGCTGAACCTGCTCGAGGAGTTCTACAAGAACGGCTCGGCAACCAATGCGACCTTCGGGAGCGCGACCGCGCACTGGGACGGGCTCTATGTCAGTCGCTTCTACAACTACAAGAGCGGTCCTTTGAAGAATGGCTACGACCATGCGGCGTACTACAAATTGAAGGCGGATGCGCCCAACG
>JADGNO010000189.1 GCA_017883405.1 Occallatibacter sp. | reverse complement strand
TGCCGAGCGCCATGAGCAAGGCGACGGCCTTTTCCTGTCCATCCGCACCGGCCCGGTATGTTTCTGTCGCGTGAAACAGAGCCGTATAGTCGGGTTCGCGCAGCGCGGTATGCAGAATCACGAGTGCATCGCGGCGGCTGGCAACCCAGGTGGCGAGATCGAGCCCCAGAGCGCGGCCTACCGCTCCTTCAGCCAGGCGCGCAGCCAGCGCCCGCTCATTTGGCTTGAGCTCGGGGCGGCGCTTGGCGAGCAGGATTTCCAACTGGGCCGCTGGGATGGCGCCAAGACGATGGACAACTGCCCGCGAACGGATGGTCGGCAACAGTTCCTGTGGGTTCTCAGTGAGCAGAACCAGCGAGAGGTGATCGGGCGGCTCTTCAAGGACTTTCAGAAGGCTGTTGGCCGCTTCTTTCATGAAGGCGGAGCTGGTAAAGATTGAAAACGAACGTCTGGCTTCAACGGGCGGCCGGTAATATGCCGCATGAATCACCTGCCGCACCTGGCCAAGCTTGATGAGCAGTTGCGGCGGGTCAGGCGGAACGATGATAACGTCAGGATGCGTCTGGACCAGAATGCGGGTCTCGCGTTTATCTGTTTCGCGCAGGTCGTCTCGCGCGTTGATGGCTTCAGTAACACGCTCTTCAAGATTTGCCGACTCACCGATGCGAGTGCAGTTGCGGCAGTGATCGCAGAAGTCGGGCAGGCCGTCGGTTTCAACGGGCGAAAGGCAGTTGACCGCCTTGGCGAGCATGAGTGCCAGCGTGTATTTGCCTGAGCCGCGCGGCCCGGCCAGGATGAGCGAATGCGGAAAGCGTTCGGAGCGAACCGCTTCGCGCAGATGCGTGACCGTTGCCGTGTTGCCGAGAAAATCCTGAAAGCCCATAAATTTGAGTTTAATGGCAGGTTGCGGTTGACAGTTTATTGGTTCGCTGGTTTCGGGGGGTTGCTTGTGGGCATTTGGGTCTTGAAGGGACTGAAAACGCGTCAAAATTAACGCTTCCAGCCCAGATTAAAGTGCTCAAAACCTGTTGACCGCAAGGGCGATCCGCTGCATCCAAATAGATGTGAAGATTTCAGCCGTAGTTTTGTTGATTCCCGTTGTTCTGGCCGGATGCACTGCGCATGATCGCAGCCCCGATGAAATCCGCGAACAGGCAGCCCACGCAACCTCAACGGCTGCCCGCGACGCTAAGGCGGTTGTGCAGGGAGTGGTTGAAGGTGTGAAGCAGCAACGCACCATTAACATCAACCGCTCATCGGCCGATGATCTGAGGTCGATTCCGGGCATTGACGAAGCTGTCGCGCATCGCATTATTGCAAATCGGCCTTATAGCGACTCATACGATCTTGTGAAGCGTCATATTATTTCGCACGAGGAGTATGACCGCATCTCCGGCAAGATCGAGGCACGCTGAATCTTCCACTGGCTATTCGCCGTTTCGCTTTTGCAGAGATGCCTGGACCTCGAGTAACTGCAATTGCACCTGCTTGAGTTCTTTCAGCGTTTCTACTCTGTTCCGATAGATCCTGTACCTCAGGTCTGCAATTGCACCCAGAAAATAGATGGCACCTACCATAGGCCAGAAATACTGGCGCATCGCTGGAGCGGGAGTCAGCTTCAAGAGCCATAAGGCCACCATGACGCCGGCAATCACGTAGCACATTGTGGACCCATGCTTCTCCCATGACAGCGCCTTTTCGTGTCTTGCCAACAGGGCATCAGTTTCTTCACGGTAGGCAGCAATATTCTCAGGCTGCGGCATACGCGCCAGCAAACGCTCGCGCATGGTGTCATTTTGCTGATCCATAATTTCCTCCACTCAGAATTTCTTTCATTGCCCGTTTTGAGTAATGCAAGCGGGATTTGACAGTGCCCTCAGAACAACCGATAACCGATTTTGGTTATCCATGGGCCTTTATTGATTATGTCGAAGGAGGAGTGCCCAAGGTTCAACTTGTTTGTTTGAATTGTGGTGGGCTAGGTATTAACTTCGATATGACAGCTCTAATTGCTGGGATATTGAGTATGGCTAGTACTGGATCTTGTTTGGAGATTCGATCCAGGCTTTGAAGCTTGCCCATGCTTCGTCGTTGAGCATCTGGCTGGACGGAATGGCGCGCGCGGCGTGATCTTTGCGCATTTCATCGTAGAGGAAAGCGTCGTCAAATCCAGCCCTGGCTGCATCGGCGGCGTTTGCGCCGTAGTAGATTGCGCGGATATGCGCCCAGTAAGCCGCGGCCAGGCACATGGGGCATGGTTCGCAACTGGTGTAGAGATCGCAACCAGCGAGGTCGAATGTGTCGAGTGTGCGAGCAGCGGCGCGGATGGCGTTGACTTCTCCGTGCGCCGTGGGGTCGTTGGTGGTGGTGACGGAGTTTGCTCCCTCGCCGACAATTCTGCCGTCGCGCACGATGACGGCGCCGAATGGGCCGCCCTTGCCTTGAAGGACATTTTCAGTGGCGAGTGCAATGGCGCGGCGCAGAAATTCCGGATTGGCTGTGCCAGGCATGGGCATCGGCTCCGACCGAGGGGAATGAAGACAATCTCAGTATGGCACAGGAAAATTACGGCTGCCGCAGTGCGAACAGCCCGGCTGACCCAGCGGAGACAACGCGGCCGCGGGGAGCGCCGTAAAATATGCTTATGGCTGCCAGTACTTCTCCACTGAAAATTCTGAACGCACAAATTGTTGCCTGCAATGACTGCGCACGCTTGCGCGAACACTGCACGGAGGTTGCGCGGGTGCGGCGGCGTGCTTACTCCGACTGGGAGTATTGGGGCAAGCCGGTGCCGTCGTTTGGCGATGAGCAGGCGCGCGTGCTGACGCTGGGACTTGCTCCGGGCGCGCATGGATCGAACCGCACGGGCCGCATGTTTACCGGCGACGGGTCAGGTGATTTCCTTTACCCCGTGCTGTACGAAGCGGGTTTCGCATCGCAGCCGAAGTCGGTTTCTCGTGAAGACGGGATGAAGCTCAAGGGCATGTGGATCAGCGCTGTGGTGCGTTGCGCGCCCCCGGGAAATAAGCCTCTGCCTGCAGAACAGCGGCAATGCGCTCACTGGCTGGATGAAGAGTTGGCTCTTCTGAAGCATCTTCGCGTGACTGTTTGCCTGGGGCGCATTGCGTTTGATGGCCTGCTGGCCCACGAGCAGAGGCGCGGAAAACTGACGTCGCGCTCAGGGCTTGTGTTTGCGCACGGAGCCGAGTACGCGTTGCCCGATGGTTTGATATTGATAGCGAGCTATCATCCTTCGCTGCAAAACACGAATACGGGCAAGCTGACACGGCCAATGTTTCTGAACGTGTTTAAGAGGGCGCGCAAACTGGCTGGGCTGGAGTAGTGCGACGCAGGGAACGGTGAGGAGGAGCATGGACGATTTTGCGAAGAAGATTTTGAACGATTTAAATCTGGACGAGATTGCACCACACGCAAAAGACCGCTCGTCCGTGGATCACTGGTCGCCCGCGGTATTGCTGGAGCGGGCAGCCTATTTGCGCAACCTGGCGAAGTACGGCGATGGCTCGGCTAGTGAGACGATCAAGGAATTTCCGCATTACTCGGTTGAGTTGTCCTTCCGGGACCGTACACGGGATACGGAAGTGCATGATGACTACACTTGTTTCTTTCATGTGCTTGCCGGAACGGCTACGCTTGTGACCGGCGGAGCGGTGGCTAATTCACGATCGGTGGGAGCGAGTGAAGGGCGGGGCAATTCAGTTGAAGAAGGCGCACGGCAGGAACTTCGCCAAGGCGATGTTGCGCATGTGCCCGCCGGGGTCCCCCATCAGTTTCTAATTGCGGGAGACAAGGCGATAATCTGTCTAATCGTGAAGATTCAGGGCGCGCCGTAAGATCAATTGGAAATTGCGCGGGAGCATCAGGCGGTAAATCGTCCTCGTCGTCAGGTAGCACGAAGAGTGGAACCAAATCTGAATAGAAGCCCTTGCGATGATTGAGGAACGCCGGCGGTAACAAAAAGGCAAGCACATTGCCCCTGCGGAACGCAGTGGAGCTGACTACTTGTAATTGCCAACCAGGACAAACGGCGCCCAATAATAAGGAGAGCTGTAGTTGGTTGGTTTTGGTACTGTTCGATCTTCTGATGCCGCTTCGAAGCCACGCTGGGCGCGCGCGTTCGTTACTTCGGAATTTCTCAGCAGAGCAAGCTGAGCCTGACGAAGCGCTTCCCCTTTCCCCTCAGCGGGACTTTTAAGCCATCGTGAATAGAAGTCGCTCATCAGCCTGCTGGTGCTGGCATCGTTAACATCCCACAGGGATGCCAGCACTGCCTCAGCTCCCTTTTGCTGCGCTACCATTCCCAAACTGTCCATCTCGATTCCATTACGCGACGTGTACTCCTTTCCGGTGCTGCACGCGGAGAGCGTTAGAAGCTTCGTTCCGCGAAAAGCGATCGCCGAGTTTTCCATATCCGACAAATGCCAAGGGAATCCTTTATCGGATCCTGCGTCTTCTCCACCAAGCATGAGATAGGGACCTCCGTCGTTACCTGCCTCCACCACAAAATGGCTTGCGATATGCACAATCGGAAATCGGTTGCCGGAACGGAGTTCTGCCTGGAGTGATGCAAGCGTGAATTGGTCGTCGGGTAACAACTTTCCCGACATGGGTCCGTGAGACTCCGGCAGACTCGGATCATGCACAATGGAATTCAATTCCGGCAAAACCCCGGGCAGCGCCGGCAGGCCGCCATAGCTCTTCGAAAGCCCCATTGCCAGTACCGAAGTCGTAGCGGAGTTTGAAAGAGGGGTATCTAACATATGCCCATAGCTCTCAGGCGTAAATAGAACGTTGTTGAATCGCTCAAGCATGAATCGATGGCCATCGTAGAGTGCGGCCATGGGAAGATAGCGCACGGCATCGTCCAACGACCATAGCAATGTCAGAGCCTCGGGCGCAGCTCGGTTTGCATCCTCAATTTGCTTCAGGTCGCCTTCTACCGGTGCCACAATCATCGAATAAAGCTTGATGAGTTGCGGCTTGGGATCGGCGTTGTGGGAGACGAGCAATTTAAGTGCCTGAATGGCTTCGCTGCGGATCTCGGATGAAGTGGCGATGAGCGTGACGCACTTTCGACGGTCCCCGGTCACGAGAATCTCGTAAGCGTGATTGTCACCGAGAAACAGGCGAATACCGATCGCGCGCGGTCCAAGCTTGCTAAGCGTATTTTGCAGGTAACTTTGCGTAGAGGAGTCGCTAACGGTTTCGGAATTCGCAGTCTGCTGTTCCAGGGGAACAAGAACGCTGGCGGCAAAGCCAGCCAGAATCGCAATTCTACCCCGCTCTATGCTTGCGCTGAGCTCTTTCAGTCGCGAGTCTTCTGAGGGTGAGAGCGATGACTTCTCATCCAGACCCGCCGCTTCCACACTCTTTTCGTCAAATGCTTGAACCGGCCTATCCAGCCCAGCCATTTCGGTCTGAGCTTTTTGTTGCGCCGAGGTAAAGCTTACGGGGACGAGCTTTGCTTCGGTCGTCGACGGAGCGCCACGCACTACGTCTTTCAGTTCCTGCTCCTTCAACATGTCAAGAATCTGTTCCGACTCGCCTAATCTGCCGGCTTCAATCAGTAGTTGTGCCAGAATTCGATAGGTCATCGATTTCGATTGAGCGAATCCGGATTGCAGATCCTTGTCCAGTTCGGAGATGTTTTTGCGTATCTTCTGAAAAGCGGTAATCGCCTCCATGCCAAAGAAGATGGCTACTGCGGGATGATGTTGCGCACGGAAACCAATCATCAGCGCGGTCTCAATTCCCCCTTCAATTTCCGGATCGTCTGCCTGCTTTGCCAGGGCCAGTGCAACCAGTTCGCTCACAAGCGCCTGGTCCCATTGTTTGAGCTGATACTGCGCCCATCCGATGGTCATGTAGGCCAGCGATTCTCCCCGCCGATCCTTTACTTTGCGCCAGAGTCTAAGGGCGCGCATATCGAATTCAAGAGACTTGTCGACCATGCCGAGGTCGAAATAATCGCGCCCCATGTTGTTAAGGGTCATCGCCTCTCCGCGCAGATTCTCACATTCTCGCCAGGACGAAAGCGCCTGCTGAGAGTACTCGATTGCCTCCTGAGTCTTGCCCACATCCGCATAGGCTCGACCGATATCGTTGAGTGCCAGCCCCTCGCCTGCTTTGGTACTTGTCTCTCGGAAGATTGGCAATGCCTGTTTGTAGTAGTCGAGAGCCGACTGCTGCAATCCGAGGTCGCGGTAGAGGCGGCCGATGCTATCAAGCGTCAAAGCCTCGCCCTGGCGGTTGCCGAGCACTCGCCAGATTTGCAGAGCACGGTTGAAGGCGTCCAGCGCCGTCTGTTTCTGTCCGAGATCAGCGTAGGCTCTTCCCATATTGTTCAGGGTCAATGCTTCGCCGCTCTTTTGCCCCGCTTCCTGCCATAACTGCAAGGCATGATTGAGTTCATTGAGCGCCTCAGTCCCCCGTCCCATCGTTGAGTGCGTTTGGCCAAGAAGATCGTAAGTGTTGGCTTCACCTTCGCGTCCAAGTTGTTCTTTCACATCGGCGGGGAGCGCGTCATTCAGTTCCTTGAGAGCACGCCACTGCCCGATGTCATGCAGCCTCTCCTTGGGGCTGAGCATCCGTTTCGAATTGCCCCGGTCGCCGAGATGGTTCCAAATCAAGACGGCTTGGTCAAGCGCATCGAGCGATTTCACATGTTCACCGAGGTTTTTGTAGGACTGGGCGATGCTGTTGAATGACAAGGCTTCGCCGGGCTTGACTGCGAGCGATTCCCAGATTGCCAACGCCTTCTGAAACAGTTCGAGCGCTTTTTGATCTTCGCCAGTGTCCGAATACACCCGCCCGATGTTGCTCAATGCGAGTGCTTGTCCTGCCTTGTTATTTGCGCTTTGCTCGATCTGCAACGCCTCGTTGAGACATGAAAGCGCCTTTTGCACCTCACCAGCCTGACGATGCAGAAAGCCGAGGACCACAAGGTCGACACCCTCATCAGCGTTGCGATGAGTCGCTCGCGCTTCAGCGAGTTTGTTCTCGTACTCAGTGATACGATCCTGAATTGACTGAGATTGTCCGGCGGCGAGTGGGGTGAGGAGAAATACGGCGGTCAGGCAAGCTGCCGCGCACAACTTTCGTGCCGGGCTCATGCGAGCCTCCTTCGACCTTTTGCAGCTTTTCTCTTTAGGCTGCGCCTCAGAAGTGGGTGGCGTCAACTCTCAGTTTTGGGCCCTCTTAATCTCAATTCGGCGTTCATCCCGAGAAGAGCGTCCAGTATTTGCTTTTGAGCCGGCGGCATTCGAAGTACCTGTTGCACGGTAGCCGTTGAGATGGAGTAGCCTTTGGCGATCGGGCGAAGGCCCTGGCCATGCTCGCGATCTTTTTGGGTAGCGACAGGCGTAGCCCTTGGTTTATTGGAGCGGGAGACCGGGATCGAACCGGCGACATTCAGCTTGGGAAGCTGACGTTCTACCACTGAACTACTCCCGCCCTTTATAATCAATGATTTACAAGAAGTGACTGCAGTCCCTGATCACCAAATTTCAGTCATGTGCATCAGCCGTCTCGCAAACGGAGGGAGCACAAAGCACATGGACAGTAAGAATGGTCATCAACAAGTCAATCTCGTACAGTATCGCTGACTCGGGCACAGCTTGCAATTCGTTCGTGTTGTTCTGAAGAATGGCAAGCCCCACCCCGGAATCATTTTCATCACGGTGAGCCAATCAGCGGCGAAGGCGGACACTCCTATCTTGCCTGGAGGAAAGATGGAAAGTTGAAGCGTAAGGCTGTTGGTACTTCTCCCCGAGCAGCGCTGGACGCGTGGCATCTCAAAGTTGGGATTCTGCCAGGAGATGTCGATGAGGAGCCTGAGCCAGAGACGGTTGAGAGCACCAATTATCGATATTGCAATCGCGGATTATCTCCGCGATGTAAAAGAATTCCGAGTCACGTCCTTGATCCACATTTATGTACCCGAGGTTGCGTCTCGGCAGACCATTTTGCGCAGGGAAACAGTAAAGCAAATCTGAACTGCCCGCCTGGTGGTCCGCAATTCTCAGGAAATGGCTCTGGTCTAATATGTGCTGGACGGCGCGAAAGCGTGAGGTAAAGCTTCTGATTGTCTCTGGCTCGCTACCAGCGTGCGCAAAAGACAGATAGCACCGGAAGAGAACAGAGGTAGTCTCATCCAAAAATGGATGAGACTGCCTCTGCGTGCGATTCGAACGCCTTTAGCTTTAAGTGAACGGAATAGTGTTCGGCACCAGCCGCGGAAGCGTCAGGTCGCCAACGATTGCCGTGAAGATTGCGCTCAGGGAATTGGTCTTCCCGTTCATAACTACAGATGTGGCGCCCGCGCAGCTTACGCTCCCTGTGTCAACGAAGAAGTTCTTATCTGCGCTGGCCATGCTTCTGAGTGTCGAACAGGCTGTAAGCCCTGAATCTGTGCTGCAACCGCCACTCGCGACACCATAACCTACCGTGTAGATTTTGACGCCTGCAGCCTTGGCGGCAGTTGCTACGTCGATCGCCTGTTGACATTGCTTACTGCTGGAGGGATACGTCCCTTTGCTTGCGCCGCTGTCGTTGAGATTGCTGCTGCCCGCGCCCATCGTAGCGCCGTTTGCATCACCATCGCCCAAGAGGACGATCACATTGTTTGCGTTCGCCCTGGCATTTGCAGTGAGATATCGCCAAGCGGTAAAAAGCGACCCCGCATAGTAAGTTGAAACACCACCCTTGGCGTACATGCCCGCGCATTTGCTTCCACCAAAGTAGCTGTTGCCGCCAGCTGCATTCACGATCGACGGCGAGCTTGCGCTGACACTGTTATTAATTGTCAGCGGATTCGTCCCCGTGGTGCTGTCTGAAGTGCGGTAGTTAGACACCAAGGGCACCACGCCGTATGTGGACACCAGCGTAGCCAGGTTAGCTGAATTCGGCAATGAGGTGAGTGTTCCGAGAGCTTTGCTATCGGGGTAGGAAATTACGCTCGGCTGAACGGCCGTCGAGCTGCATGTCTCGTCTTTCGCAAGCTGGGTTCCGGCCGTCTGTGCAGGAAAGGTGAACAAGGATACCTCATCGACAGGGTAGGCAACGTTTCCGTTGGTCGCGGCACCGCAGGTCGTATTCGGCAAACAGGGTGAGAGCTGCGAAAGCATGATTTGAGCGCCCTCTTCCGCGCATGCGATCTTCGTACCGGTGCAATTGCTGCCGCCGTCACTGCTTGCCATTGACGCAGTTGTGTCAAAGAGAATGGCAACGTTGTAAGGGCCGCGCTGCGCTCCCCGCATCGCCGCAATCGCGGTAGCTGATAGGCTAATGGACTGCGCAGATTTCACGCCGAAGGCAGATAGTGCACGGATGAAAAATGTTCGAATCTTGGCGGTCTGCGTCACTTTCACGGCATTCGCCGTAATAGATGCCCCACACGCCGGCAGACCCGACAGGGTGATGCATCCTGGTGTAACCGTGATCTGGGTATCAGTAAGCGCGTAGGGTGTATTCAGGATCGGGTAGGCGTTGTATTTACCGGGGACCGAACTGAAGTTTGTGGCGAGAGTGGTTGTCGTTGTAGTGTTGGGCAGACCGTTCGCGGCAGCCATTGCAGCGGCGTCAGTTGATATCTGAAGTTCGCGATAGCCGATGTAGGCGTATCCAGCATCAACACCTAAACCGCCAACACCCAGAATCAGGGGGAGCAGCATAAGGGTCCATACCATCGATATTCTGCTCTCGTCCCTGATAACACGCCGCGTGAAAGAATTCGAAATCGATCTCATTGGACTGTCTCCATTACCGTTTGGGAGATTGAACACCCACCTGGAAAGAAGTTGTTCCCGTAGAAGGAAAGGCTGCAACTTGAATAGGTAGCTTTCACCTTCACGGTGCCACCGGAAACCAGGTAGCCGGCAGCTCCGGTTGTTGTGGAGGCACTCGAACAGCTTGTACCGCTGTACGCCTGGTCACCACTCGTCCCAGTGTTCATTGTGACGGTATAGCTGAGGCTCGAAGTTTTAAGCAGTGGCGAAGCGTTTTGAACCGCGGTCGCTGCTGCTGCGCAGGGGTCGAGCGTCACTCCGCCGCTTACCGCAAGAACTCTTCCGGCACTGCCGACTCCCTCAGTCAAGCTGAGGATCTGCATCATGTAAATGCCGAAGACAATAATGCCTGTGCCGACGGTTAAGAGCATCGGCAGCACAAGCGCAGCCTCAACCAGTGCCTGCCCCTCTTCAGCCACTGCAACGCGAGAGCATTTCCTCTTGACGTCTAATTGCCGTTGCCCATTTAAATTCGAATTAGTAATTGACCGGATCATTTAGCACATGCCCTTCTCACAACGCCACATGGGTTTATCGCCTTCCGTCCGCCGAATTACGTTTGTCCATGAGCGCCTCCAATAGACATACAACCGCGAACTTTTAAGGCCTTTGCATTAGAAAATCCGCGCGAAGTGAATCAGCTAATAGGAAGGGCGTTTCTCGTATCTTCAACCACGTAATACTCCCTGCCAACGGCACTTCCGTACTGTTGTATCCCCCGAAAGGCGTAGTGGTGCGTGCCCAACAACAGCATCTTCTGGAGGTAGGGCCCATACTCCAATCTCGCTCAAATCAAGTTTTCCTCTGCACTGCGCATAAGGGAGTTGACTATATGAGACGACAAGTCTGCTGTTTCTTTACAGATGAATTCTCTAAGAGGTATTACTAAAGTTTAAGTACATTCCCATCACACAACGCATTGACCGTGGGCGGCACTCTGGATGCGCCCACCCCTGGGTGTTTACGCCGTATCAATAAATGAACTTCAGCGCGAACTGCATGATGCGAGGGCCGCTGGCGGAGGTGATGGCACCGAAGGCGCCAGAGTTGCGGCTGGCATTCGGGTTGCCATAGTGCGGGGAGTTGAGCAGGTTGAAGCTCTCCGCACGAAACTGCACTTTCATCGTTTCGGAAAGGGAGAAATTCTTAAACAGCGAAAGGTCGTCGTTGGTGTAGCCTGGACCGCGAACGAGATTTCGCCCCGCACTGCCTGGAATCGGAATGCTGTTGCTTTGCCCCGGTTTATTGGTGAACGCACTCGTATTGAACCATTCCGCGATGGTGCGCATGTGGCGCGGTAATGTCGGGTCTTGGCCGGATACAAGGTTGGGCCGCAGCCCCGGATAATCGGCGTATCCGGAGTTCGAGACGATGTTAACCGGTGTGCCTGTGTGGAATGAGGCAATAGAGTTCAGTTGCCATCCACCTACCAAGGCATCGATCAGCGGTCGAGCGGAATGAAGATAGCGCTTTCCGCGTCCGAAAGGCAGTTCGATCTGGTTGCTGAGAGTGACGTTGTGTTTGATATCGGCGGTCGATGTGGCGTACTCAAGATCCAGATCAAATGGGTTCTGGGGCGCGGAACGACTCGTCAAATCGAAGGGGGCTGGGCCATTATCAAGGCTGTGTGCATAGGTATATGCCGCCAGCACACTCCAGCCATTTTCATTGCGCCGTTCAACCTTGGCCTGAAGGGCGTTGTAGTTGCTCTTTCCCACCGGGAGCAACGTTTGCACCTTGCCAATCTTATTTGAAAGATGATTGCTCACGTTGTAGTTAGCAACAGAGTAAGAAAGCTTGTGTGACTGACCTCCTACATAGCCGACTTCAAGGGAGATGTTCTTAGGAAGCGTCCTTTGAATGGTCAGGTTGTACATCTCGGAGTAGCCGTCGGGGAAGCTTTTAGGCTCGGAGTAGACGGTCTCGTTCGCGGCCCCGGGAACCTTGGTGAAATCGATGCTGGAAGCACCACTTGGCAGGTTCACGCTCGTTGAGCGCGCAATTCCCTTGTCGAGATTGTAGGCAAAGTAGTAGGGCGAGTTGACATATTCATTCTGCGTGAAAAATGGGTAGTTCTTGGTGAGAATATCTTCGCGCGCATCGTTCTCGGCTGTATAAAACATGCCGAACCCTGCTCGCACAGCTGTCACGTTATCGATCCGATAGGCTGCGCCAAGGCGAGGCATGACATCGGTCTTGTTGGAATCGACCAGTGAACGACTATTCGAACCGCGGCCTGCAATCAGAATGTTTAGGGAGCTGCGATCGAAGTTTGAGGCGCTGTTGTTGGCTTCGACGTAAGGTTGATGGTACTCGTAACGCATGCCGTAATTCAGGCTTAGGCGACTGGAAATCTGCCATGAATCCTGCAGATACAACGTTCGCTCGTTGCTAGTCGTGTGAGGGTTGGTCAATTGCAGTCCCTGCATTACAACGTAGGGAAGACCAAGCAGCAGATCAGCAATCTCGCTGCCGCCGGTGCCATAGTAGGCATTGCTTTGATAGAACGTGTAAGTCGGATCGCTGGTCATTGCGGAATATGCCCCACCGAAGTACTCGTACGGCGTGGGAAACAATGGGAAGTCCGGGTGGGAATTCAAGTGGCGAAATTCGTAGCCGAACTTCAGCGAGTGGCGATTGCGCGTCCAGGAAATTGATTCGGCCACCTGTAGGTTGTTATCCCTGAAAGATAGCGGCTTCCATGTGGAGCCGCCAGTGAGAGCGCCCGTTTGAAATTGAATCTGCGGGAAGCCCCAGGTATCTGGAAAGTCAGCAAGGTTGGCGTTGCCGATCCCGAGCTTGTCCGCGAGTCGAGTGCCATCTAAGAGACAGTGCTCTACCAGCGGGGTAACCAGGTAGGAAGCGCGCAGCTCATTCAACAGATTCGGGTTGAATACACGCGTCCAGGAAAGACCTATCGATTGGTTTTCGAGCCAATAGCGGCCGCCCAAATCGGCTCCGCCCGCGTTGGGCAACGTACCAGATCCGGCATACGGATCGCCGGTACTGTATTCGTTCTGCGCAATGTCGTAGGTGAGCGTGAGGCGGTCGTTCGATGACAGGTTTTCGTCCAAACGCAAATCGCCGGTGTTACCGTGGCTCTGAATTCGCTGCGTAGCTGTGTAGTTATTGAAAAACTTATTCGAGTTGTTCGGGTGGGGAAACATCTGCGTGAGGATCGTCTTGCCGCTCGGACTGATCAAGCTGGCCGGAATGATATTACCCGCATATTGCTGAGCGTAGTAGTTGGCCTGGTAGAAGTAGGGATCGAAGATCGGAATCTGGTTTCCCGTGTAAGGATCGGTTAAACGTGATAGATCGGCGCTGCCGTCACCCAGGAAGCTCACTTGGTCGAGCGCGGGTACTGTCGTTTCGTAAATCTCCGCATTTCTTAATTGGCTGCCTTCATAGCTAAAGAAGAAAAACTCCCGGTCCTTGCGCAGCCGGCCGCCAATGGCGGCGCCGAAGTTATGTTGTTTTAGCTGCGAGGCATGGTCTACGTCAGATTTGGCAAATGCATAGCTACTGGCCGCCGTATTGTTTGGCCGGAAAAACTCGTAAGCCGTACCATGAAACCAGTTGCTGCCCCCTTTGGTCTCCAGAAGGATAGCCCCTCCGGAGGCGCGGCCGAATTCAGGAGCGTAATCAGAAGTCACGACTTTGAACTCATTCATCGCATCTACGCTGGGACGAAGACTGGTGTCGTTGTTCCGGTTCCCGGTTATTTCAACCCCGTTCAGTTGGATTGAGTTGCCAAATTCGCGCTGACCGTTCACCGACAGGTTGACATTGTTGCCGCCCTCCCCACGCACTACGCCAGGGACCAGAAGCATCAGGTCGATAAAGTTCCGGCCGAGCAACGGCATGTTGGCAATTTCAGAGGCAGTAATGACCTGGCCGATGGCGGCGCTTTGTGTCTGCATGAGGGGCGCCACATCGCTGGCGACGACTGTTTCGTTCGCTTCGCCCAGCTTGAGAGCGATATCGACTCTCAATTTATCGTCTATCTGCACTGCAAGCGGCCGAGTGCTGACAGTGCTGAAACCTGCCTGACGAACGCTAAGGGTATAGTGGCCGGGGGGAAGACTGTCTAACTTGCAGCTACCCGCCGCATCGGTTTCATTCCTTCTGATCAACCCCGTTTCCTGGAAGGTGACTTCAACTTTGGCCCGTGGAACAAGAGCCCCCTGCGGATCTCTCACATGAACGACAATCGAGCCCGATGTAGCCTGGCACCGACCTGAAACGCCCGACCACAGCATGAAAAGACATAGCAATTGGCCCAGAAGACTGGGAAACATTGCAGTGGCTCTATTGCGAGATCTCTGCATACGTGGAAACAGGATCAATCTGTTTGAAGAGTGTCGGGCGGAAATAAAATATCGTGCGCCACTGCTACTGGCCTTGAATTCTCGATGCGAGAACCGTCTATTCAAGGATCCCCCATTGAGACGAAAAAGAGTAGTTTCTTTATTGATTCCCGTTGAATTTTTACGTCAACTGCACGCCATTAACGCTTACGCCACCCGCCTTGGTGGACAAGTGGCAGCTTCATTGCCGCCAGCTGATAGGCTGGTGCGCTCGCGAATGCAGCGGCAGCAAAAAACCAGATGTACCAGGTCAATGCAATCAGTGGCTCTGAAAGCAGGCCCTCGCCTACAGCCCAGATTGAAGCATCTCCAGCCAGGGTAGTTACTATCGCAATTACATACATTGCCCAGCATTGCGAAACCAGGCCCATACCAACACGAATCAAAGACCGGCGAATAAGAACTGCTTGTACCAGCAGGAGAGCCAACAGCGGGTCACTCAGCCAGAGAATAGCTTTGGTGACAGATGGGGACGAATACGACGGACCGAGGTATCGCACGATCATCGCCGCTTCGCCAAACATGAGGACAACGATCAACCCAATGAGCAACCGGTCTGTGTGTGTTAACCCGCGCAAGACACCGAACCTACGCTGGACTGACAAGACGCGGTTTAGCGCAACCGCTAGTAAGATCATTGCGAGCGGTCCGCCTATCACTTCGCCGGCTCGTGCGAGGCCCATCGGTAAAAAAACTGCCAGAACCGAAGATGTGCTTCCAGGAGTTAATGCGAGGCGCCAATGGTCGAGAGAAGTCAGAGTCGCCGCGACAAATCGCGCGAGCGATGCCAAAGCAATAAATGTCCACGCCATTCGCATTGGCTCGTCGGTTTCAAAGCCCGACCGGCATTCAAGTGCAAGGAAGAATTCGGCAGCAGTTGTCAAAAGGAAGAACAGTGTACCGAGGATCAGAAAGTACCAATTCAGATACCGATAGCTACCGGTGACCAGAAAATGGAGATAGGCAGCTGCACCGATCGCGCAGTGGATCGCACACACTCTCCAGATCCAAAGAACGAAGCGCGGCATTGGGCAAGCCTATGAGTCGTTCAGGACACGTCGTGATAGCTCAACCATTGCTCGGCGCCCGATAAGGGCGGTCAGCAAAGGTGTGGACGTCGCGAGGGAAACACTCTCAACCTGGCACGTCAGGACGGCGCCAGCTTCGCGACCGATGCAAAGCTTCAACCAGTGCAGGAGCCGCTCTTGCACCCGATGGTGCTCTTCGATGGTTTCGCTGTTTTCGGGAGAGCCGAACCAAAGACGGCTCCAGGACAGCATTTTCTTGGAGAGCTCATCCATTACTGGATCTTCGGCGGACTTTGAAGAGAGAATGAGTGATGGCGAGACGTTTTCATCGATCACCGATAACGTCCTCCGCTCTTCCATCACTGACTCCCTTTTCGCCGAAGTGCGAGACGCATTTTCTGGCCAACCCGATGCAGAAGAGCTCCTACGGTTCCAGGCCTAATCGACATTGTATCTGCAATCTCAATATAGTCTAAACCCTCTGTTCGCAAGCGAAGGCACTCGAACTCCCGGGGTGCTAAGAGGTTCTTGAAGGCCTGTTCCCACTCAATATTCCCGGTCTCGGGCGCAACTTGCATTCTTCCGAGCGCTTCTTCATCTAGGGAAACGCAGGCTTGCACCGCCGAGGACCGTACCGTCTCACAGATGTAATTATGCGCTACCCGATGCAACCACGCCGAAGGATTTCGGATGGCCGTGCCCTGCATTCTTACGAGGAAGAAGCGAAGAAAAGTCTCTTGAACCGCGTCTTGAGCCAACCCCACATTGCTTGTTAAGCGGAAAGCATAAGCAGTAATCGCCCCGGAAAGCTCTTGGTACACTTCAAGAGTCTCCTGCCGCAGCACTTCAGTCCCGGTCTCTTCAGCTGAATTCATTTCGTTTGGACGAGTCCAAACCAGGCGTCCAATTCCGGTCCATTCCGCTTTTGGGGTACTCAGGCGCGGCAAATGCGGGTCAACAGAATATCGCGTAAGGCTGGACTCAGATCCGTCGTTCCCGCATTTTCCGTTCAGGTGCTGAATTCACATGGCAATATCCTTATCGGCTGATGAACCGGAGATTGCCCAAAGGTCTTGTTTCGCCAAGGTGGGCAAGGCGACTATCTGCCATCCCCGACGTTTGTCTACATAACAAACATGGCAACGCCCGCTGCGAACATGGCTATCGTCGTAACGGCTACAACGGTCCATCCGAAACGAGAGCTTGGCTGTCCTTGCATGAGTTTCCTATCCGCTGCCACGATCAGGATTGCTACGAGGAGAAAGGGCGCCAGCAAGCCGTTGATAACGGCTGTCCAGTAGAGTGCCTTTACCGGGTTGATGCCGACAAAGTCGAGACCGACACCCGCTGCGGTCGATGCCAGAATGAGGGAGTAGAACCAGCGCGCCTGTCCAAGTTTCTTTTCAAGTCCCTGACGCCATCCCAGCGTCTCAGCAAAAGCGTACGCGGCTGAACCGGCGAGTGTAGGAATGGCAAGGAATCCGACGCCAACAATTCCCACGGTGAACAAGGTTGCGGCAAAGTTGCCGGCAAAAGGTCGGAGGGCTTCAGCGGCCTGGCGCGATGTTTCGATGTTAGTGATGCCGTGCCGATGGAGGGTGATGGCAGTTGTGAGAATGATGAAAAACATGACCATGTTCGAAAAGAACGCGCCAACGCCGACATCGATGTTTCTAAGGTTTAGCTCCTCGGTTGTAGCGCCCCTTCGCTGGGCGATCGAATTTCGACCTTCCGCTTTCTCTTCTTCAACTTCTTCGCTCGTCTGCCAGAAAAAGAGATAGGGGCTAATTGTGGTTCCCAGGATCGCGACCAGCGTTGCCCACTCGTTCCTGGTGTGCGGGAACGTGGGAATGAACGTATCGCGCAGCACCTGCCCCCAATCAGCTCCCACAACGAATGCGGTAATGGGATAGGCGAAGAGCACAAGAACGAGCCACTTGAGCACTTTTGCAATTTGCTGATAGTGGAGCCGAACCGTAGCCCACGAGATGAGAAGCGCGAAGGCAAGTACAAACCAGCGGGAGTTAACACCCGACAGCATTGAGGCAGCATCGGCCATGCCCGCCAGATCGGCTGCAATGTTAATGGTATTCGCGATGAGAAGAGCAATCACGAACGCAAGCAGCAGCCACTTCGGAAATTTTAGCTTGAGATTCCCGGCAAGGCCTTGTCCAGTTACCTGACCGATGCGAGCGCACATGATCTGGACCGCCGCCATTAACGGCCAGGTAAGTAATGCGGTCCAAAGCAATGTAGTGCCGAGCTGAGCGCCTGCAACCGAATAAGTGGCGATGCCTGACGGGTCGTCATCGGCGGCACCGGTGATTAACCCTGGCCCGAGGGACTTGAGCAGCAACCGCAGCCAGCGAGATGGATTAGTGGTGGGCAAAAGATAGTTGAGGCGTGAATTGGGCAGATTAGACTCTTACCTTGGTGTCCCCCCAGTCGTTTGTTCCAAGCAATGGAGCCGCGGCTATCCCCTCAACTTTGGGGAAGCCGCGCTTCTTGCTTGCCAAGGGATTTCTGCCCGCTTTAAATGGCGCTGCGTCGTCCGCTGATCAGATTGAATACCAGCACAGCCAGCGCAATAACTAGCAGGATGTGAATCAATCCCCCGGCGACGTGCAGACTGAATCCGAGAAGCCACAAAATCAAAAGTACGACAAAGATTGTCCAGAGCATAGGCACCATTCCTCCGCGTCATTTGCGTCCGAGACCGGCTGATTGGCTCGAACCACTCAACGCATTTACAAACCACGATTAGTTGGATGCAACTTCGGGGTACTTATTCGCGAGAAACTCCTTTTTTTGTGGTGACATAACTCCCTTGGTAGCGTGCATCTGATCACATCCTGCAAAGTATTCCGGGCAGTAGAATTCCATCTTTGAGGGGGTATATCGACATGCCCTATCCCGCAGACGAGAGCAAGAACCCCTCCGAATTCAACGAGTTAGGAAATGAGTGGATGGCAACACAAGCTATGAACTCAAAAAAGACGACCATGGCTGAAAAGGTTGCCGAGCTGCGCGCCAAGCGAGCGCAACTGGAGCTGGGCGGCGGCAAGGATCGCATTGCCAAACAGCACCAGTCAGGCAAGCTGACAGCGCGTGAGCGGGTAACCAAACTCGTCGACCGCGACAGCTTTGAAGAGATTGGCATGTTTGCCCGACACCGGGCTACGTATTTCGGCATGGCGGATAAGGAACTACCCGCCGATGGCGTGGTGACTGGCTGCGCAACCATCGACGGACGGCTGGTACACCTGGCAAGCCAGGACTTTACGGTTGCCGGCGGCGCGGCGGGCGAGACCCACAGCAACAAGGTTGCCGAGATGATGAGCATGTCGCTGAAGACGGGGAGCCCGTTTGTGTTTATCAATGACTCCGGCGGCGCACGTGTACAGGAGGGTATCGACAGCCTTGCGGGCTACGCGAACGTTTTCTACAACAATGTGATGCTGTCGGGAACTGTTCCGCAGATCTCGCTGATCTGCGGGCCGTGCGCTGGAGGTGCTGCTTATAGTCCCGCGTTGACTGACTTCATCATTCAGACGCAGCAAGGCCGGATGTTCATCACCGGACCGCAAGTGATCAAGCAGGTAACGGGCGAAGTGGTGAGCGCCGAAGAACTAGGCGGACCCCAGTCGCAGATGAACAACTCTGGCGTGGTCCATCTGATTGCGAAGGACGATGAGGAGGCTGTTCAGCTTTGCAGAAGGCTGTTGAGCTTTCTGCCATCGAACAACCTTGAAGATCCGCCACGGCAACCGTTTACGTCTCGCATCAAATCCGACTCGGGGATGAACGATGTTATTCCCGCAGATCCAAAGATTGCTTACGACATTCGCGCGATGATTGTGCGCGTTCTGGATAACCAGGACTTCTTCGAAATTCAGCCGGGCTTTGCTGAGAACATCGTGGTCGGCTTTGGTCGCTTGCAAGGCAGGACGGTGGGAATCGTTGCGAACCAGCCGTGCGTTCTTGCCGGAGCGCTCGACATTGATGCTTCAGACAAAGCGGCGCGGTTTGTGCGCTTTTGCAATGCATTCAATATTCCGCTGCTGACTTTTGTCGATGTGCCGGGATTTTTGCCAGGCGTGGAGCAGGAGCGTGGCGGCATTATTCGCCATGGCGCCAAGCTGCTGTTTGCATATTCTGCTTCGACGGTTCCGAAACTCACTGTAGTGCTGCGCAAGGCATATGGCGGGGCGTACATTGCGATGTGCTCCCGAGGGCTAGGTGCGGATCGTGTAGTGGCGTGGCCTACGGCGGAGATCGCCGTGATGGGCGCGGAAGGCGCGGCAGAGATCGTGTTCAGGCGCGAAATCGATACGGCGGAAGACAAGGTATCGCGCCGTGATGAGTTGGTGAGCGAGTATCGCGATACATTCTCGAATCCATACGTCGCTGCTGGACGGCGGCTGGTGGACGACGTTATTGAGCCTGCTGACACAAGGAAATATCTGGCGGCCGCGCTTGAGGCGCTTCACGCCAAGCGGGAACTGCGTCCGCAAAAGAAGCACGGACTGATTCCGCTATGAGGAACTGCGCATGCAACCGTTGAACATCGCATCGCCGGTCGACGCAACAGCAATGGAAGATGGGCGCATCCCTGCTGAAATTCTGGCTGTGATCGCGGCTGCTGCAGCTGCGTTTGTGGGCCGGCGGATTCGCATTCGCGGGATTGAACAGTTGCATTCAGAGGTCGAGCAGGTGAGCCGGTGGTCGCGGCAGGGGCGCGTTCTGGTGCAGTCGTCGCACAACCTGCCGGTGAAGCACTGACCAGCGCTGAATCAGAACTGCGCAGTAATGAAAGGAACCGGAATTTTGAAACTTCAGATAACGATCGAAGGCAGAACTTACGCGGCTGAAGTCGAAGTCCTGGAAGACGAATCGAACGAAGCTCTGCCCGGCTATTTGCCCGATTCCGCAAATGCGCCGTCGAAGCTGCCCGCGGGAGCCTATGCGCCATCCCGCGTAATGGAAATGCACTCCGCTGATGAGAAGCTCTATCAAAGTCCGGTTACGGGGTTGGTGATTCGCGTAGATGTGGTTCCGGGACAACAGCTAAAGGCGGGCGAACTGATTCTGGTGCTTGAAGCGATGAAGATGGAGACCAGCATTACCGCGCACCACGCAGGAAAAGTGAAGAGCGTGAATGTAAAGGTAGGCGATCCGGTAAAGCTTCACCAGGTGATGGTCGAACTGGAGTAGTGGAGCTTGATTGCTTCAGGTTGATTTGGAAAGGTTAGCCAGGTGGGCAGCTTTCAGGAAGAGCTAAAGGAAGTACCGGGAATCAAGTTCGTCGATCACGTTGCGATTGCCGTGAAGCAAGGTGAACTCGATGGCCAGGTGAAGGCGTACGAGATGATCGGGTTCCGCGAGATTCATCGCGAAGAAGTGCTGGGCAATGATCAAGTGCGCGAGGCCCTGCTCGAAATTGGAAGTGGGCCGAATCTGATCCAGTTGCTTGAGCCGTTGAATGCGGACTCTCCGGTACAGAAGCTAATTGAACGGAATGGCGGGCGGGGCGGATTTGCTCATGTGGCCTTTCGCGTTGAGAGCGCCAGCCGAGCATTCGATGCGATGAAAGCAAGTGGCTTTCAGATTATCGACCAGGCGCCCCGCAAGGGATCGCGTGGAACGACTGTCTTTTTTGTTCATCCCAAATCGAGGGCTGACAATCCATTCGGATTCCTGATCGAAATTGTTGAAGACCCGGAAAGCAAGTGAAGACAAATGGAAGTTGAACATCTGCTCGACGAATTTCCGGAAGTGAGTACAAAGGCTTGGGAAGACGTTATTCTTCACGACCTGAAAGGCGCCGATTACGCGAAGAAGCTAATTTGGCATACCCCTGAAGGGATCGCGGTAAAACCATACTACAGGGCAGAAGATATCGCGAGTCTGAACGTAGACCAGGCGCCGGGCAGTTTTCCTTATTTGAGGGGCACGCACGCAAATGGCGATTGGCGCATTCGCGAAGAGATTGACGCAGAAAACCCGGAAGAGGCGAATCACGAAGCACAGAATGCGCTGGCTGCAGGTGCGGAGGAAATTTGCTTTCTGAACGCTGTGGTTCGGAGCGCATCTGATCTCGGCGTGTTGCTTGCGAATTTGCAGACAACGCCGCTGCATTTTGAAAATGGCGACGATGTGCTCATCGGCCTGCTCTGTGAACGTTTGAAAAGCAGGGCGGACTCACCACGACTTTCGACCGGATTGAATCCGCTCACCAGTCCCGACTTCGTTGCGAATGTTGTTCGATGTGCGGATGCAGCGCTGGTTCCCTTCACAATCCACGGTCCGCACCTGGAGGAGGCTGGCGCGAATGCTGTTCAAGAGATAGCCTTCACACTTGCAGCGGGGATCGAATACCTGGCGGACATGGACGCGCGCGGAATTGACATTGACCGCGCAGCTGCATCGATTGGGTTTTCCTTCACAGTTGGAGCGAGCTACTTTTTCCAGATCGCGAAATTCCGCGCCTTTCGCATTTTGTGGGCGAAGGCCGTGGAGAGCTTTGGCGGCAGCCGCGAGGCTGCGAGAACAACCATACACGCACGTACTTCTCTTTGGAACAAGACCATCTACGATCCACATGTAAATGTACTGCGGACAACGACAGAGGCCATGTCCGCTGTTCTTGGCGGAGTTGATTCAGTTTGTGTGGCCGCATTCGATGAATGCTACAAGGCGCCCGACGATGGTAGCCGCAGGTTGGCGCGAAACATGCAGCTCATGCTCAAGCATGAAGCGCTGTTGGCGCAGGTGGCAGACCCTGGCGCCGGATCTTACTTTCTTGAGGCGATCACCGACTCCATTGCCCGTGAAGCATGGAAGACAATGCAGCATATTGACCGAGTGGGTGGCTATCGAAAGGCACGGGCGGCAGGCGAGTTGGACGCGGCACTTGAAGTGCAAGCGAACGCGCGCGAGACGGCTGTGGCTACAAGACGCCGCGTGTTTACCGGAACCAATCAATACGCTAATGCTGACGAGAAGGCATTGGGACGGATTGACGAATCGCGTTCTACAGTCGGCAAGCGCGGTGCGGCGGCTTACGAGAAGCTGCGTTTGC
Source organism: Occallatibacter sp. (assembly GCA_017883405.1). Classification (GTDB taxonomy): domain Bacteria; phylum Acidobacteriota; class Terriglobia; order Terriglobales; family Acidobacteriaceae; genus Telmatobacter. The sequence continues at coordinate 6,675 of JADGNO010000189.1, read as the reverse complement.
GCACCGAGCGCCATGCGGCGGCAACGGGCAGAACACCACGAGTGCTGCTTGCCGTATTTGGCGATGTAAAGATGCGCGCGGCCCGATCCACCTTTGTTTCGAACTTTTTTGCATGTGCAGGATTTGAAATTGCTACTAAGCAGCTCGACGGCGTTGACGGTATTGCTGCTGACGGCGCTGATCTGGTTGTGCTGTGCAGTTCAGATGCCGAGTATTTGGATATGGCAGACGCGCTGGTGTCGGCGTTTAACGCCATCGGACGCGAAACCCCGGTTCTCGTCGCAGGGAATCCGGAATCGGCAGAGCATTTGCGCGCTGCAGGTGTTGCTGATTTCATTCATATCCGCAGCATTCCGATTGAGGTGCTGACCAACTGGCAGCAGCGACTGGGGATGAAGGTTTAACCATGCGTCCTGATTTTTCAAAGCTCGACTATGAACCAACTTCTGAGCACACCCGTGCGCAGGTTACGGAAGAGTGGCTTTCACCGGAGCACATTTCGATCAAGCGCTTCTACACGCATGAAGATCTGAGCGGACTTGAGCATCTGGAATACGCCGCCGGCATTGCGCCATATCTGCGCGGGCCCTACAGCACCATGTACGTGATGAAGCCTTGGACGATCCGCCAGTATGCGGGCTTCTCAACTGCCGAGGAGTCGAATGCTTTTTACCGTCGCAATCTTGCGGCTGGGCAGAAGGGACTTTCGGTGGCATTCGATCTGGCCACGCATCGCGGATACGACTCGGACCATGAGCGCGTGGCCGGCGATGTGGGCAAAGCGGGCGTGGCGATCGATTCGATCCTCGACATGAAGATTCTGTTTGACCAGATACCGCTGGATCAGATGTCGGTTTCGATGACCATGAACGGCGCAGTCTTGCCGATTATGGCGTTCTACATTGTCGCGGCGGAGGAACAGGGAGTTGCACCGGATAAATTAAGCGGAACAATTCAGAACGACATTCTGAAAGAGTTCATGGTTCGCAATACCTACATTTATCCGCCCGAAGGATCAATGCGGATTGTGGGCGATATCTTCCGCTACTGTTCGGCACATATGCCGCGATTCAACTGCATCAGCGTGAGCGGCTACCACATGCAGGAGGCTGGCGCTACAGCTGACATTGAGCTGGCCTATACGCTCGCAGACGGGCTGGAGTATTTGCGCACGGGCGTTAAAGCGGGTCTGGATGTGGATAGTTTCGCGCCGCGCATATCGTTTTTCTGGGGCATCGGCATGAACCATTTTATGGAGATTGCCAAGATGCGCGCAGCCCGCATGTTGTGGGCAAAGCTGGTTAAGTCATTCAATCCGAAGAATGCGAAATCGCTTGTGCTGCGCACGCACTCGCAAACGTCGGGATGGAGTTTAACAGCGCAGGATCCATTTAATAATGTGGTGCGAACCTGCGTTGAAGCGATGGCCGCTGCACTGGGCCACACACAGTCACTGCACACGAATGCACTGGACGAAGCACTGGCGCTGCCTACGGATTTTTCGGCCCGCATTGCGCGAAATACGCAAATTTATCTGCAGGAAGAAACCGATATTACACGGGTGGTCGATCCTTGGGGTGGTTCTTATTATGTTGAGCGGCTGACGCACGAACTGATGCACGCCGCATGGGAACTGATCAAGGAAGTGGAAGAACTGGGCGGCATGGCGAAGGCCATTGAAACCGGAGTGCCCAAGATGCGCATTGAAGAAGCCGCGGCACGCCGGCAGGCACGCATCGATTCCGGCGATGACATTATTGTGGGGCTCAATGCATACCAGTCATCTGAAGAGCCGATGATTCCTGTCCTCGATATCGACAATGACGCGGTGCGGGAGTCGCAGGTGGCGCGGCTGGCACAGCTCAAGCACGATCGCGATGCGCTGGCGGTGCAGCATTCGCTCGAACTGCTTGAACGATGCGCGTCGACAGGCGACGGCAATCTGCTGGAGTGCGCCGTTGACGCGGCACGTAAACGGGCGACGCTCGGCGAAATTTCAAGCGCGCTCGAAAAGGTATGGGGACGCTACCAGGCGACGACGCGCACGATTGTCGGTGTTTATTCTGCGGCCAGCGGCCAGGCGTTGGAGTTCAAGAAGGCCGTGGAAATGGTGAAGGAGTTCGAGGAAGCGGAGGGACGGCGTCCACGAATCCTGGTGGCCAAGATGGGCCAGGATGGGCACGATCGCGGAGCAAAGGTGATTGCGACTGCCTTTGCCGATATCGGATTTGATGTGGACATCGGTCCGCTTTTCCAAACTCCGCGCGAGGTTGCGCGCCACGCGGCTGAGAACGATGTGCACGTAGTTGGCGTATCGTCGTTGGCTGCGGGCCATAAGACGCTGGTGCCACAACTGATCGTTGAGCTCAAGGGGATGAATCGCGGTGACATTCTGGTGGTTGTGGGCGGCGTGATTCCGCCGCAGGACTACGACTTTTTGTACAATGCCGGCGTGGCCGGCATTTACGGGCCCGGTACCGTGATCCCAGTGGCTGCGCAGCGGATTGTCGAAATTCTAGCCGGCTGCCCGGCTTGAGGTTTTTCATTGATGAACGTGAAAGAAAGTGCGTCGCATGTTCTGCCCGGTTGCTTGCCGCCCGAGCCACCACTGGAGACTGTGCATCGCGCGAGTGGCCGGCGCGGCACTCTTTCGCTTCAGCAATACGTCGATGGCATTTTGCACGGTGACCGCACGATCCTGGCGCGGGCCATCACTCTCGTCGAGAGCTCGCGCGAAACTGATCGCGCCATAGCCGAGCAGATTGTTGAAGAATGTTTGCCGCACAGCGGCAACTCAATTCGCGTGGGGATTACGGGAGTTCCCGGCGCAGGTAAGAGCAGCGTCATCGAAGTGCTTGGCAACTATTTGATCAGTGACCGCGTGAAAAAAGTGGCGGTTCTGGCCATCGACCCCAGCAGCAAGGTCTCAGGCGGCAGCATTCTCGGCGATAAGACGAGGATGAATTCCCTCTCCGCTAGTGACATGGCTTTCGTGCGTCCATCACCATCCCGTGGAACGCTGGGCGGCGTGGCTCAGCGCACGCGCGAAACCATGCTGCTGTGTGAAGCAGCGGGGTACGAAAACATCCTGGTTGAGACGGTGGGCGTAGGGCAATCAGAGACTACGGTTCACGACATGGTGGATTTCTTTCTGCTGATTTCACTTGCCGGCGCCGGCGATGAATTGCAGGGCATGAAGCGCGGAGTGATGGAACTGGCCGACTTGGTAGCAATCAACAAGGCTGACGGTGCGAATACACGGGCAGCGGAAAAGGCGCGCACTGAGGCTCAGAATGCGCTGCATTATCTACCGGCGGCGCTGTCGGGGTGGACGCCGCGTGCACTCACCTGCTCGGCGCAAACAGGTAAAGGCATCGCTGAACTTTGGAATTGCGTGATTGAGTATGCGGTGATGACCAAGTCGAATGGCTGGTTCGCACTGGCCCGGCAGAATCAGACGCAGAAGTGGATGCATGAGATTATCCGCGAGTGTTTGCGACAGCGGTTCGAGGCTCATCCGGCAATTAAGCAGCGCAAGGATGCGCTCGAAAAGGAAGTGCTCGAAGGGCGGATTACGTCGTTTCGCGCAGCACGAGATTTGCTCCAAACCTATGCAGGGATATCAGAACCTGGCTCAACTTAAGTGCACCCGCGCCGGCCGAGTGCACTTGTGCCGCAGCGGAAATGCATGGTGGCAAAAAATTAACCGGCTGATGAATTCGGCCACAGCAAATAACTAAGGGGATCATATTTCATGTCTTCATTGCCCGTTTTGGTCTTGAACAGCGGTTCTTCTTCAATCAAGTTTGCAATTTATGAGGCAGGTGGCGCACAGCCTTTGAGGCTCTACGAAGGCGCAGTGGACGGGATCGGCACCGAGCAAGGCAAATTCTGGATCAAGGACTCGAGCGGCAATAAACTCGTCGATCAATCACCGGCGCTTCCGAACCGTTCGGTCGCATTCAAACTCGTTGCCGATCTACTGCACTCTGGCGACTTCCCTCGCCCAAGCGCGATTGGACACCGCATGGTTTGCGGCGCACCGACGTTGCAGATTAACCAGCGTGTGACGCCGGAGATGATTGACGAGATGGAGCGCTACAAGGATTTCGCGCCGCTCCACACGCCCATTGGCGCTTATATTATGCGGCAGGCCCTTGAGTTGTTCCCGAATGCGCCGAGCTTTGCTTGCTCCGATTCGTATTTCCATCGCACCATGCCGGAAGTCTCAACCCATATGCCGCTCCCGGCTGAGTACTCAGCCATGGGTGTGCGACGCATTGGGTTCCACGGTATTTCCTACGAGTCGATCATTCATCAGCTTCAGCCCAACGTCCCGGCAAGGCTGATTGTGGCTCACCTGGGTAACGGTGCGTCAATTTCCGCAGTTCGCGAGGGCAAATGCGTCGACACTTCCATGGGCCTGACGCCAACCGGTGGAATCATCAGCGGTACGCGAACGGGCGATATCGACCCCGGGGTGCTGCTTTTTATGTTGCGCAAAATTGCAAACAGGGCAAAGAGCGTGGAGGAAGCCGCCGACATTCTGGAAGCGGCCGTGAGCAAGAAAGCTGGCCTGCTGGGCATGAGCGAGCTCTCAAACGACATGCGCGACCTGCGCAGCGCGATTCATGCAGGCAACAAAAAGGCGCGACTCGCTGTGGACAAGTTTTCCCGCGCGGTGGCGAGTTGGGCGGCCAGCTTTTTTGCTGAGCTGGGTGGGATTGACATGCTGGTGTTTACAGGCGGCATTGGCGAAAACGATATCGCCGTGCGCGCTGAGATTTGCGCAGGCCTGAGCGCGCTTGGAATTGTGCTTGATTCCGAAAGGAACAATGTTCGGGGCGCTGCGGTAATTTCAGCGGAAAACTCGCCGGTGACGGTGCGCGTGATTCCTCCGGCTGAGGACCTGATCATTGTGAACCACGTTGTCCGGCTGCTGTCTGAGCAGGAGGAAGAACTCGCCGGCGCATTTGCCGTCAGCCAGCAAGACTAAAATGTGGGCCAGTCTCCGGGACCGCTCAAGAGGCGTGTGCACTGATACACTTCGACCGACATTCAATTTCGCAAGGGAACGTATTCCAGCGATTGGGAGCCGGCCATCAAGATCAAGCGAACGATTGAAAAAATCCCTGGTGGGATGATGGTGGTTCCGCTCGCATGCGGATCGATCATCACCACATTTGCACCGAATACCGCGCAGGTGTTCGGGTCATTTACCGGCGCATTGTTTACGGGTGCAATTCCGCTGATCGCGGTTTTCTTCATCTGCCTGGGGAGCACGATTTCAGTGCGTGCGCTGCCGCGAATGCTCCAACGCGGCGGCGTGATGACACTGGCCAAAGTGGGTGTGGGCATCATCATTGGATACGCACTGGGCCACACGATCGGAGTTCTTCCTATCCAGAGCGGCTGGCTGGCTGGCATTTCCACGCTGGCGGTGGTTGCCGCATTCAACGACACAAATGGCGGGCTGTACGTCGCGCTGATGGAACAGTATGGACGGCCGGAAGATGCCGGCGCCTATTGCATGATGGCCCTGGAGTCGGGGCCGTTTTTTACGATGGTGACGCTCGGCGTCGCGGGACTTTCGAGCTTTCCCTGGCAAACGCTGGTCGGCGCGATTCTGCCGCTGTTTATCGGAATGGCACTGGGGAATCTCGACGATGAGTTTCGGGTTCTGCTTGGTAAAGCCGCCCCGGCGATCATTCCTTTTTTTGCATTTGGCCTGGGTGCAACTTTGAATCTAAAGCTCATCTGGCAAGCCGGGCTGCTCGGCATCGGACTTGGAGTTGCCGTCATCGTGGTGTCCGGAGCATTTTTATTTGTGGCCGATCGGCTTACCGGCGGCACGGGAGTGGCGGGTATTGCTGCTTCGACAACGGCTGGTAATGCCGCGGTGGTACCGGCACTCGTGGCTGCGGCCGATCCAAAATATAAATCTGCGGCAGGCCCGGCAACCGTCCTGGTGGCTGCGAGCGTGATCGTTAGCGCGTTTCTTGCTCCGCTGCTGGTAGCCTGGTGGGATCGCCGAACACGCGGAGTCGTAGTAGAGCGCGCGGAGAATGAATCCGGAAACGCCTGAGGCGAAGAATCGGCATCCGAGTTAATGCACTGAATATGCAGCTCAAATTGGGCCGCCGCAGCTTTGGTTTCGGGCCTCGAATGTGCTATATTTTCAGAGGTGCGGGTTGATTTTTCTCCTGCTCAAGTCGTGCGCAAATTCCTTAACAGCGCGATTTTTTCCAGGCTGGACGCGTAGCTCAACTGGCAGAGCATTCGGCTCTTAACCGACAGGTTGAAGGTTCGATTCCTTCCGCGTCCACCAATCAAGTCCAATCAGTCAAAGTGCTCCGTTTTGGGATGATCTTCCTAGACGCGGAGGGCTTTGCCAGAGTTCATACAGGTATAGTGGAAAAGCTGTTGAGTGCCCTCATCGCCCGCCACACAGGCGTTGATCGACTCAGCGACACTTACGCAACGCTTTTCTCATCAACTGGACCTTCAAGCGCATTGTCAGGCACGCTGGGGATAGTTGCGCGCCTCCAAGGCTCCTCTTTCTCTTCGTGGTATTCCTGTTCAGTGTTAACTTCCCATAGGTTGCTCTTGTCCGTAATTCCGGCGAGTATATTGTCTACGGCCACCATTGCCGTAAGCATTGAATGGTCCTGGTTG
>JADGNO010000188.1 GCA_017883405.1 Occallatibacter sp. | reverse complement strand
TGGCAGGAGCGATACGCGGGGCAGCCTGCAGTGATTGGTCGGCAGGTGCGCGTGGATGGTCTGCCGGCGACGATTGTGGGCGTAATGCCAAAAGGGTTCATGTTTCCCGGCAACAACGACGCGTGGATGCCTCTGCAGGCGAACGCAGATCTAGCCAAGCGCGATAAACGGCAGTTACGCGCGTTCGCAATTCTGAAGCCTGGTGTGTCAGTTGGTGCGGCCAACGCAGAGCTTGACGGAATTGCGGCAAGGCTTGCGGGTCAGTATCCGGAGGACAAGGACCTCGGCATGACTGTCCTTACTTTTCACCAGCGTTACAACGGCGGTAGTATTCGCGCGGTCTTTCTAATGATGCTGGCCGCAGTGGGATTTGTACTGCTGATAGCGTGCGCCGATGTGGCCAACATGATGCTTGGCCGTTCAGTAAGCAGAAAGCGCGAGATGTCGATTCGCACGGCGCTGGGCGCATCACGCTGGCGGGTAATTCGGCAGTTGATGATTGAGAGCATTCTGCTGAGCATATTGGGTGGCGTGGCGGGACTTGGACTGGCCGCGGCCGGCGTGCATTGGTTTGATCTTGCCGCACCCAAAAACACGGTGCGGCCTTATTGGATTGACTTCACGATGGACTACACGGTGTTTGGATACTTTGCCGTGCTGTGCATTTTGAGCGGTGTGCTTTTCGGAATTGCCCCGGCATTGCGCTCGTCAAAGCCGGATCTGATGGGAGTTCTGAAGGAGAGCTCGCATACGGTAAGCCGGCATCGTGGCGGATGGCTCTCGGGCGGCTTGGTTATCTTTCAATTTGCGCTGACGCTGGTTCTGCTTACCGGGGCCGGCATTTTCATCAGCGGACTTTTTCGTGGACTCACGGTGAACAAATTCATTCCGGCGAAAGAAATAACTACGGCACGCCTGCTGCTGCCACCCACCCGATACAAGGATGCTGATGCGTGCCGGCAATTTATCGATGAGCTGCTGCCTCGTCTGCGCGCAATCCCCGGCGTGTCGCACGCAGGCATTGCTTCTGATGGGCCGGGGCTTAGCGGTCCACGGCAACAGATAGAAATTGAGCACGTACCAATAAGTAATCCAGCGAAGCTGCCGTTCGTTTCTTACGTTCCTCAAACGCCCGGATACTTTGACGAAATACGTTTGCCGTTGCTGCGAGGACGCGACTTTAATGAACAGGATGGCGCAGAATATCACGAAGCTGCTGTCCTGACACAGGACGCCGCGAATCGCTTGTGGCCGGGGCAAGATCCGATTGGCAAGCGATTTCGTTTGTACGACGAGAAGAAGAAGGATGCCAACTGGATCACGGTGATTGGCATTTCTGCCGATATGGTGCAGGAATTCCAGACGAGCGACCCTCCACCTTTGCTCTTCATTCCCTATCGCCAGGTCGGCTGGAATCACATTGCATTGTTGGTCGAGTCCTCAGCCGATCCGCTGCCAATGATGCGCAAAGCCGTGCAAAGCCTTGATCCAGAATTGCCCGTGAGTAGTCCTTATCGTCTCGACGTTGCCATGGAGAACCAGATCTGGTTTCTGCGGGTGTTTGGAAAAATCTTTCTGTGCTTCGCCTTAATTGCCATGTTGATGGCATCTGTGGGACTGTTCGCGATTATGGCGCATGCCACGAGCTGCCGCACGCAGGAGATTGGCGTGCGGATAGCGATGGGCGCTACGATCCGCAACATTCTTTTGCTGATCATGAAGCGTGGATTGTGGCAGATCGCAGGCGGATTGGTGCTTGGCATTGGCGCTGCGTGGCCACTTGCCCGGGTTATTACTAACATGCCGATCGGCGTGCCGCATTCATACCCGCTGCTTCTGCTGGCGGTTTCGTTTACGCTGGCGGCTGTGGGTGTGTTTGCGTGCTGGCTTCCGGCGCGGCGCGCTGCGGCACTCGATCCGGTGAAGGCTATTCGATATGAGTAAGTGGCGAGAATCTAGCCGTTGACTCGGAACGATTTTGACCGGTAGCATGGACGCGTGCGCGCAGGGCGCAACCGGTCCGCGGAAAGGGCAGTGCCCACCTCAACTTCAGACAACTGAGCGAATCTTCTTTCAGCCTGACTCATGCGGACACTCCAGGCAATTTTGAGAGGAGCTTCGTATGCCTGATCGCAGCATTCCCGATCGTCCCGACCTGGAACAGTACCGCAAACAAGCCAAGGAACTTCTGCACTCGGCGCGCGCCGGAGACCCGGATGCGCTTGTGCGTATTCGCAAACATCATCCGCGCGCTCATGAACCCACGTCAGGCGAGTTGCAACATCACAAGCTTGCCGATGCTCAGCTTGTAATTGCGCGTGAACATGGCTTTGCCTCCTGGCCTGCATTTCAAAAACAAGTGGAGCACTTGCGGATGATGCGTTCTGTTAAATTGCACGAGGCTCCCGCTGACGCCTTTATCAAGGTTGCCTGTGTTGACAGGCAAGGATGGCATGGCGGCGGGACACTGGAACACGCGCAGGCACTGCTTGCGCAATATCCTGAGATTGTTAAGGCGAACATCTGCTGCGCGGCTGTGCTTGGCGACGAAGCAGCAGTGCGCAACTGGCTTGCGCGCGATCGCGAACTTGCAGTTGCCAAAGGCGGTCCGCATGGGTGGGATGCGCTGACGTATCTGTGCTTCTCGCACTTTCTGCGTATAGACAAAGCACGTTCGGAGAAAATCGCGGCATGCGCACGCGCACTGCTGGAGAGAGGCGCTAACGCAAACACGGGATGGATGGAAGAGATCGACACGCCGCCGAGGAAGATTATCGAATCGGCAATTTACGGGGCGGCAGGAATTGCGCAGAGTGTCGCGGTGACGCAGGTGCTGCTGGAATTTGGAGCCGACCCGAACGACGAAGAGACTCCTTACCATGTAACTGAAACTTACGACAACGATGTTCTGAAGGTGTTGTTGCGTTCAGGCCGTTTGAACGAGCGCAGCCTGGCAACGGTGGCCATGCGCAAGTGCGACTGGCACGATGACGCGGGGCTGCTGCTGGCGCTGGAGCACGGGGCCGATCCCAACTTCATGACCGTTTGGAAGCACACGCCACTTCACCAATCGATTCGTCGCGACAATGGGCTGGTGATGATTGAGCAGTTGCTTGATCACGGCGCTGACCCGTTGATTGAGAATGCGCTTGACGGTAGGAATGCTTTCCAGATGGCGGCATACCACGGGCGCGCCGACATTCTTGATGCTTTTGATGGGCGCGGTTTTACATGCGACATGAAGGGGATGGACGCGGTGGTGGCCGCTTGTGCACGCGGTGACCGAGGTGCCGCGCAGGCATTGCTGGATGGTTCGCCGGATCTTCGCGCGCAGTTTGAAGCAATGGGCGGAATTCTGCTGGCGAGGTTTGCGGGGGCTGGCAATGACGCCGGTGTTCGCACGCTGATTGCGTTGGGCGTTTCACCAAATGCAGTTTGGGCCTTGGGCGGTGGTTATTGGGATCTCGCACCGGGCTCGACGGCGCTGCATGTTGCGGCATGGCGCGCGAATCATCAAGTTGTCGCCACGTTGATTGCGGCGGGGAGCGATGTGAATGCGCGTGATGCGCGCGACCGCACTGCGCTGCAGCTTGCTGTAAAGGCATGCACAGATTCGTACTGGAAAGTCGAGTAGCCCCGGGGAATTTCACCCCGAGGCCCTCACGGAACCGTACGTGACACTCTCGCGTCATACGGCTCTTCATAGCTTCGGATTGTCCCCTTCGAGAACAACCCGCCTTGGGAGGAAAGG
>JADGNO010000187.1 GCA_017883405.1 Occallatibacter sp. | reverse complement strand
TTGTTGCTGCGCGCTAAGGAATTTCTTGAGCAAGAGAAGCCACTGCGCGAACTGGAGATGACGCCGGAAGAAAAGAAGCTCATCAAGGGTTTCATGTTCCTTTCGCAAAAACCGATTCTGTACGCGCTTAATATCGGCGAGAGCATGACGCTGGGCGCGGATCTGGATGCAGCGGCGAGCAAGTACAAGCTTGAAGAAGTTGCAAAGCGGCCGAACTCTGGAGCTACCGCGATTTGCGGCAAGGTTGAAGCCGAGCTGGCCGAGATGGACGACGAAGAAGCGGCCGACTTTCTGCAGAGTTACGGATTGCACGAAAGCGGCCTGGTACGCCTCATCCGCAAGAGCTACGAATTGCTTGGGCTGATCAGCTTTTTTACGGCCGGCGAAGACGAGTGCCGCGCGTGGACCGTGCCGGTTGGCTCAAAAGCGCCGCAAGCCGCCGGGGCCATCCACACCGACCTTGAGCACCACTTCATTCGTGCGGAAACCATTCGCTGGGACAACTTGCTGGCTGCGGGATCGGAAGCGGCCGCGCGAGGCAAAGGCACGCTACGCCTTGAAGGTAAGGAATACATTGTGCAGGACGGCGACGTGCTGCACATACGCCACAGCGGGTAGCAAAGAACCAGGATCATGCTGAAGATCTCGCTTATCCTCGGTGCAATGGCTGCGCTGGCCGATGTGGCCGGCGGCCTGGTGCTGGTGCGCGCTCGCGGCGTTGAGAAATATCTGCGCTACTTCGTCGCTCTCGGGGCTGGATTCCTGATGGCCGTGGCGCTGCTCGAAATGGTTCCGGAGAGCATTAAACTGAGCCCTCAACTTGGGCCCGTGCTCGTCATGGCGGGATACTGCATTGTTCATCTGCTGGAACACACCATCAGCGGCCACTTCCATTACGGCGAAGAGACGCACCACGACGAGTTTGTTTCGCGCCGCACCGGCATGTCGGTGCTGGCAGGGCTGAGCGTGCACGCGCTCTTTGACGGAGTCGCTATCGGGTCAGGCTTTGTGGTTTCGAACGCACTGGGCTGGCTGATTTTTCTTGCCATCTTTCTGCACAAGGCGCCGGAAGGATTCACAATGGCCAGTGTCATGCTCGCCAGCGGACGCAGCCGCACTTCGGCCTTTTACTCGGCAGTGGGACTTGCAGCGGCAACGCTTGTGGGAGTGGGCGTGATCGAGGTTCTGCCTGGCTGGCTGCCTTATGGCTTGCCCATCTCTGCGGGCGTGGCGCTGTACGTGGGGGCAAGCGACCTGGTGCCCGAAGTCAACCGCGAGCCTGGAATCGGCATGGCGTTCATCTTTTTTGCGGGTGTGGGTGCGTTCCTGCTGTTGAGGATGCTGCTGCCGCAGGTGTGACGGCTGCTCTTAGCTGCGCGGTCTGCGGGAACGATTGCGTTGCCGGTCCATCAACCGCCATGTACGATATTTCTATTACTACTGACGGTATGCTGAGCTTGAGAATATGGATGTAAAGTTTTGAAATACAAACGCCCACGCACCATTCTGTTACTGCTTTGCTTCACCCTGCTCGGCTTCGCGGTGATGGGATACCACCCCGGTACTGAGGATGATGGAATCTACCTCTCCGCAGTGCAAAATAATTTAAATCCCTCGCTTTACCCCAAGGATGGCGACTTTTTCCGGCTACAGACACAGGGAACGATGTTCGACGTCTGTGTAGCGGACTTTGTTCGCCTGACCCATATTCCTGTTTCAGTGACGGCGCTTCTTTGGCAGTTAATATCGATTGGGCTGATTGTGTATGCCTGCTGGAACATTGCCGGGCGGCTCTTTAAAGAACGTACCGCACAGTGGGCGGGCGTGGCCCTGGTTACGGCCATGTTCACTTTGCCGGTGTCCGGAACCGCCATTTACCTGCTGGATCAGCACCTGCATGCCCGTAACGTCGCGACCGCGCTCATATTGCTGGCTGTTTCGCGGGTGATGGCCGGGAAGCATGTGCAGGCTCTTGTCCTGATGGTTGGAGCGTTTTTGATGCACCCCATCATGGCCGCCGCAGGGCTGTCATTCTGCTGTTTCCTCGCTTTAGCGATGTCAGAATTCGTCCACGATCGAATTCCGTCTTTCCGCGAAGTGCGCAAAATTCCAGTGACGGTTGCCGCAGCGATTCCAGCCTGGCTTTTTGAAAAGCCCAGCCCCCTGTGGGAGAAAGCGCTGACTACGCGCACCTACTACTTCCTATACAAGTGGACCTGGTATGAGTGGCTCGGAGCGCTGGCTCCGCTCATTCTGTTCTGGCTGCTTTGGAGAAAGGCGCGGCAGCACAACCAGCCGGTGCTGGCACGATTTGCGCTGGCGGTGTTTGCATACGGCGTGTTTCAGCAGGTTTTCGCCATGGCAGTGCTGGCTCCCGCTTCGCTTGTTCGCCTGACGCCTTTTCAGCCGATGCGCTACCTGCAATTGGTCTACTTCTTTATGGTCCTCATTGGGGGCTGTCTGCTTGGCAAATATCTGCTCAAAGCGTCTGCGTGGCGCTGGGCGCTGTTTTTACTTGTCACCAATGGAAGCATGTTTGCCGCTCAACGAGCGGAATATCCAGCGAGCCGGCACATTGAACTGCCGGGCAGCTCGCCGTCGAATGCCTGGCTACAGGCATTCGCGTGGGTGCGCACCAACACGCCAACCGACGCGTACTTTGCCCTCGACCCGCGCTATCTTGAAGCGCCCGGAGAGGATTATCACAGCTTCAGGGCACTGGCCGAACGCAGCCAGCTTTGCGATGCAATCAAGGACACGGCCGTGGTAACCCAGGTGCCCGAATTGGCTCCGCGATGGGACCGCGAGGTGGAAGCGCAGAGCGGCTGGCGAAACTTTCAGCTCGCCGATTTTGAGCGATTGAAGCGCGATTTCGGGGTGAATTGGACGCTGGTTTCGTATCCGCAGCCTAGGGGCCTCGACTGCCAATGGCACAATGATTCGCTCGCGGTTTGCCGAATCCCATAAAGACGAAATCGTTTCCGCAAATCGTAATTTTTTTCGGACTTTGCGGATTGAGGCCATTTCCGCGAAAATAGAAGTGACACCCTCAACCGGCACGGAGTCCGGGCAATGCTCAATTTAACTCAGCGACTGATTTTTGGCTGCACGCTCCTCGTCTGCCTGATGGCCGGATTGATTGCGGTCGCGCATCGCGCAATCGCTGCCGCCGGTTTAAGTTCTGTTGCTTACGTGCTTTTAGCTGTATCGATTTTGGTTGCAGCTGCAACTATCTTCCTGGTTCTTCGGCCCGTTCACAATTTGGCCGGCGATGCACATCGCATTGCCCAGGGGAACCTGGAGCACCGTGTTGAATGGAGCAGCCGCGACGATTTTGGCGTGATTGCCGGCGAATTGACGCGCATTGCCGGCAGGCTGCGTGAGTTGCGAGACAGCGAAGCAGGCCGGAAGCAGATGGAATTTCAGCTTTCTGACGCCGTGCTTCAATCGATTTTTGAACCAATCATCGTTACGGATGGGCGCGGTCATGTGTTGAAGGTGAACCAGGCCGCAGGGGAGTTGCTGGGCGAGGCTGCGACCGATCGCATGGCGCTGGCCAACACACCCGGCGGCGAAAAAATACTGAACGCAATTCGCGCCGCCGTTTCAATGCAGAAGGCGGTAGCGACAGAAGACGAAGCGGCATTGCTTCCAATGCGCATTGGCAACCAGGATCGTAGCTATCGGCTGCGCACCTCGCCGATGCGCGACTCAGAAGGACGTCTGCTTGGGGCCGTGACAGTACTTGAAGATGTAACCACTCTGCAGGACACCGACCGCTTCAAGACACAATTCATCGCAGTCGCCAGCCGCAAGCTGCGCAATCCACTGCTGCAGTTGCGTCGCGGGCTGTACGCGCTCGGCCAGGGATTTGGCGGCGAACTTCGCCCATTGCAGGCGGACCTTATCGCTTCCACCATCAACGAGTCAGAGAAGCTGGACGACCTGATGGGCGACTTGATCGAAGTGGCCGAGCTGGACACCGGCAAGCGCGAGCTGAAGCCGGAGCGCCTGCGTCCACTGCAGGAATTGAACGCCGCGCGCGATCGCTTCTGCGAAGATGCTGGAGAGAAACATATTCGCGTGGAAGTGAAAGCATTCGCCGATCTCTCGGTGATCAATGCCGACCGGCGCGCGCTTCGCTCGATTCTTGACAACCTTTTGTCGAACGCAATTCGTTACACGCCGCCGGAGGGAGAGATTCTTCTGGCCGCCGAAGAGACGAAAGATTTTGTTCAGTTCACGGTGCGCGATTCTGGCCGCGGCATTGAGGCGGAGAGATTGGGCACCATTTTTGATCGCTTCAGCACCTTCTCAGAAAAAGGCACAGGCCTTGGCCTGGCGCTGGTACGGCGCCTGGTTGAGTCGCTTGGCGGCCAGATCGCCATTGAAAGCCGCCTGGGCCATGGCACAACGTTGCGCTTCACCATTCCGGTAGCAGTTACGGATGTAGTCCGGCATCCTGTTGAGGTGGGCTAGAGCATGGCCGAGATCGTTCTGGAAAAGCAACCCGAGCCTGCAAAGCTGCGCATTTATCTTGGCGCTGCTCCAGGCGTGGGCAAAACCTGGGACATGGTGAGCGATGCCTACCGCATGAAACATCAGCTTGGTGTGGATGTTGTGATCGGCCTGGTTGAAGCTCATGGCCGCGCGGAAACTGAAGCGCGCATTCGCGACCTGGAAATCATTCCTGAAAAAGTGATCCCCTACCGAGGGGTCAACCTGAAAGAAATGGATCTGGATGCCATCATTGCGCGGCATCCGAACACCGTAGTCGTCGACGAACTGGCGCATACCAACATCCCGGGCAGTAAAAATAAAAAGCGCTACGAAGATGTACTGGAGTTGCTCGATGCCGGCATCAACGTAATGACCGCCGTCAACATTCAGCATCTTGAGACGCTGAACGACGCCGTGAACCGCTCGGCCAACACCGTGATCCGCGAGACGGTTCCCGACAATTTTTTCAAGCGCGCCGATGAAGTTGTCAATGTGGACGTTACGGTGGATGAACTTCGTTCGCGCCTTCGCCAAGGCAAGATTTACGCCCCGGAAAAGGTTGAGCAGTCGCTGGCCAACTTCTTCCGCAAGGGCAATCTGAACATGCTGCGCGAACTTGCCTTGCGCACCACTGCCGAGCAGGTAAGCAGCCGCGCATCAGAGTATCGCCGCACGCAGGGCCTGGAACAAGCGCCAATCCCCGAGAAGGTGATGGTTTGCCTGAGCACGCGCCCTGGCACGGAACGGCTATTGCGCGTTGGAGCCCGCATTGCCGGCCGCCTGAACAGCAACTGGTATGCGGTCTACGTCACCAAGCCGAATGACGACAAGGGTCACGGCGATCCCGAGGCATTCCATCGGCTTGAAGAGTACGAGCGCATGGCGCGCGACCTGGGCGCAAAGGTTGTGAACCTCACCGATCGAAATGTTTCCGATGCGCTCATCCACTACGCGCAGCAGGAGAACATTTCGCATGTGGTTTTTGGCCAGTCCGCACGCTCGCGCTGGGACATCCTGCTGCGCGGCTCGGTGCTGAACCGGTTTCTCTCAGAGGTTCGCGATGTGACCGTGCAGGTGGTGCCAATGCACAAGCCTCTGCGCCGGGGCTAGACCGACCAATGGGCGTACGCTCGCAGGCCCGGATGCAGATCCAGAGCAGGAACAGCGCCGCCGCAGGCCTTGTTATTCCCAACGAAATATCTTCGCTGAGATCGCTGTAAAAAGCAGAAACAACACCGTCAACGCTGCTACATCGCCAAGATGTGCCAGCCATCCTTCACCCACCCAAATGCCATGGAGCAGGCGCACGGCGTAAGTGAGCGGCATTACTTGCGCCGCAGACCGCAACACTGGCGGCAGATTAGAAATGGGCACAAAGAGCCCGCAGATAGCGATCATGGGGTACAGAATGACCGCGCCGACCGGTTGCGCGAAGCGCGCGGTGGGAACGATGCTGGCGATAATAAAGCCGACCGATAGGATGCTCCAGGTGCTGATGAGCAGGGCGATGGTCAACGATATCCAGGGCACATTTGCACCAGGCGGGAAGTAACGTCTTCCCGCAAGGAACATCAAGGCCAGTGTTGCCGCAGTGAGCAGGAGCTTGACGATCACGTGGGCGCTAAGAATGGTCTGCGGGCGCAGCGGCGTGGCGCGAAGCCGCTTGAGTATGCCGCCCTCGCGATAGATGGAGATGATGGTGACCAGCGAAAGAACAGCGCTGATCGCGATCAGGATCGCCACGAGAACAGGAATATTGTCCGGTGGCAGACCGCTGGCAACCGGTGAGGGTACGCCGAATCGGAGATTTGTCACATGGCCCAAGGCAAGGAAGATCAAAACAGGCACACCGATGGTGCCGAATGCGCCCAGCGGCTCGCGCATGAAGATCTTAAGCTCGATCCACGTCAATTTCCAAATTCCGCGCAGCATCATTGTCTGTCCTATTCGCGAATGGAGCGGCCAGTGAGTTTGAGAAATACGTCTTCAAGGTTGGGAAGAATGGTGCGGAAATCAGTGACCCGAATGTCATTCTCCGACAGGCAGTGAATCACCTCGGTAACTAGGTCGTCGCCGCGCCCCCGAATGGTGAATCGCTGGTTGTCTCGGATTACCGACTCCACTTGCGGAATCTTCTCAAAGTGCTCGCCGGCGGACTCGTAGTCCTGAGTGAGAACGACAGTGCGCTCCGGGCAGTGCCGACGAATGAGGCCTTCGGGCGAGTCGATGTCGATGATCCGTCCGTGATCCATGATGGCTACCCGGTCGCACAGACGCTCGGCCTCCTCCATCAGATGGGTGGTTAGAAACACTGTCTTGCCTCGCTCGCGGATGCTGCGCACCAGATCCCAGATCGCATGCCGTGCCTGCGGATCGAGGCCGGTGGTCAACTCGTCCAGAAACACGACTTCCGGGTCGTTGATCAATGCCAGAGCGATAAACAGTCTCTGTTTCTGGCCGCCGGAGAGATTCATAAACCACGCGCTGCGCTTGTCAGTGAGGCCAAGCTGTTCCAACAGTCGCTCTGCATCCACGGCTTTCTTTCCGTAGAGCGACGCCCACAAATCCACCGCCTCCCATACTTTGATTCGCTTCTGCAATTGTGCCTGCTGAAGCTGAACACCGATGCGTTCCTGCATCTTGTACACCTGGCGAAATGGGTCAAGACCAAGCACTGCGATAGTGCCACGGTCGGGCTTGCGAATCCCTTCGATGCATTCCATCGTGGTGGTCTTTCCTGCGCCGTTCGGCCCAATCAGTCCGAAGATCTCTCCCTGTTTGACATCGAACGACGCCTCGTCGACGGCGACGGTTTTGCCGTAGGTCTTGCGGACCCCCGAGACTTCAATAACTGAATGCATGGTGTTTTCTTGAAAGCGCAGATGCAATGAACCTGATGCGAAGAATTAAGTGTAATTCTTCGCACCCAAATCTGAGTTCGGGGCGAGTGATTGCCAACCAGGAAGCTAATTCCCGGTGAACCGATTGGAATTGATGGGGCCTATCTGTACTCCGCAACAGACTAGCATGGTATCGGGATGAAGTCGGGTTGATGCGCGAAAACTCCTGGGCGGCGGCATTCTACTGCATTGAACAATGTACCAAGTGGTGATTAAAAGCCGAAAGTGCGTTCCAGGTCGCCTTCGTCGGGAGCTTTTGCCATGCGCGTGATCTCGCCGCGGTCCAGCCAGATGAACGAGCAGTTATCACAGGTGTCTACCACTACGTTGCCGGGGCCGGCATAGCGATGTGCGTCCATGCGCAGGTTGCATTTGGGGCATTGGAGAACGCGTTTCAGATCGTCGCGATCCGCAGGCGTCTGTACAGCTGAGTGATCAACACTTGCTCGCAAACTCGCGACAAGGTCGGAGACGATTTCCATCGAAAGTAGCTGTCCGTGACATTGCGTGCAATAAAGCAGCGCAGTATTTGCAAGGCTTGCCTTGACCAGCGGCTGAAAGCAAATCGGACAGTTGAGATAGGGGTCAGACGGTGCGCCGGTAATCTCCACGCCGTCTTCTTCCTTGCCCGGGAAGAAGACTTGATGGCAATAGCTACATTTGAAACCCTCGGTTTCTGGATGGATGTCAAGCGGAGCGCCGCAGGCGGGACAGTTGCTCATTGCGGCTTACCGCACTCCGCGCAGAACTTGGCACGCGCCGAGATAGCGTGGCCGCACTCGATGCAGAACTTGGTGCCCTCTGCGGTTGAAACTTCTGTTGCGCCTGCTGGCGCCATGCTTCCTACCGTTGGAGTGCGCAAATTGGCAGCAAGCACTTGCGCCACAGCAGCGCCTGCGCCGAGCCCCATGCCCACGCCTGCTCCACCGCCGGTGTTAGCGGCCGCCAGGTCAAGCGATTCGGCGGCGGCGTATTGCGTGTATCGGCCCATGTCGCCAACCATCTTCATGCCGATGCGCTGGTCCAGGACTTTGGCGAGCTCTTCAGGCATGGAAATGTTCTCAACGACGAACTGCGTCAGTTCCAGACCGAGCGCGGTGAACACCGGCCTCAAGCCTTCGCTGATTTGTGCCGCGAGCTTGGTTTGGTTGGCCGCGAGATCGAGAAACGCCACATTGCTGTTGGCGAATCCGTCGGTGATGTGAGCAAGGATCGTGTTGCGCAGTTGCCCGTCGAGATCCTCAGCGAAATATGCGCCGCGCGTGCCGCTTACCTGGTTGAAGAACTGGCGCGGATCGGCGACACGATAGGTGTAGATACCGAAACAACGCAACCGCACGGCGCCGAATTCGTTATCGCGAATGGTAATGGGTTCTGCGGTACCCCACTTCTGATCCATCTGCTGGCGCGTAGAGAAAAAATAAACTTCAGACTTGAACGGAGACTCAAAGTCCTTGTCCCAATTCAACAGGTCAGTAAGGATGGGAAGATTGCGCGTATTGAGCGTGTGCAGTCCGGGGCCGAAGACGTCGGCTATTTTACCTTCGTTAACGAAGGCTGCCATTTGCGATTCGCTCACCGTGAGCTGGCCCCCGTTCTGTATCTCCAGGTCGCGCATCGGATAGCGGTAGGAAAGAATGCCGTCCTGCGGTTCATTCCACTCAATTACGTCAATGAATTGCTTGCCGATAAAACTCGCCAGGGTCACGTGAAGCCTCCTTTGGGCAAGCTATCACGGGCATTGTCTGCCCTCGAATACCACGAAGGCGGCATAAGTCAGCTTCGATGCCCGAAGTTGTTGATTTGTCTGCTGACGAACGGATTAAATTGTCTGCGAATGCCTATAGTTAAGGCACTGTGAAGGGGCGCAGGCCGTCGCTGGGAAACAGGCCCGTGGGTCCGCTGGCCGAAGATGGCTGGGCGCGGAACATGTAGTGGATGGAGAATCCTGCGGATGCGGAAGAGTAGTTGCGCGTGTTGTTGGCGTTGAAGAATCCGCCGGCGAACCAGTGCGGACCGATCTGGTAAGCCAACTGCCCGTGGAGATCGTAGTTGGGACCAACGCTGGTGTGATCGGGCAGCATGGGATTGCCCTGGCTGACTTCAAGCGCCTGATCGCCTGCGAGCGGCCACAGCTTGGTTTTATTTTCCTGGAAAGCCTGCACGCCGAAGCCGCCGGTAACGTTGTAGTGCAGGCTCGTATTGTAGTGGCCGGTAAAGGTGAACGGCACATTGGCCAGGAAGTAGCCTTGCGGGCTGAAGTATCCGCCCATACCGTGCGTGAATGCGTTTTCGTTTTTCGCGTAGTGCATGGCGAAAAAATTAATGCCTATGTTCAGGTCGCCGTACTCCGGCAATCTCTTCATGCGCCAGTAGGCCCCGCCGTTGCCGTCGATGCGCTGATTTTTTACTACGTTGTAGCCGGTGAGATATTGACCGCCAACGTTGAAGTAGAATCCCGATTGCTCGTCGCCATGCGCGTATTGAAGGTTGCCTTGATTGGCGATAACGCCGCCCCATATCTGGCCCTGGGTGGCTAGCGTATTGCCGGCGGGGTCGCGCAAGCCTGCGTAAGAGAGCTGGCTGTCCTTTTGCGAATCGCGCGCGGCAGTGATGGTGATGGGGCCGTTGGCGGCCTTCCACATTAGCCTGCCGGTGAATGTGGATACAAGGAATCCGTAGGGCGTGTATCCGGCAGCGATGGCGAATTGCGGAAACACGAGCTGCACTTCTCCACCAACGCCCATTGCATTTTGCTGTGCCGGCGGCACTATGTTGGCTCCGGCCAATGTTCCGATGGGCTGCGGAATGGTGGCGAGTGCCGTGCCGGACGTGGTGGACTTCAAGACTGAAATAAGGCTGGTGCCGTCCGATTGTCCCGAGTCAAGAAAAACTGGCTTGGCGACGATGGTGAATCGTGCCAGCGGCCCCATTGGGAGCGATGCCTCAAAGGGAGCTTCGAGTGCTGCAAGGTGATCGTATCCGAGTGCTCCGCTGCGATAGTTGATGAAGCCGGTGCCGCCGAGCCACCCGCTGTAGCCACCCTCAATCGTGCGTAAACGCAATTCCGCTTCTTCGCGCGGGCTTATCGAGTGTCCGTGCGTGCGCGACCATGGTCCGCGCAGCGGCGGCAGATTGCGCTCCTGCAGTTGCTCATCTGTCGCGCCGGTTCCGGTCTGAGCCGGCTGCGATTGGCCTGCCTGGGCCGGCGCAGACTGCGGTGCTTGCTGCGACGGCGCAACGGGTGCCGCGGGCGCGCTGCTTAATGGCGGCGCGGGCGGTTCTGCTATTGCCACCTGCGTGGGTACCTGTCGATCGGCTTGCCTGTTTGGCGGTGGAGTGATTCTGCGCCGCCTTGCAGCAGTGCTTTCAGAAGGCGCGGATGCTGCGGGCTTCTCTGGCGGCAATGCAAGTTGCGTTCGAGGTACTGAATACGCGCCGGTGGCGGCTTCCTGTGCTGAAGGCGTGTACTGCGCCGAAGTGTAATCACCCATCTGCGTATGCAAAACACCCGGAACAGGATCGAGGGCGGGACGGACCTGCGACTGATCCGCGGGAACCTGCATTGCAGCTAATTGATTAGCGTCGGCGTTGACAGTAGCGTTTGGAAGCGCGTGAACAACAGCCGCTGAGCCTTGCGTTAACTGGCTGTCTGTTTGCGCGGCAAATTGAGCTTGTGCGCGAGCGGCCTGGTCGCCCATGGGCTGCGAAGTGATGCGCAGCGGTGGCGCCGGCATTGTCGTTGCCGAGTCGTGCGATTCGGGCTCGTTAGCTTCAATGGTGCGCTCAGAGCGCGGCAGGTTCACAGTGCCGGAGTTAGCGGGCGATGCAGAGCGATTCTGCGCGTAGTACTTCTCCACGCGACTGAGATAAAGGTATGCGTGCGCTGAGTCATTCGCCGCGAGATACAACTTTGCGACTGCCTGAACGAATTCGATATCGGACTCGAGTTGACGGCGCGCATCGGAAGGAATCCTGGCAAGCTCGGCAAGAGCTTCCGCGTTGCGATGGGCGCCGATCAGTGACGTGATGAGGCCCTTCCAGGCATCGGTGGCCATTGAGTGCGGCGGATTGGCGACGATGGGAATGGATCCGCTGTCCCACGTGTCGGGCGCTTGTCCTGGCGCGAGGCTCGCGCGAAGCAACCGTGGCGTCATAGTCGATCCCGTCCAGCCGTTCGCAGGGCGCAATGGAGAACCTGCGACGGACGGATGATAAACACCGTCGCGCATGGCCCAGGCGCCGGACGTGCTCTGATCGGCGCCAGATTTATCTGCGCCGAATCTGACGGCGCTTTGCTGATGGAAGAGCTGGGGATTCGCGGGCTGCGCCGAGGGAATGTTCCCGATCACGGGTCTTGGATCAGGGGCGTAACGTGGCGGCGCCGGCAACCTTGTTGAATTCGGCTGGTCGTTATCCGGATTGAGAAGCTGCTTCAGGTCTGTACCGTTGGCGGTGCGATGCGTGCCTGCATTCTGTTCCGGATGCACAAGCTCATTCGCCAGCTTGTCTGCAGGTGTTGATGCAGGCATGGCGGCAAGCGCCGCGCGCCAATAAGCTGCCGCGCGCTGATTGTCGCCGCGCGACTGCTCGTAACGGGCTGCGAGTGACAATATTCCCGCGTCGCTCGAGAAGCGATCGAGAGCGATGCGCAGCCAGGCTTCGGTCTGCGTCTTGTCGTTGGCTGCCAATGCCGCGCCAATTGCGCCTTGATAGTCGCTCGCGGTTGCGTCCTGCATATTGAGCGCTTTGAAAATCTTCAGCGATTCGCGCGCGCGTCCTACCCGTGCGTATCCACCAGCCACTGCTTTACGCACAGCCGGGTTGTCAGGGAACGCCTGCAACGCCGCATCGAGAATGTCGACGGCGCGGCCAGAGTTGCCATTATCGAATGCGTCTTCAGCGCGTCGCACACTCCAATTGATCCAGATGTTCTGAATGGCCTCGCGTTGCGCAGCGCTCAGATCGCTGCGGCTGCCAAGACGCATCAAGGAGCCGTATAGTCCGCGATCATCTCCCGTGTTATAGAGAAGCCACGCATTTTGAACTTCGATGTTGGCCGGTGGCTGCGCGTTTCGCTTCGCGTAGTAAGCCTGCACGCGATTCATATACGCGATGGCGTTTGCCGTGTCACCGTTGTTGTCGTAAAGGCTGGCCAGGCTCTGGTCAAACTCGATGTCGTCGTCAAGTTGCGCGCGCACAGCCGTGGGCATGGCCGCCACTTGATTAAGCGCATCCGCATTGCGTCCGGTGGCCAGCAGCGCACCGATCAAGCCCTTCCAGGCGTCAGCGCGTTCCGGATTGGCGACGACTACACGTTGATAAATTGTTATGGCCTGATTGCTGTTATTGCGTGCCAGGTAAATACCGGCGAGCTGCAACTGCAGCGCCATGCTCGGTTGGCCTCCGGCTGCGATCTCAATTTTCGCCGCACGTTCCAGCAGTCCCTGCGCTGTGTCGAATTGGCCTGCCCGCTGATAGATTGCGCCGAGCATTGCCAGGAAGCTGGGATCCGCGAGTGCAGACTCGTAGGTGGATGGAGGCATTTTTTTTAATTCGGCAACGGCTTGCGTGTCCTGCCCAAGCTCGTGATACGCACCTACCAGCCCCATCCATGCGGAAACGTTATTCGAATTGTCGGCGAGCACCTGCGTGTAGAGTGGGATGGCCTGGGTATAACGCCGCGCCTGCATCAGAATTCCAGCGTACTGCAGCTTGGTGTCCGCCTTAAGGGTGGTTCCGTTGTTGGGAAAAGGCAATGCCAATGCCTGTGCAAGCACGCGCTCCGCGTCGTCACTGCGGTTCTGCGCCTGATAGACAGCGGCCAGCGTGCGCAGATATTCAGGATCTTTCGCGAGCGCTGCTTTCACTTTTTCAGGGAAACGCAAGGACGTGGCGAGCGCCGTTGTGAACTGCTTGTCGCTGGCGTAGGCAAGGAACAGGCCGCGCCAACCATCCTCACTCATAGGCTGCACTGCGAGCAATTGCTCGTAAACACCAGCAGCGGCTGCGTACTGCTGCTGCTTAATCAAGACTCCGGCGAGTCCGTTCAGCGCGTCGGCGCTGCGCGCATTCATTACCAGCGCAGCTCTATATCGGGCTGATGCAACGTCGAATCGGTTGTCATTGAAGGCTTGCGTGGCCTCGCCCATCACGTCCCAAAAGCGCGAAGTTTCAAGCGCGTCTTCAACCGCTTTTACTTTGTAGCCATTCTGCTCGGCCTGGGAAAGGAAGCTGATGGCAGCGTCGAAGTTCCGCTGCTGCATGCGCAGAAATCCGATGCCGGCCAGAACGCGGCCGTTGTTCGGCTGCTGACGCAACAGCGCATCGAAACGCGATTGCGCCTCGTCAAGCCTGTGCGCGTTGAGAGCTGCGAAGGCTGCGCGCTCCCCTGAGGTATGAGCGACGCCGGTGTTCATCTGCACCAGCTTGCGCTCGTTGGCTTTCAGATTGCTTGCCACTTCCGCGTCTTCAGGATGCGACTTGAGGTACTGCCGCAACTGGTTTGCAGTGGCAGGATTCGCTGCGTTCCAGATGAGCGCCTGACGCAGGGCTGACTGCGCTTCAGCGTCTTTGGGATAGCCCTCAAGAATGTGGATGCCCTCGGCGCGCGTCCGCGGATCGTAGCTGAGCATGGCGCCCAGCGCGATGGAGAAGCGCTGATTAGCGGGGTAGCGTTGAACCAGGCCCCTCATGCCGGCAACGGCGCTTGTTTTGCCGGTCGCCGTGGCATAGAGCGTCTGGTAGTAGGCCATTGCAATGTCATTGTCGGGTGGATTGTCGCCGTAGAGCTGCCGGTAGATGCGTACAGAGTCCTCGGCTCTTCCCTGCCTTGCCAGCTCACCGGCCCGGTGAAGCTGTTCGCTTTCAGACTGCGTGCTGCTCAGGCTTTGGATTCTTGCAAGATTAGGATCGTTGGGATCGATGCGACGCAGGCGATCGAGCATCTCGCCGGCGCGAGCAGCGTTGCCCATGAGCTTGTAATCGCGGGCCAGGCCGGCGAGCGCCTCGGGGTTGTTCGGTTCTGAAAGCAAGATCTGCTGCCAGAGCTGCGCAGCCATATCAGGGCGGCCGCGCGACTCAAGCGCACGTGCTTTATCAATCAGTACGGAGCGGGTGCTGCCGGGGGAATTTTCAGCAGGCCTTTTTTGAGCAAATGAGAGCGGCAGCGCCAACAGCAGGCAGCCCACTACGATCGAAGTCTTTCTCCACGCGCTGCGGCCCACCGTCATCGGCGCATCCATTCTACTTTCAACTCGCCCGACGGACCAAACTCAAATTTGCTGTCGAGAAAACCAGTGGCGAAAAGCGCAAGGTTCTGGTCGTACAGGGTCAGGTCTTTTCCGTATAAGCCGGTTGCGTCGTCTTTCATCAGGCTCATGCGAATCATTTGCTGAGCGCCAAGGGTGGAGCGGCCAGGAAACGCGCGCAGGTAGGGCAATACGGCAGCGGAGAATCCCACTGGGCCCGCTTGCGCAATTGGCACACCCTGATCGCTGACTCTGGCGGGCGGCGCATCGTGATTACCCAGGTATCCGCCCATTGAAGAAACGGCGTTCACGAGTCTTGCTTTCGTCTGGCTGCTATCGCCCTGCAAGCCCGCCCACAGGTACACGCGAATCGCATCGTATCCGCCGCCGGGCTGGTCAGTATCGATGCCGGTGCCTGAATGCTGTTCGCGTGCCGGGTAGAAACCATCGCCGGGAAAGTAGGTGACCCAGTCCATCGCATATCCATGGCGCGCGCTCGCTTCAAGCAGGCGCGGAACGTTAACCGCAATCTGATGCCATGGCCCCGCGGGATCGAGAACTGCCAGCCGATCGAAAAGAAATACGGGCACATAACTTGGGTTAAGTGTCCAGGTATTATCGCGCTGATAGCCCACCGGGCCCGGTAACAACATTAGACCGAAGCCGGGAAGATTGGCGACTTCGGTACCTGAAACCTGCGTGAGCATGCTGCGCCCAATGTCTGTATAGCGCGGCGAGTTCCAAAGTCGTCCGGCCTCAAGCAGCGAGTAGGCCATCCAGACATCCGCGTCAGAGGCGGAGTTAGGATCCTGCACCTTCCACTTGCCGCCGCTGTCTTTGGCCCAGTACCAGGCGGGCAGATGCAACGTTAGATCGCCTTGCGCCAGGTTCACCTCGGTCCATGCAAGGATGCGATCGAAGCGCGCGTGGTCGTTTGCGACCAGCGCAAAGAACATGGCGTATGCCTGTGCCTCTGAAGTGGTGTGCTGGTCTCCCTGAGGATCGAATACGCGGCCTTGTGTATCGACAAAGCGCGCTGAGAAGGAGTTCCACAAACGCCATGGACTGTGCCGGCATCCGATGGCGACGGCCGTCGGAATCAGCAATAAACATAAGATCGGCAGCCAGGGCTTCTTGATGTTCATCGCTCGATCTCCAAAGCAGCGTAAGGCGGCGAGGCTCAATTTGAGAGCAAACCGCGTTCAAACGGGCCGACTGCGGCTCTCCATCTATGAGAAATCCGCCCGCTCGGTCCCAGATTAGTTATGCGCGCGTTCTGAAGTGTATTTTAATCCGAATCTCGCTCTAGTCATCCGTCATCTTCAGGCGCGCGCGAGCACGAATACGCAGCCATTGCCGGGTCCAGATTGCCAGCAGGAACGCCAGAATAATCACAATGACTGCAGCCAGCCATGGCACTTGCCTGAGCCACAACTGAAGCCTTACCCACCACGGCACCGTCCCTACGTGGTAAACGTGCGATCCGATACGGAAGGACTGAAATTGATTGCCGTGCAAAACTGAAACCGATCCGGAGATATCGCTAGCCTGCTGCACCCTGAGAAATGTGTCGAGGAACGGCTCAAAGTCGCTCGCGTCTCTCAAATCGATGGCGACAATGCTGCGATTAGCGTGCGGTGCAAAAGGCGATTCGATTCCCTGAATGACTGCGTCAGGAGTGCCCGATGCGATGAGCTGGCCGGAGTCAGTGTGCTCGCCAGTCTTGAGCTTCCACCATGCGTTATGCAGAACTTTGACAAAGAAGCCCTGTGTGTCGCGCACCTGAACCTGTCCGCTGCGCATGGATACGGGAAGACTGTCGGCAAGCTGCATGAAAGCGGGCTGGTCGTCTCCTGAGCCAATGATGAGCAAATCATTCATTTCGCCGACATGCAAAACATCAGGACCAGCAACGGTAACACGCAACGCGGGATAGCCTGTCTGCCGGCTGAAATGGCCCATCAGTGTAACGAATGTTTCAATCTCCTGCTCGGTTGGCGTGGGCGGCAGTACGACGGTGGTTTCACCCAGGTCGGCCATGCGCGTAAATGGGAATCCCGCATTGGCGAACGTTTCAATATTGGGCAGCGGCGCGTAATGCGGATAGCCGCGCAGATCGAGATACGAGTCGCTCAGGATGGAGCCCTGCATATTGATGGGCGTGGTGTCTTTGCAGTCCGGCCCCTTGAGCAACTGAAATGTAAAGTCGAACGAAAGCGAGTTTGAAAAGGGGCGCAGATTCACGACCGGGACAGGCAGATCCTTTTCCGTGGTGCGCGAGGTTTCCTGGCCGGGGACGAGCGGAACCGAATCGAGAAACGCGTTGTTGATCTTGACCTGCAAGCTCGATATGGGACCGATGGGAATGGAATTGTAGCGATAGGCAAGCTTCAAAAGCGCATTAGGCCGGTCGTCGTAGAAGATGTCCGGCGGAACGCGAAAATATACCGTCAACGGCGAAGTACCGTCGCCCTGCATTTGCTCTGATGTTGCATAATCCCACAGCGAGATTGTTTGATCAGTGCGCGCCCAGCGCGGTGCATCGTCAGGCTGGCGCTTGCCGGGCAGTTGCAGCGTTTCTACTGTTGTCTGAGCGCCGGCCAGCATTTCGCTATGCAGGGCCACGGCTTGGGCGGCGATGAGCGTTTGATCCGCATCCGCACCGGCCACGATCAGCACTTTACCGTACGGGTCGTTTGGATTGGTGCGCATGGCGACGGTGGGCGCATTGATGGTGGGCAGAGCCAATCCTTCAGGCAAACTTGCAGGGTTCTCGGCAATTACGATTACGTTGCCTTGCGGAAGAGCTCCGAAATGAACCGGGAATCGCACCGCCCTGCTTTCCGACACCATGCCGAAGTAGCTGGTGACCACGCCTGCGGCCTGGATTGCCTTGAGCGACGGCTGGCTTGCGAACACAACGGGAATGCTTGGCGGCTGGGTCACAGCCTGATCGAGAAATGGAACCGGTAGATGCTTGAGATCGTCGGCCAGCGGAAGCAGGTCACCGCGAATGTCGAGATAGGTGGTGCGATGAACGCGCGCCCACAACGTGGTGTTGGCGGGATCTTCGCAAACCATGGTGTAGTGCCCGATGAATTCAACCGTGAGCGTGTTGTTGTGGACCAGCAGATCAGTCGGAATATTAAGTTCCGTTTCGGAATCGCGCGCATCAGAGCCGCCGGATTGACCAGGCGTGGGCTGCACTGTGGCGAAGAGCGTGCCGTTCAACAACAGCTTGATGTGGCTGATTTGCGGAAGAAGACCCGGCGAGAATGCGTAGTAGACGTGAATCTTCGCAGCGCGAACAACGTGTGTCTCAGGCAGCGTGAAATAAATATTGTGCGTGCTGTCGATGCCGTGCAGCTCAATCTGCGGCGAGCCGGTATCGTTGAGCGTAAACAGGTCCTGGTAGTGACCCGGCGTGATAGCTGCATTTTTGTCGGAGGCTGTTGCGGTGTTTGCAGTAGCAACTGGCGCGCTCGTGGCAGCAGACTTGGCGAGCGGTGTTTGACCGTGAAGGGTTGTGGCGCAGAAGAGGAAGATGCCGGCCACAATTAGAAGCAGCGTAGTGCGGGCTATCGAGAGCGAATCGGAGCCGCGGCCGCTTCCGTCTCCATCTCCATTTTCTTTTTTGAAAAGGCTTTTAATCGTAACGCCGAGCCCGTGCATCGAGATGAGGAAGACCTTGCCAAGGCTTGATATGGCATTATCGCCCTTGCGCGACTCACCCCAACCCAACCACGAGTCCGCACGCGAGTAGAGCACCATGGTCAAAACTTCCTCTTCGGCTATGGACAGGTTTTCAAACCGCACCCGCTGAACCGCTCCCTCTGAGGAAATGATCGTGGCGGGTACATCTGGGCCTGCGACCGACGCCGTAAACGCGAGACGCAACCTGGACTCAGGCGCTAACTGAATGGCCTCGCCAAACCGGATACTGGTGCCGCCGCTGGACAAGTCCATTGTCTCCCCTGCCAGCAATCTTCCGTCAGGCAATTTAGCCACGACGGGCGTTACTACGCTGATGCGCACCGATGAGCGTCTTTGCTTGAGCTCGCGCGCAACGGAAATACACACACCAATGATGACCAGGTTGAAGAAGCACCAGATCACGTTCATCACCACGGTGCCGGGGCGATCGCGATCCCAGATAAGAAAACGCGGAATCGCCACGAGCAGTCCGGCGACGTTGAAGACCAGCATGACCAGAAACGGCAGCGCGATCTTGGAATCGAAGAATGTGCGCTTGACCACTCCGCCTTTGGCCGTCACGTTGAACTTGCCCAGCTTTGGATTGATGAGCGCAAGAACGGTAGGCAGCAGGATGTAGGGAGCGAGCACCGTTTCGTAGATTTCGTTCCAGAAGGAATGCCGATGTTCGCCCTGGATTCTGGAGTTGGTCATGACCGACAACACCAGGTGGGGCAATGCGTAAGCAAGAATCGCCGCCCAGTATCCGGGGATGTTGGTGTGATTTAGCAGCAGATAAATTAACGGCGCGGTCAGGAAGATGAGCCTGGGCACTGCATAGAGAAAGTGCGCCATCGCGTTGAAGTAGCACATCCGCTGCGCAAAACTAAGGCCCGGCGAGAAGAGAGGATTGTCGGTGCGCAGAATCTGCACCATGCCTCTGGCCCAGCGAATGCGCTGCCCTACGTGCGCTGACAGCCGCTCAGTAGCCAGCCCGGCTGCCTGCGGAATATTGATGTAGGCCGTGCTCCAGCCTTTCATCTGCATGCGCAGCGATGTGTGAGCGTCTTCAGTAACGGTCTCATGAGCGATGCCGTTCACGTCGTCCAGCGCAGCCCGGCGCAGTACCGCGCATGAACCGCAAAAGAAACTGGCATTCCAAAAGTCATTGCCGTCCTGTACCACGCCGTAGAACAACTCGCCTTCATTCGGAATAATTCGAAACTGCTTGAGGTTGCGCTCGAACGGATCGGGCGAATAGAAGTGATGCGGCGTTTGCAGCATGGCCAGTTTGCGATCGCGCAGGAACCAGCCGACTGTCACCTGCAGAAAGCTGCGCGTCGGCACATGATCTGAATCGAAGATGGCAATGTACGGTGAGGTGAGGCTTTTTAGTGCGCTGTTTATGTTGCCGGCCTTGGCGTACTTATTGCCGTCGCGTGTTTTGTATCCGATTCCCGCTTCGAGCGCGAAGTTCTCAAATTCCTTGCGCCGCCCGTCGTCGAGGATATAGACGTGCAGCTTGTCGACCGGCCAATCCATGTTGAGCGCGCCAAGCGCGGTAAAGCGCACCACTTCAAGCGGCTCATTGAAGGTAGGAATCAGAACATCGATGTGCGGCCATTCATCGGTATCTTCCGGCAGAGCAACAGGAGCGCGACGCAGCGGCCATATGGTCTGGAAGTAGCCGAGGAACAAAATCATGAACGCATAGGCCTCTGCAAGCAGCAGGCAGAGGATGAAGAAGATGTCGATGGCGCCCCAGTGACTGGCGGGATCCTGAAAAAAACGAATCACCTGTTCGACGCGCCAGTATCCGTACCTGAACGTACAGAACAGCGACATCAGCATGAGCATTAATGTAACGAGATAAGAGTCGGAACCGCGCGCCAGAAAAACGGAGATCAAGAGGGTCAACAAACCGAGAACGGCCTGTTGCGGCCACGTGAGCGGAAGAAATGCAAGAAAGCAGAACGCCGTACCAGCGACCAGCAGGAAGATAAGCCGGAGCAATTTTGTTAATACATTTTCTCCGGCTCCAATGTCCTGCCAGATGCCAGAAGGTGTCATCGCTCACTCCAGCGGACACCTCGGTAGGCGCTGCTGGCGGGCGCCGACTGGCTCTTGACCCATCCTGCGAGATTTGCAAAGTCCTCAGCCACGGTGGAATTGGGGGCGAAGTCCATTACAGTCATTCCTTCGGCCAGGGCTTCGCTTACCGCCGGGGAGCGGCGCAGCGCAAGCGGCAGCAGACGATCGCCAAGTTGCTCACGCAGAATCTCGCGAATGTCCAGATGCAACGGAAGTGAAGAATCGAATTGATTGAGGATGTAAAACGGCATTAGCTGCTTTGAATTTGGATTGATGTTGTGCTGGAAGAAGCTGTCGATGGAGCTGACGCTTACCACCGAATTCATGTCGGGAACCATGGGCACCAGCACCAGCGGCGACATCTTGAGCACACGTCGCGTCGTCTCTCCGGATGCAGTGGCCAGATCAACTATGACGCGGCTTACACCGCGCGAGTATTTCGAAATTTCAGCGCTTAGTTCTTCCGGAGTTGCCACCTCAGGCGCCAGCGGGTCCGGGTCGATGGTGACCATCTGAATGGGCGCATCGCCGCTGGTCCCTGGAGGGCTGAAAGTACGCAACACGCCGGGGCGCTGATCGTGCGCGCCAAAGAAGAACGGCATCAGGCCATAAGGAGCTGTGTCGACGAGTAGAACGCGCTCGCCACGACTCGACAATGCCCGGCCGAGAGTGGCTACCAGGCTGGTTTTACCTACGCCGCCTGCGAGTGAAAACACCGCCACTGCGGGAGCCCGCGCAGGAGGTGCGGCGGGCGCAACTTCGGGCTGCACATTGGGACCGTCAAATACGCCGCGCAATGCATACCAGCGCGAAGCAAGCCGGTCTCGCGACCCCTGCAGAGTGTCTTCAGCGGGACGCGCTGGAGGCACAGCGGGGCTGGGAGTTTCTGGTCGCTCAGGAGTCAACCAAGCCGGACGTGACGGCGTATCACGCTGTTCCGGCTCGACCTGCGGCCAGGAACTGACGGGCGACTCAAGGGGCTCCTGCCTGGCTGCAATCTCACGACTGGCTGCAGTCTCACGACCGGCGATGGGTTGCGCCGGCGCCGTGCCGGGCCAGGTTGGCAGCGGTGCCTGATATCCCGGAAATTCGCGTTGCGGCGGGACATGTAGTACCGCGGGCGGCTCTGGGTGCAGTTCAGAAGGCAACTCAGTTTCAGGAGCGACAAAATCCGCAAATTTGTCAGCCAATGGCGGCCAGACGGGGCGTTGCGGAGCTTGTTGCGGCTTTGGTTGCTGTACGTCGTCTGCAATCTGACTCGCTGCCTGGGCCCGCTGTTTTGCAAGTTCGGCAGCGGCTTGCTCTGCGGCGGCTTGCTCTGCGGCAGCTTTCACAGCGGCGGCCTGCTGAGCGGCAGCTTCCTCGGCGGCAGCCCGCTCGGCGGCAGCTGATTGAAGGGCGGCTTCTTCGGCGGCACGCTGCGCTATCAACTGAGCAGCGCGATGTGCTGCAGCCTGCGCCTCGCGCACGGCCTGAGCCTCTCGTGCTGCCTGGGCCTCTCGTACCGCCTGGGCCTGTTGTGCGGCGAGAACCTGTTGCATGGCCCGTTGTGTGGCCTCGTGTTCGGCTTGGTGCTGCACTGCAATCTGGGCGGCTCGCTGCGCCGCCCATTCTGCTTGACGGTCTTCCTCTTCAAGGCGGCTGGAGTCTGCTCGATGGGGAACTTCGATTGCGCGCTCGGCCTGGGCCTGCTTTTGCAAGCGCGCCTGTTCTTCTTCAATGGCCTGCTGCACGCGCTGGCGGGCATTTTCGCGTGTTTGCGCCCGAGCTTCTGAGAAGTCGCGGTACTTTGCGCCGTGCAGGTTGGCCCACGAGTACAGGGTTGCCACATCTTCAGGCGTGTCGTCCTGGTCGTACAGCGGCCCTCGATCAGTCATCTTTCTCCCCAGAACTTCCCCGCCGTTGCTCCCGCTTCAGCGCCCGGAACTTATAAGACTTTTAGCCGGCCTTTGCGTCGCGGAATACTCTCATGATCGGAATCTAAAAAAACGGACGAAATCCTTACCGGGAATCGTAATTGGAGGGCGGTCGCGGAACAATAGCACTTGCACGGTCGCCACACTAACACTTTTCCGTCACACATTGACCACGAAATGCTTGATTTTATTCGTGATATGGCCATTCAGTAACCGCATTTCAGCCGGGCTTTGGTTACCAATGATTAAACAGGTTTGGTTACCCCGACGAGAGTGGTTCTGGACATGAATCAAGCATAGTCC
>JADGNO010000186.1 GCA_017883405.1 Occallatibacter sp. | reverse complement strand
GTTTTTTGGTGCCCCGGACCGATTCTTCAGCTAATGCGAAGAAGGCCCGGGGCATTCGAGCTTGACGGCGAAAATGATGACCGAGGCAACTCTCTGATTCAAAGCGATTTCGTCTCGGCAAATTTTCGCTGGAAACATTTGTGATGTAACGCACGTTCAGTGCTCCTCCGGTTTCGTTAATCTCTCATTGAATCCGGAAATGCACGAAGGCAAACTCGGGGTTCCAGCACCACTGATCGGTCACAGTCAAGGCAGCACGGCTTGGAGTGAGCGAGGGGTGTGCCGGGAGCTGTATAGGCCACTTTTACCCTGATTTTGCCGTAAGATTGTTTGGTGTGGTTTTAACAGATTCTCGCGGCTTTTGACGCCTGCACCCCTGGCGGCCAAGCCTGAAGCGGATAAGCAAAGATGCTTGAGAAATTCCTGAACATATTCCGGATTCCAGACCTGCGCAAGCGCGTACTCTTCACCTTTGGCATTCTCGCCGTCTACCGACTTGGTGCGTGGATTCCCACCCCTGGCGTGAACGCTCATCAGCTGGAGTTGATGTTCAACCAGCAGAGCGGCTCGGCACTCGGACTCATGGATCTGTTCAGCGGCGGTACTCTGCGCCGCATGACCATCTTTGCCCTGGGCATCATGCCCTACATCACCGCGTCCATCATCTTCCAGTTGCTCACCGTGGTGTACGAGCCGCTGGCGCGCATACAAAAGGAAGGCGAGTTAGGCCGCCGGAAGATTACCCAGTGGACCCGTTACATGACGGTCATCCTCGGCGCCATGCAGTCCATTGGTATCGCGGCTATTCTCACCCGCCAGGGACTGGTGCTCAATCCCGGTGCCGGCTTCGTCCTCATGACCGTCATCACGCTCACCACAGGAACCGCATTCATCATGTGGCTCGGTGAGCAGATCACCGATCGCGGCATCGGCAATGGCATGAGCCTGCTCATTTTTGCGGGCATTGTTGCCGGTCTGCCTCACGGTGTGGTCGAACTGGTACAAAAGGTTCAATCCGACGCCTGGGGTCCGTTGACCTTCCTGATCGCGCTCGGCCTTGTTGCGGGCATGATTGCCGTCGTTGCTTTTATTGTCTTTGTCGAGCGCAGTGAGCGGCGCATTCCCATTCAAAGCGCACGTCGCATTATCGGACGTCGCATGATGGGCGGCCAGTCCAGCCACTTGCCCTTGAAGGTGAACTCGGGCGGTGTCATGCCTATCATTTTCGCCAGCTCACTCTTGTCGGCGCCCTTGCTGCTCGGCTCGCTGGAGTGGGTGCAGAACAATCGTCTAATTCAGCCCATCCTTCAAGCGCTTCAGCCCGGCTATCCCTGGTACGAGCTGCTCGACATGCTGGGCATTATCTTCTTTGCATATTTCTACGTGTCGATCATCATGAAGCCGGACGATATTGCGGACAACTTCCGCAAGTCGGGTTCATTCATTCCCGGAATCCGTCCAGGCAAGCGCACCTCCGACTTCATTAATGACATTCTTACCCGTATTACGCTTGTAGGCGCACTGTATCTAATTGTCGTGCAGATGGTGCCTACGTTTCTTATCTCTGGAATTCGGTTCGACAAGATTTGGTTGATTGGTCGGGTCTTCGAAAACTTGCCGAATTGGATGATTCACGGTATGAACGTGAATTTCTACTTTGGCGGCACATCACTGCTTATTGTGGTGGGTGTGGCCATGGATACGGTCAACCAGATCGAATCGCAGCTGATCATGCGCCATTATGACGGCTTTTCCCCGCGCTCCGGTCGCATACGCGGAAGGAAAACCTGGTAATGTCGTCTTCATCTATTACGGCAGTCGATCAGGGCCGGGATTTGGGTCGAAAGATCCAGCCCGGCCCAATTCTTTTGTTGGGCGCACCGGGCGTGGGTAAGGGAACCCAGGCCAAGGAGTTGGTCAAATTGTGGGGTATTCCGCAGATTTCGACCGGCGATCTGTTGCGCGCCAATGTGGCCCAGGGTACGCAACTGGGCCGGGTAGCCAAAGAGATCATGGGGCGCGGCGAACTCGTGCCCGACTCGCTGGTCAACGAGATGGTCGCGGTCAGGCTCCTGGAGCCCGACACTGTCCGCGGATACATTCTCGACGGTTTCCCACGGACGCTGGGGCAGGCCCACTGGCTCGACGGCCGGCTGGCGACCCAGGTGGAGTCGCTCCCAGTGGTTGCCGTCAGCATCCAAGTGAACTATAATCAGTTATTGCGCCGGATTACCGGGCGCCGGAATTGTCCTGTCTGCCAGACCATCTACAACGTTTATATGAATCCTCCTAAAAAGGATGGGTTCTGCGATGTAGAAGGGGCGGCGCTGGTCCAGCGAGCCGATGACACGGAAGAGGTTTTCAAGGAGCGCATGCGTGCGTATGCGGCCTTAACCGCCCCTGTCGTCGATCACTACCGGGAGCAGGGACGTTTCGCAGAAGTGGATGGAGACCGGCCGATTGCAGCAATCGCGGCCGGAATTGTTGCCGCCGTAGAAAGGTTGCGGGGTTAACGCAGCCGTACGGTGGTGTTGTGCGTTTGTAAGGGATTGGGCAAAACAGTTTGGCAGTCGTACTCAAATCGCAGCAGGAGATTGAAAAGATGCGCCGCGCGGGCCAGGTGGTTCGCGAGGTGCTCGAACTCGTGCGTGCGCAAGTCAAGCCTGGAGCCACAACTTACGACCTTGAGAAAGCTGCTGAAGCCCGCCTGAAAGAGTTGGGAGTCAAAGCAGCGTTCAAGGGATATCACGGTTATCCTTGCGTGCTATGCACTTCAGTCAACAGCGAAGTGGTGCACGGGATTCCATCGCCCAAGCGCGTGCTTGAAGAGGGCGATATTGTTTCGGTCGACTTCGGCGTAGTCGTCGATGGCTACTATGGCGACGCGGCCATTACCGTTCCGGTGGGCGCGATCGATCAGGACAAGGCCCGATTGCTGAAGGTGACGGAAGCGTCGCTGCAAGCGGGAATCGCGGCGGTCAAGCCTGGGGCGACTTTGGGCGATGTCGGCGCTGCGGTGCAGGGTGTGGTTGAAGGCGAAGGTTTTTCGGTAGTTCGGGATTTCGTGGGTCATGGCATCGGCGTTCAGATGCACGAGGATCCGCAGGTGCCCAACTACGGGATGGCAGGCCGCGGCATGAAATTGCGGCCTGGCATGGTGATTGCAATTGAGCCGATGGTGAACGCCGGACGGCCGGACGTGATGGTATTGGACGACGGCTGGACCGCAGTTGCCAAGGACGGAAGCATGAGCGCTCATTTTGAGCACACGGTTGCGGTGACGGACACCGGTGCAAGAATTCTGACCGAGTAACGATTCTCGGTCCATGAGCAAGGCAGCGCACAAGCGCTGCCAGAAGCGGGATACAGTTTGTCGAAGGAAGACGCGATTGAGGTAATGGCAGTGGTGACGGAAACGCTGCCCAACGCCATGTTCAAGGTCAAGCTCGAGAATAATCACGAGGTGCTGACCCATGTTTCGGGGCGCATGCGCAAGAACTTCATCCGCATTCTTCCCGGCGACCGCGTGGCAGTTGAACTGAGTCCTTACGACTTGAATCGCGGCAGAATTGTGTACCGCTACAAATAAGCCGTCAGCTTTCAGCCTTCAGCCGTAAGCTTCATCGTGCCGCAACTGCGGCATTGTTAAGCAGGATAATTTGATAGCTGGAGGCTGAGAGCTGAAAGCTGTAGTAATGATTTTCGCGCTTCGATTTTGAGCGTGGAGAAGGGCAGTAAAACAATGAAGGTCCGGGCATCAGTCAAAAAGATTTGCGTCAAGTGCAAGGTGATTACCCGCAAAGGTGTTGTGCGGGTCATCTGTGAAAACGCAAAGCACAAGCAGCGCCAGGGATAAGCAAGTCCTGGCAGGCACGGATTCTTCCGCTGAAGGCAGGGAACAGGCCACAGGGAATAGGGAACAGTAAAGGCATTCTGCAACGTTTTGGAATGACAAACTAATCCCTAATCCCTATTGACTAATCCCTTCGTTCAAGAGGCTAGTTAGCTTGAATCAAGGCTTGCGTTGAACCTCTGGAAGATTTCCGAATCACCCGTGCGAACCGGCGCTATGCCGGAGGCACTTAACCAGAAGCTGTAAAGGAATTCAAATGGCACGTATTGCTGGAGTGGATCTGCCCCGCAACAAGCAGGCTCGGATCGCACTCACATACATCTACGGGATCGGCGACCCGCGCGCAATCAAGATACTTCAGAAGGCGAATGTTGACGCCTTCAAGAAGATCCAGGATCTGGGCGAAGAAGAGGTCAATCGCATCCGTCAGGTGATCGAAGATGAAGGGGATGTCGAAGGCGATCTTCGCAAAGACACCCAGATGCACATCAAGCGCCTGATCGACATTCAAAGCTATCGCGGCACGCGGCATCGTCGTTCGTTGCCAGTTCGCGGCCAGCGCACCCACACCAACGCCCGCACTCGCAAGGGCCCTCGTAAGGGCACGGTTGCAGGCAAGAAGAAAGCGAGTGCTAAGACCTAATGGCAAAAGCAGAGCAAAAGGCCGGAGCCGGCAAGGCAGGCAAGAACAAGAAATTCAAAAAACGCGAGCGCAAGAATGTGCCGTATGGTATTTGCCACATTCAGGCTTCGTTCAACAACACCATCGTCACCATCACCGACCAGATGGGCAACACCCTGAGCTGGAAGAGCTCGGGTTCGCTCGGCTTCAGAGGATCGCGCAAGGGCACGCCGTTCGCGGCGCAGCAGGCCGCCTCAAATGCCGCCAGCATGGCCCGCGATCACGGTCTGCGTACGGTCGATGTGCGAGTAGCCGGACCGGGTTCGGGCCGCGAGTCTGCGATTCGCGCCCTGGCTGCAGCCGGAATCGAAGTCAAGTCCATCCGCGACGTTACACCGGTGCCGCACAACGGCTGCCGGCCACCGAAGCGCCGCAGAGTGTAAGTACAGCTTCTAGCTGTTAGCTACTAGCTTGTGGCTCCATAGTGCTGCGGTTGAAATACGCAGTTTCAATCGAGCGAGAATGAGCTAAGGGCTAACAGCTGAGAGTTAAAAGCTAACCGGGCCGGGATGAAATGTCCCCGGGACATGTAAACCGGCCGTCATCCGAAGTCAGGAGAAGAAATGGCTCGTTATACCGGAGCAGTCTGCCGCCTTTGCCGTCGCGAAGGCACCAAGCTTTTTTTGAAGGGCACCAAGTGTACCTCCGACCGTTGCCCAATTGAGAAGCGCAACTTCCCTCCAGGCCAGCATGGCAAGGACCGCAAGGCTAAGATCGTAGGCTACGGCCTGCAGCTGCATGAAAAGCAGAAGGCCAAGCGTATGTACTTCACGCTTGAAGGACAGTTCCGCGAGTACTACGAGAAGGCCAACCGCGCCTCCGGCGTCACCGGCGAACTGCTCATCCAGCAGCTCGAGCGCCGCCTGGACAACGTTGCTTTCCGTCTCGGATTTGCTATCGCGCGCCGTCAGGCTCGCCAACTGGTTCGCCATGGACACGTCACCGTCAATGGCCGTAAGGTGAACATCCCTTCGTACCAGGTGAACGTGGGCGACGAAATTGCCGTCCGCGAAAGCGCCAAGAAATTTCAGATCGTTGAGCAGGGCGCTCAGTTTACGCAGCAGAATCCGCTGCCGGTCTGGCTTGAAATGAACTTCGAAAATCTTTCTGGCCGCGTACTCTCGTTGCCCAAGCGCGCCGACGTCAACTTGCCGATCAACGAACAGTTGATCGTCGAACTGTATAGCAAGTAAGAACCACAGAGAACAGTGGACAGCAGACAGTGATCAGTTATCCCACGCGGAACCAACCGATCACTGTTCACTGACCACTGATATCTGCAACTCAACCCAAAGGAGAACTTGCGCGGCCGCCGCAAAATGCATCGCGACGTACCCGCCGCGCGGGAAAAGAGACGATATGTTGTGGAGAGGATTTCAAAAACCGAAGCGCCTGGCAGTTGATGCCGAGACGCTGAGCGACACATTTGGCAAGTTCAGCGCGCAGCCTTTCGAGCGCGGATTCGGCACCACCATCGGCAATGCTCTGCGGCGCACGCTGCTCAGCTCAGTCGAGGGCGCTGCCGTCACCGCCATTCGCATTGAGGGCGTGCTGCACGAGTTCCAGTCCATCACCGGTGTTGTCGAAGACGCAACCGACATTATCCTGAACCTCAAGCAGGTTCCCTTCAAGCTCGCGGGCGACGGCCCCAAGGCGCTTTATCTGCGTGCCGACCAGCCCGGTGTTGTGACCTCGGGCATGATCGAGGCCGACGGCGACGTCGAGATTCTCGACAAGAACATCTACCTGGCCACGCTTTCTGAAGGCGGCAAACTCGACATGGAAATGCGCCTCAAGCGTGGGCGCGGCTATGTCTCTGCCGACAAAAACTTCGACTCCGATCTGGGACTGGGCTTCATTCCTGTCGACTCCGTTCATTCCCCGGTGCGCCGCGTGAACTATGTCGTCGATGCCGCTCGCCTCGGACAGATCACTGACTTTGACAAGCTCACCCTGGAAGTGTGGACCAATGGCGCCGTACTGCCCGCCGATGCTGTTGGCCTGGCCGCCAAGCTGCTCAAGGACCACATGAACATCTTCATCAACTTCGAAGAAGAAATCGAAGCTGAAGCACGTGGTGAAGAAGGTCGCACCCTGCTCCGCAATGACAACCTGAACCGCTCGGTTGAAGAGCTGGAGCTTTCGGTCCGCAGCTATAACTGCCTCAAGAACGCCAACATTCAGACCATCGGCGAGCTGGTGCAGAAGACTGAAGCAGAAATGCTCAAGACCAAGAACTTTGGCCGCAAGAGCTTGAACGAGATCAAAGAGATCCTTGCCCAGATGGGTCTGTCGCTGGGCATGAAGATTGACGAAAACGGCAATGCGGTCCCCGGACCCACGAGTATTCCTCCTGCCACCGCCCTGGCTGCCAGCTATGGCCGCTTTGACGAAGAGGATGAACCCCTGGATTCAGTAGATCTGCAGCTGCCCACGGAAACAGAGAACTTTTAAAGGCAAGCCCTCAGCTATCAGCTTTCAGCTATTAATTCCGAAGTCCGATATTGCGGAATGAGCTGAGAGCTGAAGGCTGAGAGCCGAGAGCTTTAAAGAGATTTTTTCGAAAGCGAGTTTTACATCATGCGCCATCGCAATGCAGGATTCAAGCTCGGACGCAACACCAGTCATCGTCGCGCTTTGCTGCGCAATCTGGTCACGTCCATCATCATAGAAGACCGCGTCGAGACCACCGTGGCCAAGGCCAAGGCAGTCCGCCCGCATGTCGAAAAGATGATCACCCTCGGCAAAAAGGGCGATCTCCACTCGCGCCGCCAGGCGCTCAGCTTCCTCATGACCGACAAGGCAGTCGCGCGACTTTTCGATACGGTTGCGCCCCGCTACGGCGATCGTCAGGGAGGCTATTTGCGCATTGTGCGCGTTGGTTTCCAGCAGGGCGACGGCGCCGAAAAGGCAGTCATTGAATTGCTCGGCGCCGAAAAACAGCTCGAGGTCAAGCGCCAGAAACGCGACGAAATCAAGGCTAAGAAGCGCAAAGAGCTCGAAGATCAGCTCGAAGCACAGAAGAAGGAAGCCGAAGAAAAAGGCGGCGAAGAAGCCGCGTAAGCTGGCTCTCTCAGCTCTTCTATACCAGCAATCAAACGGGCGCATCCCATGCAGGGATGCGCCCGTGTTTTTGCGCTACGAATCGCTCTTCGGAGCCTGGGCCTGCATGGATTGAATCAGTCGGTATTGCGTGACAATGGTTTGCATCGCGCCGCCCAAAGCTGTCATGGCATCTTTTCCCTCACTTAATGCTTTCTCACTTGCCACCGCGCGCATAAGTCCCGAATCCGTTCTCGCATAAAAGTACACGTTGCCTCGTTCAGGTAGATCGGCAGTTGAAACAGGCTGGAAATTTGCCAAGGCTTGCTCGGCAGCCTCAATTGCACGCATGGCTGTCGCCCGGACTGCGGCGCTTTTTTGGCCCCCGCCAATGAAGCCGCCTCCGTTGCTCAGGTAAATGCTCGCCGACCCATCAAAAGCAACAACTACTGTTGCCAGTCCACTGGTAAGGTGCCAATCCATCACAACAACATGAACGTTGCGGTCCTTGACTGCCGGCAGGGGCAATGTAAGTACTTGTTCGCGGAGTTTGGTATATACGGCGGGATTAGCTCGGCCTGGCGTTTCCATGCCCGATAGTCTAATTCAGATTCGCCCACGTCGGCCGGGGCGGCCCGGTACACTTAAGTCACTCGCGCCAATCGCTTCGGCTTGAAGATCCGCATGCCGATGTAAACGAGCAACTGCAGCGTGATCGCTCCCGAGCAATCAATCAGCACATCCCTCGGCGTCCCGGTGCGGCTCGGCAAGAAGGTCTGATGAAACTCGTCAGCGCTCGCGGTCATGGCCGTGCCCAACAACGCCAGCAACGCGTCGGTCAGGAACACTGATTTTGGCAGCGTCATCCACCACGCGCGCAACCACGCCAGAGCCAGCATACCGTATCCGAGAAAGTGTCCGGACTTGCGGATGTAGAAATGAATCTTGCCCCAGTCGAGATCGTTTACCGGCCCAAACAGCGCCTGGAATAGGGCGCGAAGTGGACCGGAAGTTTGCTGGGCACTGAACAGTGTTGTCGACTCGAGCGCGATGATGCCGACGCCCAGTGCCACCGGCAGCCAGGCACGCAGCCAGAAGCCAAAGCTTCGTTCGCTATTCGACATGATAGTTAGGCGCTTCGCGCGTAATGATCACATCGTGCACGTGACTTTCGCGCAAGCCGGCGCCGGAAATCCTGACGAACTGCGCCTTTTCCTGGAGTTCCTTGACTGTTCCGCAACCCAGGTAGCCCATGCCCGAGCGCAGTCCGCCAACTAGTTGGAAGACCATTGCCTCAAGCGGTCCGCGATAAGGCACCCGTCCTTCAATGCCCTCAGGAACAAACTTTGCCAGCCGGTTGTGGTTGGCGCGTTCGCGCTGCACCACGCCTTCAGTCGAGGTGTTGTCCGTAATGCCCAAATCCGCCGAGCCCTGAAAGTAGCGCTCGCCCGAGCCCTGGCTCATGGCGGTCAGCGATCCCATGCCGCGATAGCTTTTGAAGCTGCGTCCCTGGTAGAGGATCGTTTCGCCGGGGCTCTCGTCCACGCCGGCAAAAAGCGAGCCGATCATCACAGAGCTAGCACCCGCAGCAATCGCCTTCGTAATTTCGCCTGAATACTTAATGCCGCCATCGGCAATCACCGGAATGCCGCGTTCGCGGCAGGCACGATAAGCTTCGGCAATCGCTGTAATCTGCGGCATGCCCGCTCCCGTAACCATGCGTGTGGTGCAAATCGATCCCGGCCCAATGCCGACCTTCACAGCATCCGCGCCCGCATCCATCAGGGCCATGGCGCCTTCGTAAGTGGCAACGTTGCCAGCCAGCACCGGAACATTCGGAAATGCTTTCTTCACATCCCGCACTGCTTCCAGCACACGCGATGAGTGCCCGTGGGCTGAATCGATCGCCAGCACGTCGGCACGCGCGCGTATCAGCTCCGCCGCGCGTTCGAGATAATCGCCCGTCGCGCCAATCGCGCCGCCTACGCGCAGCCGGCCCTTTTCGTCCTTACTGGCGTTGGGATATTTCAGCTTCTTCTGGATGTCCTTGACCGTGATCAAACCCTTCAGGTCATAGTGGTCGTCTACCACCAGCAGCTTTTCCACGCGATGCTTATGCAGAATGAGCTCGGCTTCTTCGAGCGTGGTGCCCACCGGAACGGTGATCAAGTTTTCCTTGGTCATTACGTCGCCGACAGGAATATCGGTGCGCGTTTCAAAGCGCAGATCGCGATTGGTGAGAATGCCCACCAGCCGCTTGCCCTGCGTAACAGGCACGCCAGAAATTTTGTAGCGCCGCATCACATCCAGAGCATCGGCAATAAGCTGATCCGGCCCAATCGTCACCGGGTCCACAATCATGCCGCTCTCTGACCGCTTCACCTTGTCGATTTCGCCGGCCTGGTCGGTAATCGACAAATTGCGATGCACAATGCCGATGCCG
Source organism: Occallatibacter sp. (assembly GCA_017883405.1). Lineage (GTDB taxonomy): Bacteria > Acidobacteriota > Terriglobia > Terriglobales > Acidobacteriaceae > Telmatobacter. The sequence continues at coordinate 6,222 of JADGNO010000186.1, read as the reverse complement.
CCCTGCTGCGCCATGGCAATCGCCATACGCGACTCGGTCACGGTGTCCATGGCAGAGGAGATGAGCGGTGTGTTGAGCGTGATGTCCCGCGTGAGCTGCGTCTGCGTGCTCACCTGCACCGGCACTACATCGCTGTAGGCGGGGACCAGCAGCACGTCATCGAACGTAAGAGCTTCAGGTATGTTATTTGCCAGCATAATTGCTTTGACGCGCCCGACTGCTGTTGGACTGGTGGCTTCGGAGCTTCAGGCGGTTCTCACTATTGTAGCGGAGGGGGCAAGGGGAGACGGTGCAACCGTTCAATACTCGCCGGAAGCCCAATCACACGCCCACCGGGAACGGCTTCGGGCTGGACTCATCCGTATTCGCGCCACCGCTGCGCCAGCGCTCAAAGCGCCCCTGCAGCAGGCTCATCAACCCCGTGTACCAGTACCCGATCACGAACAGGATAAGGAATGGCGCCGTGAAATAGTTCTGGTTCATGAAGGTGTAAATAATCGCGCCCAGGAAGTAGAAGCCCAATGCCAGCTCGATCCACGGCTCCAGCTTCAACCGCTTGCGATACTTCGCGGCCATCGACTTCTCGCCCTTCTTCGCCACACGATATTTGGGAGTGCGCACAAACGCGCTCTTGATGCCGAGCAGCGCTTCCATCACAGCCTTGGTGTTGGTAACCGTCAGTCCAATACCCAGCGCCATCAAAAACGGCAGATACAGAAATGTCTTCTTCCAGGTCTTCGGAAACAGCTCGCGCTGGCTCATCACGTAAAACACTGCGATTGAAAATGTCGAGGCCGTAAACAACGGAACGTCGATCAGCAGCATCTGGAACCAGCCCTGATAGAACCGGCAGATCATCGCCGGAATCAGCGCCGCTGACATGATTACCATCAGCGGATAGCTCATGTTCGCCGTCAGGTGATACACCGCCTCAACCTTAATGCGCCGCGGCACGTCTGCCCGGAATACCTGCGGCAGAACTTTAATGCTTGTCTGGATGAGCCCCTTCGCCCAGCGCGCCTGCTGCGTTTTGAATGCCGTCATATAAATCGGCAATTCGGATGGGCACTCAACTTCAGGCAGATATTTGAACTTCCATCCGGCAAGCTGCGACCTGTAGCTCAGGTCGGTGTCTTCTGTGAGTGTGTCATGCTGCCACCCGCCGCCATCGTAGATTGCCTTGATTCTCCACATGCCGGCAGTGCCGTTGAAATTAAAGTAGTCGTTCGTTCGCGCACGCGCCCCATGCTCCAGCACAAAGTGGCCGTCCAGCAGGATGGCTTCAATCTGTGTCAGCATGCTGTAGTTGCGATTGAGGTGCGTCCAGCGCGTTTGCACCATGCCGATCCCCGGTTCAGCAAAGTGATGGATCACCTTCATCAGCCAATCTGGCGGCGGAACAAAATCGGCGTCGAAGATCGCCACATACTCACCCTTTGCCACCTTGAGCCCTGCATCCAGTGCGCCCGCCTTGAAGCCATGGCGATTGGTGCGGTGGATGTAGCGGATAGGGTGCCCCAAAGCAGCGTAGCGCTCCACAATTCCGGCGGCTACTTCCTGCGTCTCGTCGGTCGAGTCATCCAGTACCTGAATGTCCAGCTTTTCACGCGGATATTCCATCGCGCAAACGGCTTCAATCAGCCGGTCAATTACAAACTGCTCATTAAATATGGGCAGCTGCACCGTCACCAGCGGCAGGTCGTCAAAATGGCCAACGGGATTGGGGTTGTAGTTCTTCCGGTATTTGAAGTACAGGTAGCACATGGTGTAGCGATGTACGCCGTACAGAGCCAGCACGATCATCACAGCAAAATAAGGCAGCAGCACCAGCGCGTCGAAAAGATTCCAGTGGTAAGTCACCGTGGAGAACGGGTCGGTGAACAGCATCTTCACCTGGTGGCGAAGGTCGTTTTGGGGCGCAAGTGCAAGATACGCGGCAGCTTGCGTCGGGAGCGCCTGCAGCGGGCCGGCGGCAATGGCAAGTCGGGTGATGCATGCTGCGAGCAGAGCAGGCCTCCAGGTACCGAATACCCGTAATTGTACGTGATTCAGGGGTTTTGCCGGCGTGAGGCGTGCCTCAGGTTTCTGGTTCGAGCGACTGAAGCTGCCGGTCCCTTAGATCAAACTGCGAATGCTGCCGCCATCGATGCCCCACACCGATCCCGTGACAAACGATGCGAGCGGAGAAGCCAGAAAAACAATAACGTTGGCAACTTCCTCTGGTTCGCCCATCCGCGCCAGCGGCAACTGGCGCAACTTCATCTCATGCTCCACAGCCTGGCGCGGCGGCATCTGGTGAACCGCGGACAGCGAATCGGCAAAGCCTCCGGGATTTGTCCAGAACGGCGTCCAGATCGGGCCCGGTGCAACAGCGTTGATTCGAATCGCGGGTGCCTCCGCTCGCGCAAGGCTTTTGGTCAGGCTCAGCAGCGCCGCTTTCATGGCCGCATAATCCGCGGGAATCGCTTCCGGCTGACGCCCCAGGTCTGACGCATTGTTCACAATGGCTGCCCCTGGGCGCTTGCGCATCGTCGGCAGCAGCGCCCGCGTCATTCGAAGCGCCGCCATGAAATTGATATGGAAACTCATCTCCCACTCATCGTCTGTGATGTCCATAAACGCCTTGGGAGCGGCGAAGCCGACATTGTTCACCAGCACATCCGGGCCTTCGGGAATCTCCGCCAGAATTGCATTCACAGCACGGGTGGCACCCTCCGCGTTGGAAACATCCGCCGCGGCAGTGATCACCCGATGTCCGTAGGTGCGCAGCTCGCCGGCTCGCTCCGCAAGCTTCGCCTTGTCGCGGTCGATGAGCGCGAGCTGCGTGCCTTCCCGAGCAAAGGCTCGTGCAGTGGCAAAGCCGATTCCGCTCGCGGCGCCTGTAATCAGTACAGTCTTTCTAGCTAACCCGGTTTCCATGCCATAACCCCCGAATGCGCGTGTGTGACTCTTGATGCGTCGTCACACAGAATACAGAACCTGGGTACCACTTATTGACTCCGAATATGAGACACGACCTACTCTTGAGGGATCACCAGCTGAAACCCGGCGCCACCCGTGTTTCATACGAGCCGGAATTAGTAGGGGAATTAATCGTTGACAAAAGTCGGTTGGTAGCGCAAACTAGTTGGCGCATGTGGGAGCAGGAATTGCCATGCATCCTGATCATCAATGCTTCCCGCTGCGAAAGTTGAGGAAGAGAGATGGAGCAAATTGAAAGTCTTCTCAAGCGACCTGCGCTTTACTGCAACATTGATGGCGTTTGGGAACTAGGTATGGGTGCATTGGGCATGGGCTATTTTGTCCTTATCTGGCTACAGACACATTCGTCCGTGAATTCCATTTGGCACAGCATGTGGACTCTTTTTGTATACGTGGGAATATTAAGCGCGGGTCTCTACTTCGGAACAAAATTTATCAAGACTCGCATCACATATCCCCGGACCGGATTTGTCTCCTACAGAAAATCGTCAGCTGTGTGGGTATTCATAATTGCGTTTTTGGTTGCAGCACTTGTGGCGCTATCCGCTTATACCTTTTCAAAGAGGCCCATGGGAGCAGCCACTCCGGCCTTCCTGATCGCCAGTCTCGTCTTCGTCAGCATGTATGTGTATCGAGTAGTTTTGGCTGCTCACTGGAAGTGGATTGTCGCCGGCATATTAACCATTTCAGCCGTAATAGTTGCCTTCCTGCCGGCTTCGGTGCTTGCATCGATCGCGGGTCATTCGGCTCCTCCCGGTTTCGCTCAGATCGGTGGAGCATTTCTGCTCCTTTGTTTTGCGTGGAGCACAATCTCCCTGATCTCGGGCGGCATCAGTCTCTACATCTACGTCCGCCACACACCCAGTCCAGGGTCGGAGACCGATTGAATCACCAGATACAATCCATCGCCGAACTCGACCGCATCATCCACGAGCCGGGCCGCCTAATGATCATCACCTTGCTCTATAGCGTGGATCAGGCTGATTTCCTCTACCTGCAATACGAAACCGGCATGAACAAGGGGACACTCTCCAGCCATATTTCACGACTTGAGCAAGCGGAATATATCCATGTAGAGAAGACTTTCCGGGGCAAGGTGCCCCAGACGCTGTTGCGCCTTACCAGGATGGGACGCAAATCATTCGAACGCTATCGAAAAAACCTAAGAGAAGCACTTTAGATCCGTCGCTTGTACCATCTTGGGGCGAGATTTGCCCACTTGTAACCCATTGCAGTACTGTGCTGAATGAAGATGGTTCCAGCATGAGCACACACACGGAATCGCCCATCGTTGCCGCGCCGGGCGGCAGCTTTCTTATTGAGAGCCGCATTCCCGCCGAGATCTTTACCCACGAAGACCTCAACGAAGAGCAGCAGCAGGTCGCCGCTACAGCGGCGCGCTTTGCTCGCGAGGAGATTCAGCCTGCCATTGAGGCAATTGAAGCCAAGCAGCCCGGAGTCATGATCGGCGTGCTGCGCAAGGCTGCCGATCTGGGTTTTACTGCCGTCGATATTCCTGAAGAATATGGCGGCTTGAACCTCGACAAAGTCAGCTCGATCCTGATTACCGATCACATTTCCACGCTGGCAAGCTTTTCAACCGCATTCGGCGCGCATATCGGAATCGCCTCGCTGCCCCTCATTTGGTATGGAACTGAAGAACAGAAGCAGCGCTATCTTCCCAAGCTCGCAACGTGCGAGTGGATCGGTGCATACGGGCTTTCTGAAGCAAGCTCCGGTTCGGACGCAATGCATATTCGCACCCGCGCGGTGCTGTCGGCAGACGGCTCGCACTATACCCTCAATGGCGAAAAACAATGGATTACCAACTGCGGAATCGCGGGCCTTTACACGGTGTTTGCGAAGATTATCGAGCCCGATGGCAGCGAGAAATTTTCCGCATTCCTCATCGAGCGCGATACGCCCGGGCTATCGGTTGGCAATGAAGAACACAAGCTGGGCATTCACGGGTCGTCCACATGTCCTCTCGTATTGACCGATTGCAAGATTCCCGCCGCGAATCTTCTGGGTGAAGCGGGCAAGGGACATCACATCGCCTTTAATGTGCTCAATGTAGGCCGCTTCAAGTTATGTTCGGCATGCGTCGGCGGTGCTCGCTTTGCGCTCACCCACATGGTCCGTTACGCAAAAGAGCGGCACGCGTTTGGAAAATCGATTGCCGAATTTGGCATGATTCAGCGCAAAATCTCAATGTCAGTCGCACGTCTCTTTGCTGCCGAGAGCATGGTGTATCGCACTGCGGGCATGATGGACGCGCGCCTGGAACAGATCGGAAGCGATCACGCGCCTACGGAGCAGGAAACGCGCACCACGGTCGAAGAGTATGCAATCGAGTGCTCCATCATGAAGGTTTACGGATCAGAGATGCTTTCCTTCGTGACGGACGAACTGGTGGCCACAATGGGCGGCTACGGATATGTCGAAGAGTATCCCGCTGAACGTTTGTATCGCGATGCGCGCATCAATCGCATTTTTGAAGGCACAAATGAAATTAATCGCCTTATAGTCTCCGGCTGGATTATGAAACGCGCCATGAAAGGCCAGCTTCCCGTGATGGCAGCCATCAAGCGCGTGATGGACGAAATCATGGAGCCGCCCAGTTTTGACAACGGAGCAGACGGCGACCTGCCGCTGACACGCGAAGCCACGGTCGTAGCCGCGATGAAGAAAATTGCACTGTTCATGGCCGGAGTTGCCAGCCAGCGCTTCATGAAGGCGCTTGAAAATGAGCAGGAAATCATGGCGGATCTTGCCGATACCATCAGCCAGATATTTGCGCTGGAGTCGGCGCTGCTGCGGGCACGCAAAATGAATGACAGTGGAAAGGCTTCGGCTCCGGTGGCCGCAGCAATAACGGGATTGCTCGCAGATGAATCGATAGCGCTTGCCGAGCAGGCTGCACGAAGAGTGCTTGTCGCCTGTGCTGAGGGAGACGCGCTGCAAATGCAGTTGGCCATTTTGCGCAGGCTCGCAAGATTTACACCTGGCGATGCGGTGGCATTCAGCAGAGCCGCAACGGCGGCCGCCGTTGCGGCCGAGCGCTATCCGATTTGAAGCTGGGTTATTGCGCGTTCCACATCACGGTAACTGGCGGAGCTTGAGATCTTTAAACGTGATCTGGTATCCCTCTGACTCAAGCCCCACGTATCCCTTGTCAACGCTCAGTTTCACCGTGTTCACGATCTCACCGTTCACCGCCAGGGTGCAGGTGTCGCCAAC
>JADGNO010000185.1 GCA_017883405.1 Occallatibacter sp. | reverse complement strand
GATGTGACGATCAAGGCGCAGCGGGCACTCAAACCGTCCGGGCTGGAACGGGGCCGAAAAATATGCGCAGAACCATATCCGCGCCAATTACGCGTGCCAATTCATGCATTGTGCAGTACATGAGAATTAGCACGAGCAGAACGATCTGGATCGCCCAGAAGTGCGGCCACACGATTTCAGCCAACAGCATATCATTCCCAGCGGCAATTCCTCCGGCTTGCTGCGAGAAATCGTACAAACGTTCCAGATAATGAATCAGCGCTGATACCAGCAAGTAAATGAACGTCTTCCACAACACGTTGTAGACCAACGGTCGTTCGGGAAAGCGGTTGATGATCGGCAACATGTCCGCGATAAGCACTGACTTGCCGAGAATTAGAGCGGCGATAGCAATCGAGACTGTCGATAGCGGCGCTAACCCCGCTCCCTTCAGCATCAATACGCGGACAAATACTACGACGTGTAGAGCTACGAAAAAAAAGATCGTCGGCGGGAGCACTGCAAACAATTCTTCCTTGAGCTTGGAAATTAGCTTGTTCATAGCGTCTCCTCAGTAGCGGTAGTGTCGCCGGTTGCAGACGCACAATTGCGTTGACTTCACCCATGGGCCACTTCCGCTTTCCCTCCGCTAACGACCGCGGAGTAGGCATTGCCGACGGGCAACAGTGCCAGGAGCCCGCCATCAATGCTTTTATTGGATCACTTTGTCGGCGCGGGCCCGATTGTCGCAAAGTGTCAAAGCTGTCATGGTTGTCCAAAGTTCTTTTTGATATGCGTCAAGGGTTCTGGGCCAATTCGATGCCAAAAGGGGTGTTGCAGGCAAGAGATAAGGAGGGCGATATGGCCGCTTGGCAATTACTGGTGATTAGCACAACAAGTTTTTTGCTTTTAGCGCTACCCTGCCAAGCGGGCCCTTGTTCGAAGGACATCGAACGTACGGAAGCGAGTATCCGCGACAAGGTGGAGGCGATTGCCGCGGCCGGTCCGGATGCGGGTGAGAGCACTAGCGCCAAAATGCATCGTCAACCATCTCCCCGATCGATGGCCGAAGCTGAAATCAAACTCGGAACACTGTCGCCAGCCGCAGTGGAGAAAGTCAAAGACGCAATAGCCCGTGCTCGCAAAGCGGATACCGCTGGAGATAAGGATGCCTGCGAGCAGGCCCTTGCCGACGTACAGCGTGTCATTAGTCAATAGTAGGCATTTCCGTCCCAGTAAGGTCGCGCCATCGGTTGAGGCCGACTCTTCCGATCTTGGGCGACTTCAAATCGCGCGTCTCCGCCATCGTCCGCAAATAGGACACCTGTTTGCAGTAGGAACTATGCAGGGCTATTTGAGCCTTAAGTTTACAAAGAGTTCGATGCGGTGAGCCGAGCAGTAGGCCGGAATACTTGGTTTACATTTGCTATTGCGCCGGCAGTAGCTCCTCCGCCCGTTCGGGCACCTTCGCTGCTCGTGCACACGTGAATTGAGATTGCGGCCCTCCGCGCATCAAAAATGCGGTTTCACATTCGCCTGTTGCTTTGGATGTGGACACCGAGGCCAAATGGGCTGTGTGCGCCGAACGCCACTGGAACATAAATTTACCGATCGAAACCGCTGACGCTCATATCGCCGGCACAGGCTGCCGAGCCATACTGGCAAGTCGCCGCACCTACGGACGCAGCGCCTTCGTGCCGCTCGCGGAATTTCCGGTTATGTGGGACGAAGTACTGAGGGAACAGCATCGTCGATGGCTATACTAAAGCGCAACAGCAAAGCTTCGACCACAAAGTCAGAGCAGACACCTGCGCGCAAACAAACGTGGTCAGGGCGGCGGCGCGTCAACTGGGCCCTTTTCGGAATCGCGGCTGTAACGGCGTTGGCCGGGGGCGCCGTATTCTACATCGCCGCTGGCCTACCTTTGGCTCCATTCAGCGCCAAAAGAGACGTGGCTGCATCGGCCGCAAGCTACGTCGGCAGCGAATCCTGCGCCGATTGCCACCGAGCAGAGAGTGACCTATGGCGCTCTTCGCAACACAAGCACGCCATGGATCGGGCCACCGAGCAATCCGTGCTCGGTGACTTCTCCGATGTCAGCTTCGATTATTATGGCGTTCGATCGCGGTTCTTTCGTAGGGATGGGAAGTTCTTAATTGAAACTGATGGTCCAGACGGCAAGCTTGCCACCTTTGAGGTGAAATACACCTTCGGTGTCGATCCGCTTCAACAGTATCTGATCGAGTTTCCCGACGGCCGGTTGCAGGTCCCTTCACTCGCCTGGGACAGCAGACCGAAGGATAAAGGAGGTCAGCGCTGGTTTCATTTGTATCCTAACGAGGAGATCAAGCACGACGATGTCCTGCATTGGACCAAGCTGAACCAGAACTGGAATTTCATGTGCTCGGAGTGCCACTCGACCGGCATCCGAAAAAACTACGACGCCAAGAATGATCGCTTTGCTACGACCTGGGCCGAAATCAGCGTGGGCTGCGAGACCTGTCATGGACAGGGGTCACGGCACGTCGGTTGGGCGCAAGATCAGAAAAGTTGGTGGCCATTTGGAAAAACTGAAGACCGCAACAAGGGCTTGCTCGTTCGGTTCGACGAACGGACCAGCGTTGTCTGGCCGATCGATCCGAAGACCGGCAATGCTACGCGTAGTTACGCGCCGGCCTTAGTGCGCAAGGAGGTAGAGACCTGCGGTCTTTGCCACGCACGCCGTTCCGAATTTTCCGAGGACTGGGTTCCCGGACAACCACTTTCCGACACGCATTTCGTCTCGCCGCTTACCCGCGGGCTCTACGATGCGGATGGTCAGATGCTCGATGAGGTATACAATTATGGCTCATTCAAGCAGAGCAAGATGTTCGCCGCAGGCGTTACCTGCAGTGATTGCCACGAGCCCCACGGCGCGAAATTGCGCGCTCCCGGAGATGGCGTCTGCGTGCAATGCCACGACTCTGGCAAGTATGCAGCGGCCACACATAGCCGTCATGCAGCGGCAAGTCCGGCAGCCGCCTGCTCATCATGCCATATGGCCAGCCGCACATACATGGTCGTGGACTCGCGCCATGATCACAGCTTCCGCATTCCGCGCCCCGATCTGTCAGTCAAGTTTGGAACGCCGAATGCCTGCAATGACTGCCATCATGACAAGAACGCCGAATGGGCCGCGTCGACGATTGAAGGCTGGCATGGAGCAACCAGAAAGGGATTTCAGAAATTTGCCGAGGCGTTCCATGCGTCGTGGACCAGACAGCCGGATGCCGCCGCGCTACTGGGCGCCGTGGCATCCGATGGCAGCGCTCCCGTAGTCGCTCGTGCCAGCGCGTTGAACGAACTGGCATCCCGCCTAACGCCTTCAAGCGTCGATTTGGCAAGAGTGGCGCTGGTGCATTCGGATCCGATGATGCGCATCGGTGCGCTGGATATGCTTGAAAGTCTTCCCAGCGCCCAGCTCTTGCCGCTTGTTTCGCCGCTTCTCTCGGATCCCATTCGCGGTGTGCGCATCCGCGCCGCTTCATTGCTGGCCAGGATTCCAAGCGCGCAGCTACCGGCGCCGCCACGGGCCAGCTTTGAGAAAGCGGCTG